>NZ_CP130610.1:3339774-3643390 GCF_030544485.1 Halomonas sp. HAL1
CGCATCTACAGTTCAATATCCGCGTGCTTGAACAAGCGTTAGACGATGCCCACCCATTGCTCAACCGGTTGATGTTCTTGCTGATTTTCTCATCTAATATGGATGAGTTTTTCGAAATTCGCGTAGCGGGATTAAAGCACCAGATCGCCCTTGGCGACGACACCACCGCGGCCGATGGCCGACTGCCTAAAGCCGTATTGGCCGAGATTTCTCAGATCGCCCATACGCAAATTGATCGCCAGTATCAAATACTCAACGATACCTTGTTGCCCGCCCTGGAGACTCATGGGTTGCGCTTTCGTCGTCGCGATCAGTGGACTGATCAACAAAAGGCCTGGACGCGGGCGTTTTTCGATAACGAAATTATGCCGGTTATTAGCCCCATCGGTCTCGACCCTTCGCATCCCTTCCCGCGTCTGGTCAATAAAAGTCTTAACTTTATTGTTGAGCTGGAAGGCAAAGATGCCTTTGGCCGCGCCGGAGGCATGGCTATTCTACCAGCGCCACGCTCGCTGCCTCGCTTAATGGCGCTACCGAAGGAGTTATGCGAAGAGGGTTTCTCCGAGTATGTGTTCCTGTCCTCGATGATTCATGCCCATGCCGATGAGCTATTTCCCGGCATGCGCGTGCGCGGCTGTTACCAGTTTCGTTTGACCCGCAATGCGGATATGAGCGTTGACCCTGAGGAAGTCTCAGACCTTGCTTCCGCCCTGCGTGGCGAACTACTGGCACGCCGTTATGGCAGCGGTGTGCGGCTGGAAGTGGCGGACAGCTGCCCCGATGACTTAACTAATTTTCTGCTGCGTCAATTTGAGCTTGAGAGCGACGATTTATATCGGGTCAAAGGGCCGGTGAATTTAACCCGCATGATGTCAGTTCTGGGTGATGTGGACCGCCCAGAACTGCTCTATCGCCCGTTTACTCCCAGCATTCCGAAAGCGCTCAAAGCGGGCAGCTTGTTCGATGCTATTGCTAAGAGTGACATTCTGCTCCATCACCCTTTTCAATCATTTACTCCGATTGAAGACCTGCTGCGCGAAGCCGCCCGCGACCCGCATGTACTGGCTATAAAGCAGACGCTATACCGTACGGGCTCAGACTCGCCTATCGTTAGCGCGCTGGTAGAAGCGGCTAGCCAGGGCAAAGAAGTCACCGTGGTCATTGAACTACGTGCGCGTTTTGATGAAGCCGATAATCTACAGCTGGCTTCTCGTTTGCAGGAAGCGGGGGCAATCGTTGTCTACGGCATTATGGCCTACAAGACTCACGCCAAGATGCTGCATATAGTACGCCGCGAAAAAGGCGAGCTGTGCTACTACGCGCACCTCGGCACCGGTAATTACCACTCTAAAACCGCCAAGCTGTATACCGATTACAGCCTGCTGACTGCCAATAAAGCGCTGTGCGCCGATGTGCATAAAGTGTTTCAGCAGCTGTCGGGGATGGGCCGCGCACGCAAGATTGACACGCTGTTGCATGCGCCATTCACGCTGCACGAGCGGCTAGTGGAAATGATTGACCGTGAAGCGCAAATAGCGCGCAAGGGTAAACGCGCCCATATCATCATTAAATGCAATTCGTTAACCGAGCCCAAACTTATCAAAGCGCTCTACCGTGCCTCCCAGGCGGGGGTTGAGTGCGATTTGATTATTCGCGGTATGTGCTGTTTGAAGCCTGGGGTGCCGGGGGTTTCCGAGAATATTCGTGTGCGCTCCATTATTGGCCGTCTGCTTGAACACACCCGTGTGTTCCACTTTCACAATGATGGCAAGTCGGAGACTTGGTGCTCAAGCGCCGACTTTATGTCGCGCAATATGTTTCACCGTGTTGAAACGTGCTTCCCGCTGCTGGATAAGAAGCTCGCCACCCGTGTGCGCAAGGATCTCGAAACCTACATGGTGGATAACTGCCAGAGCTGGCTGCTACAGACCGACGGCAGCTACCAGCTTCAGGATCCAGGTAAAAGCGATGCCATCAGCGCCCAGGAAACTCTGCTCTACGCCTACGCATCGAAAAGCTAAGCGTCGGCAAGCTAGCTTTCAAGCCAAAACCCCGCTTTTTAGCGGGGTTGATTCTGACCAGAAAGGCTTAATCAAAGTATTTACAACCGTTTACGCATAGCGTTGGCGCAGTACTTTGGCAGCTTCGACCATATTAGCCAGCGCTGGCTCCACTTCCGCCCAGCCGCGCGTTTTCAGGCCACAATCCGGGTTTACCCATAGCCGTTCAGCTGGGATCTTCTCTAAGGCTTTTTCCATCAAATCGACCATCCAGCTCACCTCGGGAATATTAGGGGTGTGGATATCGTAAACGCCTGGGCCGATTTCGTTGGGATAAGCAAAGTCCTGGAAGGCGTCCAGCAGGTGCATATCCGAGCGCGATGTTTCGATGGTGATCACATCGGCATCCAAGGCGGCGATCGCACCGATGATGTCGTTGAACTCCGAGTAACACATATGGGTGTGAATTTGCGTGGTGTTGGCAACGCCTGCGGCACTTAGCTGAAAGCTCTCGACTGCCCAATCCAGGTATGCCTGCCACTCATGCTGGCGTAGCGGCAGCCCTTCGCGCAGCGCCGGCTCATCGATTTGAATCACATTAATCCCGGCTTTTTCCAGATCCAATACCTCATCGCGCAACGCCAAGGCAATCTGGCGGCAGGTGGTTTCCCGCGGTTGGTCATCGCGGACAAACGACCACTGCAGAATCGTCACCGGCCCCGTCAACATCCCCTTCATGGGTTTGCTGGTCAGGGTTTGCGCATACTGGCTCCAGCGAACGGTCATGGGTGCAGGGCGTGAAACGTCGCCGAAAATAACCGGCGGCTTAACACAGCGTGAACCGTAGCTCTGCACCCAGCCAAAGCGGGTAAAGGCAAACCCTTCAAGCTGTTCGCCAAAATACTCCACCATGTCGTTACGCTCGGCTTCGCCGTGCACTGGCACATCGATATCCAGCGCTTCCTGGCGCTCAACCGCGTAAGCAATTTCATCCTGCATGCGGGCTTCGTAGTTAGCTGATGACAACTCGCCGGCTTTAAACGCGCGCCGTGCAGCACGAATCTCATCGGTTTGCGGGAAAGAGCCAATCGTCGTCGTCGGGAACAACGGTAGCTTAAGCGCTCGCCGTTGTGCGTCAGCACGCACGCTGTAGGGCGCCTGTCGTTGGCTATCAGCAGGGCTAATCGCGGCCAGTCGCTCACTAACCACTGTCTGGTGGATACGCGTTGATTCACGCCGGGCATCCAACGCTCGGGTTGCTTCATCCAAACGCTGCTCATCATCAGGCGTGGTTCGGTTATCAATCAACCGCGCCAGAGTGACCACTTCCGCCAGCTTTTGCTGCGCAAAAGCCAGCCAACTCACGAGCTCCCCACCGAGCTCTGTTTCCTGCGCAAGATCTACCGGCACATGCAACAACGAGCAGCTCGGCGCCAACCAAAGCCGCTGCCCGAGGCGCACTTTTAACGGCAACAAGCGTTCGCGCAATGCCGCTAAGTCGGCTCGCCAGATATTGCGACCATCGACAAAACCGACTGATAGCACCTGATGCGGGCCAAGACGATCAATGACACTCTCGACTTGCTGCGGTGCGCGCACGGCGTCGATGTGTAAACCCGCCACGGGTAGCCGGGTCGCCAGAGAGAGGTTGTCGCCCAAGCCTCCAAAGTAAGTGGCTAGTAATAGTTTTAACGGGGCAGACTGAAGGCGGTGATAGGCACGCTCATAGGCTTGCTGCCACGCCAAAGGGAGATCCTGCACCAGTGCGGGTTCGTCTAGTTGCACCCACTCAATCCCCTGGGTAGCAAGCCGCGCTAATATTTCGCCATACACATTGAGTACGCTGTCTAGTAGCGTCAGGTGATCAAAATCACCGCCCTTGGTTTTGCCCAGCCATAGCCACGTTAGCGGCCCGGTTAGCGTTACTTTCGGGGTAAAGCCTGCACGTAACGCTTCATCCACCTCGTCGAACAGGCGGTTAGAAGCCAGGGTAAAGATTTGCCCTTCATGCAGTTCGGGGACGAGATAGTGGTAGTTGGTATCGAAATATTTGGTCATTTCACAGGCGGCCGCGGGCTCACCTCTGGGGGCGCGGCCACGGGCCATACGAAAGGCGGTGTCGAGATCAACATCACCACTAGCGACTTCCTCTTGGGCGTTAAAGCGTGCAGGTACGGCACCTAGGGTGACTGAAACGTTCAGCACTTGATCATAAAACGCGAAATCACCCACGCTGACGAAATCCAAACCTGCGCTCTGCTGCGCCTGCCAGTGACGCAGGCGGAGTTCATGGCCAGTGCTTTCAAGTTCGCTACGGGTGCATTCGCCCTTCCAGTATGCCTCAGTGGCCTTTTTTAGTTCGCGCTGAGCGCCAATGCGGGGATAGCCGAGAATATGAGAAACTGTCATGATGAACCCTACCAACGTGAATGAATTCACACAGTCTGGGCACCCCGTCTTAGTGAATCAAACTAAAGTTTCTAATAGTAAAGATGAAAAATACTCACAATGATTGAACTACGCCATCTACGCACACTACTCGCCCTGCGCGAAACTGGCTCACTAGTTGATGCTGCTGAACGCGTGCATTTGACTCAATCGGCGCTCTCGCATCAGTTGAAAGATTTGGAGAGCCGCGTGGATAGCCCGCTATTCGTGCGCAAAACCCGCCCGGTGGAATTTACCCGCGCAGGCTTACGGCTGCTCGCCTTAGCCGATCAAGTATTGCCCGAGGTACGCAAAGCGGAGCGGGATTTGGCGCGCTTGGCAGGCACCGAGCAGGGGCGTTTGCATATGGCCATTGAGTGTCACAGTTGCTTTCAGTGGCTAATGCCGACGGTGGATTACTTTCGCGATCACTGGCCCGAGGTGGAAATCGATATTCCCAGTGGCCACCACTTCGACCCGCTTCCAGCGCTTGCTCGCGAGCAATTGGATCTAGTGATCACCGCCGACCCCCAACCGCTTGACGGCATTCACTACGCCCCGCTGTTTCGCTATGAGGGATTATTAGCCGTCGCCCGCCAGCACGCTTTTGCAGGCCAGGGCTTTATAGAGCCCCAGGCGCTGGCGGATGAAACCTTGATCACGTATCCCGTTGAGCAATCACGGTTGGATATTTTCACTCAGTTTTTGCAGCCGGCGAATGTAGGCCCTCGGGAGATCCGCACCGCCGAATTGACGATTATGATGATGCAGTTAGTCGCCAGTGGGCGAGGTGTATGTGCGCTGCCCAACTGGGCGCTCACCGAGTATTTAGAACGCGACTACGTCAGCGCGGTAAAGCTGGGCGAGCATGGGGTATGGAGCACGCTGTATGCGGCGATTCGTGAAGAGACCCGAGAAGCGCCGTGGATGCAGGATTTTTTGCGCACCGCGCGGGAAACCTCCTTTGCGGTGCTAACGGGGGTTAAGCCAGCGGATCGCGACGGGGAACCAGCAGCGTAAAGCGCGCACCACACAGGGTGGGGCTGGTATCGATGGTCACACTGCCGCCGTGCCCAGCCATGATTTTCTGCACAATCGAAAGCCCTAACCCGTAGCCGCCGGAACTGCGGGCGCGGCTGTCATCCAGCCGGGCAAACGGTTTAAAGATATCCGCCCGCGCTTCGGGCGGAATACCCGGGCCGTCATCTTCGACATCGATACGCACCAAGTTAGGCTCGTCCCACAGCTGAATCACCACCTGAGACTTGGCATGCCGACAGGCATTACCGACTAAATTCTGCAGCGCTCGCTGAAGATAGCGTGGCTCCGCCAACAGCTCAATTTCAGGGCCGGCCGCCAGCGTTAACGTTAACTCTTTATGCAGCGGTGAAAGGGTATCGATCACGCGTTCCACCATGGCACGGCACTCCACCAGTGACGTTTCAAGTTCAGCGCCATTGACCGTTTCACCGCCTAAGCGTGCATAGGTGAGTATTTCATCGACTAATTCATCGAGTTCGGCAATATCCGCATCAATGCCCTGCAACTGACGGCGAATAGCAGGCTGGTCGGTCATATCTTCGACCATTTGCACGGCAAAGCGAATACGGGCGACTGGGGTACGCAGCTCGTGGGAAACCGCGCGAATCATCTCTTGCTGGCCACGCAGCAGGCTCTGCACCTGATTGGCCATGCCGTTAAACGCCATGCCTAATCGCCCTAAAAAGTCACCGCTTTCCACTTTTACCCGCGTTTCCAAACGGCCACTGGCGATCCTGGTCGCGGCCAGCTCTAGCCGCGCCATACGGGCCTCAATACTGCGCATAATTAAATAGATGATCAGGCTGAGCACGATCATCAGCCCCACCAGAAGCGGCAAGTGCAAATTAGGTGGCAGTGTATCGCCACGAGAGATAGGCCCAGCTTGCAGCCATTGGGGCTCGCCTGGCAGTTGATAAAGCAGTGTGATGGAGAGCTTATCAGAGACTAACTGAGTGATGACGCCGCCACTCGCCAGCTGGGCCTGCTGCTGGGACGATAGCCCGGCTGGCAAAGTAGACGATAGCTGAAGCGGCCAGCTGCCTTGCCGCAGTTGAGCGATGCGGTTTTGACGCTCATTTTCGGGAGCAGCCGCGAGCCAGTCGCCCAACAGAGCAATACTGCCGTGCCACTGATGCTCACTCCACTCTTCAAGCCTGGCTTGCAGCAACCATGTATCGCCCGGTAAACGTTGCTGTAATAACCACGGTCTCTCGGCGACCAGTATCTTGCCCTGCTCTAGACGTGATCGCTCAAAATAGCCAAGATCAGCTTCGCTGATAGGCTGCAGGGTCAACTGCAACTCAAGTTGCTCGGAAAAACGCGCAAGCAAAGCGTTTCGCTGACCTGCAGGCAAGTCGGCTAATTGTTGCGTCATCAGCGACATAGGTAACGCAGCTAGCTGCTCGCGGTAATCTTCGCGGCGCACCTGCTCGATAAACGAACGCCCTGCTAACGCAATCACAAACACTACCAACAACGCTACGCCCAGCAACAAATAGAAGCGTAAAAACGAGCCGTTACTGAGCACCCGCCGCATGATGCCCTCCCTTTGAATGATCAACTGTCTTTAACGAAGAGATAACCTTTACTGCGCACGGTTTTAATCCGGTGAGGCTGATTAGGATCATCGCCAATTTTAGGCCGGATACGCGACACACGAACATCAATAGAGCGGTCCTGTCCGTCGTACTTAATTCCCCGTAGATCACTGAATATCTCCTCACGGGTAAGCACCCGACCGGCATTACGGCCCAACAGCCACAGCAGGTCAAACTCAGCGCTGGTTAGGTCGATACGCTCCCCAGAGAGCCAGGCTTCGCGGGTCGCGTTATCAATCTCTAGGTTTTCAAAGCGCAACCGCATTTCACCATCTGGTGCAGGCCCGTCGGCACGGCGTAGCAGTGCTCGCATACGCGCCAGCAGTACCCGCGGTTGAACGGGTTTCGGCACATAGTCATCAGCGCCCATCTCAAGCCCCAAGACTTGATCCAGATCGTCAGTGCGCGCGGTCAGCATCATAATCGGGCCAGCAAAGTTAGGTCTAACGCGGCGGCAAATAGCCAAACCATCTTCACCTGGCAGCATTAGATCTAAAATGACTAAATCGGGCTGCAGGGTTAAAATACGGTCAACCCCTTTCGCCCCATCAGCTTCCAGCGTTACTTGAAAGCCATTCGCTTCCAAGTAATCGCGGGTAAGTTCGGCCAAGCGCTGATCATCTTCAATGATCAGGACATGATCTTGATCGGGATAGTCAGGCATGACAGGCTCTTGCGACTCAAGCGCCTGAAATTGCTGTTCCAAATGATCTACCATCCTCTTTTTGCACTCCGCTTAGGCTGTTTATTTTTTCACCCGCTCACCCAGTAACAACGCAGGTGACCTATTGTTGGCTCTCAGGATAACTCAAAACCATCGAAACACCCGCTTCTGTCGTTGCCATTGCGCTTATTGATGGGCACGGAAGGCTTGACACTTGATTCTCACAGCAACGAGAGCTAATGTATAAACGCTAACTGTCGACAATTTGACAGAGGAACCTGCCATGGGAAGTAGCAAAACGAAAAGTGTTATTAAACGTGTTTACATTCCAACCCAAGTGCGCGACCTGCCCAACGGGGAAAAGTTAAAAATACCCGGGCATTATAAAGCACCACCCGGTGAAGGAAACGACACAATTGAGTAATGCTCTATTGAGTAGCCCTTTATTCAGTGAGTAAGCCTCAAATTAACAAAAAGGCAGGCCATCACAGGCCTGCCTTTTTCATTTTATCGCACTCAGCTAGGCCGCTATCCCTTCGGACCAAACAAGAACCACGCAATCAAACCGATCAATGGGAAGAACAGTAATACTAGAATCCAGATCAGTTTAGCAAAACCACCTGCGTCGCTTTTGGCCACTTTGACGATGGCCCAAATAACGATAACAAGCCAAATTAGTCCTAACAATCCACCTACTTCAATGCCCATAGCAACTCCTTAGCGTGTTGGCACTCATTTCTGTTTAACTCTTGCTATTAACTCCACCTTCACCAGCTGAACTCACTGCTCTGGAAGGCTCAGCACCATCTCACCTGCCTGTATTTCAATCGACAAGAGGTTCAAAAAACTCATGCCGAGCAGGACGGTGTCGCGATCCATGCCAGGGCTAATAGACCCCTGTACATTTTGCACTTTTAACCCGCCCAGGGAAACCTCATCCAGTTCGGTTAAGGTACCTTCTACTCGGCCATTGGCGGTATTAAACCAAGCGCTGCGCCCCGGCGCCAAGCCCAGCTCATCGGCCAAAGCGGCCGATACCGCCACATAAGTGGCGCCCGTGTCGAGCAAAAAGGTGACGGGCTCACCATTAATTCGGCCGGGCGCCTCAAAATGACCAGCACGATTACGCTTTAAGGTAATCGGTTCACCCGCAGGCAAGGTATGCACGATGTTGGCGTTGGGGCGCATCATCTCCTCCAGGCCACCGTGTATCCACCACGTCCCAACGGCCATTAACAGCACCCAAAACAACAGCATCATGACGATGCCACCACGCTGTGCTATTGGCGTTGCTGTCTGCGTCACCATCGTTCACCTCGCAGAGGTAGGGGCGTAGGGGCGTAGGGGCACCCAGATATCCCTATTGTGTGTTTTCCCAGGCAAGCGCAGCCTCCCGGCCGCGGCGCTCGTTGACCTTAGCGCAAATTAGCATCGCGATAACGAACAAGGCCACACATAATAGAATAGACGCCTGCAAGCCAATGAGCGTTTGCAACACACCCAGCATGACGATACCAAACACCCCCGCCAACTTATTGGCCAACCCCCAGAAACCGAAAAACTCAGCTGATTTTTCCAGCGGTGAAAATAGACCAACCAATGCCCGGCTGGCAGATTGGCTAGAACCAAGGCTCAGCCCCGCCAAGCAACCCACTACCAAGAATACGTACTGGGCCTGCCACTGCACCTCAAACTGTTCGTTGATCCACTGGGTAAGTTCCGGGGTTGCCCAGATGGCAATAATCGCCAGCACCCAAAGCGCCAACGTCATCTGGTAAGTGTGCTTGGCGCCTAGCCGATCCTGTAACCAGCCAAATCCTAACGCCCCCGCCGCCGCGGTGACTTGAACAATAATAAACATGATATTGCGTACGCTCTCGTCCCAACCAATCACCTGGGCACCATAGATGAATGCAAACGCGATAATGATGTAAACACCCGCCATCGAGAACAGCAGCGAAATCAAAAACACGGTCAAGTCTTTGAAATAACGCAACTCATGCAGTGTAGACGTGACGCGACGCACGGCAATATGGCGATAAGAGACGCCGCGAGGCTGGGGCGTACCACGCTCTTTTAACCATAAAAAAGTGGGAATGGCGGTAATCAAGAAAAAGCCGGCGGCAAAGGGACCCACCCAGCGTATACGTTCAAAATTATCCGCGCTTGCCTCACCCAGCACCACCAGAGTAAAGCCTGCCGCAAATAGCCCGCCAATGTAGCCTAACGCCCAGCCAAAGCCGGAAATTTTACCCAGCGACTCTGGCGGCCCAAGTTCAGGCAAAAAGGCGGCTATAAACGACTCCCCCATGGAATAAGCGTAGTTAGACAGCACAATTAATAGCAGGCCAATAATGACGTAGCCGGGTTCAACAAAGTACAGCATGGCCGTCGTGACCACGGTGGCAAGATAGCTGATGAGCAGAAAACGCTTTTTCTCAGCCCGGTAGTCCATCACCGCGCCACACAAGGGGGCCGTGATCACTACCATCAAATAGCTGATGGCCAGACCAAGGCTCCATAAGAAGTTGGCAAGTCGGAAGTTATCACCCCGATCCCCGACGATGACCGTAGTAAATAGCTCGCCAAAGACCACGGTAATTATCAGAAGCGTGTAAGCCTGATTGGCAAAATCAAACATCGCCCAGCCGAAAATCTCTCGACGCGATGCGTAGCCATTCATCGCCTTAGCAGTAGTAGCAGGCAGCATTAGTTTACTCTCACAGAGGAAGTCGTAAGCCTAGCAGGTGGAGCCAGCAATATGCCACGGCTTGCGTTGTCATATTAGAGAAGGTGAATATTAACCTAGTTAGCTTACCAAACGTCGGGGCCGGAACCGGGTAGAGACACGCAAACGCCCGGCTTAAAAAAGCCGGGCGTTGTGACACGACCCTTGCGAAGAACTAGCTTAGCAAAGAGCTAACAGCGTCAGAGCAACCAGTGGGCAGCCACCGCGGCCAAGCCAATGACCATGGCCGTCAGTACGGCTACGGTCACTACCCGGTCAAGCCAACGATCAAAGGCAACCCCTTTGGGCTGCCTTCGCGTTGCGCCATGGCGTCCTTGCCGAGCCATTAGCCTGTTCGCTCCATGTATCGTGCTCCTGAAATAGCAAGCTCCCGCAACAAAAAAGCTTGCCTGTCCCTAGCGATGCTAGCTATTAATGCGCCGGTTGACCACATTGGGGGCACGACGAAGACGCTCTTCCTCCCCTAATAGCTCGGCTTCAAAGGCGTCAGCCCCCACTGGCGTTTCCCCATGGCGGCGATAAAGCTGCGTCAGCATCGCCTTGCGGTCCGCGCGCAGTTCCTGCACTAAAACAAACACCATCATATACAGAATAAAGGTGAAAGGCAGTGCCGACAGCACCGATGCGGATTGCAGCCCCGTTAAACCACCGGATGCAATCAGTGTCAGGCAGATGGCAGCGATCAGCACACCCCAAATGACGCGCTTATAGAGCGGCGGATTGATCGAACCATTATCGGTCATTTGCGCCACGATATACGAGGCCGAGTCAGCGGACGTGACCAAGAAAATAAAAATCAACATCATCGCGACAACCGACAGCGCGCCCGTAAAGGGCATCAGCTCAAACATCTCAAACAGTGCGACCGTTATATTGTCCTGAGTCGCGGCAGCTAGGCCGATATCGGTACCATTCAACTCCATGTGCAATGCCGCGCCACCGAACACGCCAATCCACAAACAGGCGAGCAGCGGCGGTACGAACAGCACCCCAAACACATACTCTTGGATGGTACGTCCGCGGGATACGCGGGCAATAAAGGTACCCACAAACGGCGACCAGGCGATTACCCAGGCCCAGTAGAAAATCGTCCAGCTGCTTGCCCACTCGTTATCGCTATAGGGGGAAATACGCAGGCTCATACCGATAAAGTTCTGCAGGTAATCGCCAATGCCCACCGTAATGGTTTCTAATATCGCCACGGTAGGGCCAGTGAACAATACATACAGCATCAACCCAATACACAAAATCATATTGAGGTTAGAAAGACGTTTGATGCCTTTATCCAAGCCCGACCAGGTCGATGCCATATAAGCGCAGAACATGACGAACAGAATCACAAACTGCCAAAAACCGTTTTCTGGCAGGCCGAACACGGCGTTTAAGCCGCCATTCATCTGCAGCACCCCCAATCCAAGCGACGTAGCGACCCCCATGACCGTGGCAACCACCGCAAAGACATCCAACCAGGAAGCATAAGGGCGAATTTTAGGATTTTTAGCCGTTATCGACGACAACACCGAAGATACCAGCCCTGCCTGCCCTTTGCGGAACTGGAAATAGGCAATGATCAACCCCACAATCGAGAAGGCTGCCCACTGATGAATGCCCCAGTTAAAGTAGCTGTATTGAATCGCATAACGGGCGGCAGCTTCCGTTTCAGCGGTTCTGTCGCCATAGGGGGGCTCTATAAAGTGAAACATGGGTTCAGCCATGCCATAGAACACCAGCCCGACACCAAAACCAGCGGCCAGTAGCATGCTGATCCACGAGAAAAACGTATAGTTGGGGCGGCTGTCCTGAGGTCCTAAACGCACTTTGCCGTATTTACTCAGTGCCAAACCAAAAAGAAAAATCACAAAGCCAAAGACAGAAAATAGATAAAACCACCCAAATAACTCGGTAACGGTCGTCAGCGCTCCCTCTGCCGCGTTGGCAAATCCTTCAGGAAATGACGCCCCGACAACTACCAAGCCAAAAATAATCACCACTGATGCGATGAATACCGACTTGCCTCCATGATTAGCCATATAACCGTCCTGTTAGATGAGCTCTGTTTAGATAAGCACTGCGTACTAAGCGCATGCTTGTACAGCCAAACTTGTTTTGTACAGCTTAATGGTAACAGTTGGAAAACCTAATCGCACTGCCAGTGGAGCATGCCCCGCCGACGACGACGCATTTCGTCCTGTCGCCATGCAGTGAACTTGCTAGACCAACTATGTTCCAATGGGTGCGAATAACCGATGGAGGCTCTCATGCCACAGATGAATCGCGACCAACGCAACGCAGCATGGCAAGCGGCAAACCAATGGCGTGCCCGTGCAGCGCAAACCCAACCCACCGGCCTAGCAGGTAGCTTAAAGCTGCTGTTTACGTGGTTGGCCTTTGGCGCGTTGATGATAGTAGGTGTGGTACTCGGCCTATTTTTCTTATTGATTGGCTGGGCAATGATGCCGTTTATGCGTCATAAAATGAAAAAGCGTATGGAGCAAATGCGTGCTCAGCAGGCACAGGATATCGGCGGCGGTTATTCTCACGGAAATACCTCTACGAACAGCCGCCCAGGTCATCAGGATGCATTAGAAGGGCACTATAAAGTTAAAGACAGTGAAGTTAAAAATGATCGTTAAGTAGATAGTCACTGATTGCGCCGCCTGTTAAAGCGGCGCATGTATCCACGTAAATGTTGCCGCTAGCGTTAGCGGCATGACCACCAAACTCCCCAGGTTGCCAATCAGGACCAGCGACGCCACCTTTTGTGGTGCTAGCTGGTACTGCTCTGCCACCAAATAATTCAATACCGCGGGCGGTAACGCTGCAAACACCAGCAGTACGGCCATTTGCATGTCATTAAGTGGTAGTAGCCACATTAATGGCAACGCAATCACTAACCCCGACAACGGACAGAGCACCGCCCCAAGCACCCCCGTGCGCCAATCGCTAAAGTCAATTTCCAGCAGCCGCACCCCTAGCGCAAATAGCATTAAGGGTATACATACTTCGCCCAGCATACGCATAGCCTCCAGCAGCCAGCCCGGTAGCGGCAGCCCACTGGTGTTCACCGCCAGCCCCGCCAAGCTCGCCAACACGATAGGCATGCGCAGCATCCGCCATAGCGAAGTACGCGGGTTTAGCATATAAAGCCCTACCGAGAAGTGCAGCAGCATCTCAACAATAAACACCACTACGGCGGCAGGCAGCGCGTCAGGGCCGAATGCGAGTACCAGTAACGGCACCCCCATATTGCCTGAATTGTTGAACATCATAGGGGGAAGAAAGGTTTTAATATCCAGCTTAAGCCACTTAGCCACCGGCAACAGCACAATCCCCGACCCCAGCACCACCGCAACAGCTGCCGTAGCAAGCCAGGCGTATTCAGCAAGTGGCGCCTGACGGTCAGCCAGCACGGCGAATACCAGTAGGGGAACGAACAGCTCCATATTGAGCGTATTAAGGCTGCGAATGTCTGGTGTCCGGTAGCGTCCATAGGCAGCGCCACAACCGGTAATTAAAAACACGGGCAATAGCGTGGCCAGGATATGTCCAATCATGCGGGCCATCCCGCCTGACTCCATGGCTTCATTGTTCCTTCCTAGTCAGAGTGACCCGTTTGCCGGGCTAGTTATTATCAGTGGCTGGTGGCTCAAGAAAGCGCTGCCAGAGCGCGGTGACGATATCGCGATGTTCCCTAAACTCTTCCCCATCGGTGAGCGCTTTTTCACCGGTGAGCGCCGCTCGATGGGTAGCGCTGCGATAGGCCAGGTAAGCTTCTCTCAGTCGCTCCGCTTCTTCATAAGGTAAGTACCCACTCTCCGTCAGGCTCTCTAAAATACGGATATTGTCACTATACGTCAGTAGCGCGGGGGTTTGGTGAGCGAGCGCTAACACCGCGTATTGGCAGAGAAACTCAATATCCACCATACCGCCCGCATCTTGCTTAATGTTAAACGTATCACTGGTCGCTTTACTGCCCAGATGATCGCGCATTTTCTGGCGCATTTTGACCACTTCTTCGCGCAGCGCGGCTTTATCACGCTCATTGCCTAAAATATCGCCGCGCAGCTGGGCGAATTTTTCGGCCAGCACATCGCTCCCCGCCACGACACGGGCGCGCACCAACGCTTGGTGTTCCCACGTCCAGGCGTTCTGCCGCTGATAGTCTGCAAAGGCTTTAAGCGATGTCACCAATAGCCCTGAATTCCCCGAAGGCCGTAGACGCATATCCACTTCATAAAGCGTGCCGGTGGGGGTTATCGCGGTAAGCAGGTGAATAATACGCTGGCCCAAGCGGGTGAAAAATACGGGGGTATCAATGGGCCGTGGGCCATCCGTCGCGCCTTGACCATCGCTATCATGCAGGAAAACAAGATCTAAATCGGAGCTGTAGCCCAGCTCAATGCCGCCCAGCTTGCCGTAGCCGACAATCAGAAAGGCTGCCTCGCGGGTATTCAGACCATCAGGAACGCCATGCTTGCGGGTAATATGTTTCCACGCCATGGCCAGTACGGCATCAAGGATGACTTCGGCGATGAACGTTAAGTAATCACTTACTTTCATCAGGTGCCGAGTGCCCATGATATCTGACGCCGCCACATGAAGCGTTTGCGCGTGCTTAAAGACACGCAGCGCCTCCAGTTGCGCCTCTTCGTCATCCTCTGGCAAGCGGTTCAGCGTTTGACGTAGCTCATCGGCCAGGCGCGCTTTATCGGCTGGAGTGTAGAGCGTTTCCGGGGTCAACAGCTCGTCGAGTAGGATGGGGTAACGTGCCAGCTGTTCGGCGATCCAGGGGCTGGAAGCACACAAGCGCATCAGGTGTTCAAGCGCCTGAGGGTTTTCGCGCAGCAGGGCAAGGTAAGCGGTACGCCGTAAGACGGACTCAATCAGCGGCTGCACCCGCGCCAGCGCGGTATCCGGCGCCTCGTTGTCGGCCACGGCATCCAGTAGTAGCGGCATTAACGCATCCAACCGTTCAAAGCCAATCCGCTGCATGCTTTGCACTTGCCGGGAGTGGTAAAGACTCTGCAGTCGCTTTAAGGCTTTTTCCGGCGCATTAAAGCCCGCCTCGGCAAGGTGCGCAGTGGCCTCCTCCGCCTCTAGCTCGCCGCGCCAAATCAGTCGCCACTGGGCCAAGCCAAGCTGGCTGTCATCGTTGGCCTCATCCACGTCCTCTTCAGGGTCCGCGATCACTGCATCAAAGTGCTGGCGCACGCGCTCGCGCACTTCATCAAGCTGGGCAATCAGCCCCGGCCAGTCTTCATGGCCCATGGCGAAGGCTACCCGCTCACGGTCGCTGTCATCGCTGGGTAGGGTTTGCGTCTGGCGGTCTTCCAGCGCTTGAAGAGCGTGTTCAACGTCGCGCAGAAAAGCGTAATCAGGCAACAACTCATCAACCACTTCTTGCGGCAACAGGCCCAGCTCGGGCAAGCGATTGAGCGCGGTTTTCAGCGATGTCACCTGCAGCTCGGTATCACGACCGCCGCGAATCAGCTGGAACGCCTGTACCACAAATTCAACTTCGCGAATGCCGCCGGGGCCGAGCTTGATATTGCTCTGCATACCTTTGCGCTTCACTTCGCGGTTAATCATCGCTTTCAACTCACGCAGCGACTCAATCGCGCCGAAATCAAGATATTTGCGATACACAAAGGGGCGCAGCCCGGCCAGCAACTCATCACCTGCGTCTAAATCACCCGCCACAGGGCGCGCTTTCAGCATTGCGTAGCGCTCCCACTCGCGGCCTTGGTCCTGGTAGTAGCTGGAGAGCATGGAAAAACTGCCCACCAGCGGCCCGCCGTCGCCTAAAGGCCGTAAGCGCATATCAACGCGGAAGGCGAAACCGTCCGCCGTGATAGCATCTAGAGCACCGATGAGCTTTTGGCCAAGCTTGGTAAAGTACTCCTGGTGCTCTAAGGGCTTGCGCCCGCCCTGGGTTTCGCCTTTTTCGGGGAAGGCAAAGATCAGATCAATATCGGAGGAGAGATTCAGCTCACCCGCACCCAGCTTGCCCATACCCAGCACAACCAAGCGCTGGGGCGAGCCGTCTTTGCGTGGCGCGGGCTCACCCCAGCGCGGCGCATAAAATTGCTCAAGCCAACTCAACGCGGCTTCCAGGCAGATTTCGGCAAGCTCAGACACCGCCTTGGCGGTATCCCACATAACGTAGCCGGACGCACGATTAAGGTCACGCCAGATAATGCCGACCATCCGCTTGCGGCGAAAACGTCGAATCACCCGTTGCATGGCCTCTTCGTCGTCGGCGCTCTCAAGCGACTCGTTCAACCAGCTAGCCAGTTCATCCCGCCCAGGATTTGCGTCCAATTCACCGGCAATATCCAACTCAGCCAACCACTGGGGGTAGCGGGCCAGGGTATCCAGCGCGAAGGTTGAAATGGCCAACACTTTCGCAAGCGCCTCACGGCGCTGCTCAGAAAGCCCCTGCCAACTGCTTGAAGGCAGCTCTTGCTGGGTCATCTCAGCAATATTATCGGCTTGGGTCAGCGCCTCAATTAAGCGCTGCCAAGCGGCCTGGGTAGCTTTTTGTAACGACGCTGGCAGCGTCGACAACGGTAAAAAATCGTCGTTCACTTGCATAACTACCTCGCTGTCCAGCGTGTTAAAAATATTCAGCTCTTAAATCAGCTTAGCTATAAAACTTTTCCCAACCCAACAGCCCCCAGGTAAGGCCAGCCATCATCAGTGACAGCATAACAGCGGCGGAGCCAATATCCTTGGCCCGGCCAGAAAGCTCGTGGTGCTCAGTGCCAATGCGATCAACCACGTTTTCAATGGCACTATTAAGTAACTCTACGATCAGCACAAAAAACAGGCTACTTACCAATAGTAGCCAACTGATGATGCTGTCCCCTATCCACCAGGCAAAGGGGAGTAACAACGCAGTAATCACTACTTCTTGGCGAAAGGCTGCCTCGTTTCTAAACGCTGCCTTAAGCCCCTTCCACGAATAGCGCGTGGAGTGGACCAAATGGGTTAAACCGGTATGCCCTGGTTTCATGCAGGTCGCCTCACCTTGTGAGCGTAAAGGGAAATCAGTTCGCTAAAATCATGGCGTCTAGATCCAGTGATAATGGATCCAGCACCTCAGACCAGCTTAAATACGGCGTACTGCCGCTACCATTGACCATGACACTAAATACTCCCCAGCGTCCTTGCGCGGTGCGAAAATAGCCCGCCGCGGCGCGCACAGCAAAGGGTTGATTCAGGGTACCGGTTTTTAACATGACATTGTTTTGAAACGTGGTTGAGCCACGCCGAATAAAGCGCATCACGCCGTTGGCTGGCGATTGGAAGGCGGCCACAAAGCTTGGAAACAGCGCGCTCTGCCGAAACATGTCTTCCAGCATCACGTTAACCCCCTGAGCCGATGTGCGGTTTTCCGTAGTCAGCCCACTGCCGCTATACAACGTTAATGGCCCATGGCCGGGAAGACGCTGCACATAAGACTCAATGGCTTGGCCTGCCTGGCGTAACTGCGCCTGGGGCGTCTCGACCAGATCAAGCGCCAGCACATCGGCCATGTAGTTATTCGAGTAGTTCATAATGCGCAGCAATATTTCTTGCAGAGGCTGGCTATCGACGGCAGCCAAGCGCTGTGCCGTGCTGGGCGGCTGGGCCGAACTGACGCGCCACGGGTCGCGCACCTGAATCCCCGCCTGATTCAGCATGCCCATCAGCACTTGTGCAGTTTTCTCGGCCGCATCGCCCGCGCCACGATAAACATCACGGGCAGTGGCATTGGTCGAAATCTGTCCCGTCAGGCGCATCACGTCACCGCGTTCATCGGTGATGCGTTCAGCGCTAATCTCGGTACCACTATTGGCTGGGCGAGTAACGACTTGATTATCAATGGTGATCAGCGAGGTCTGACTATCGCACAGCCCTACCCGGGCTGGCTCACCTGCGCTAGCAGCGGGGGCGACATTGACACACCAACTACCGAAATTAACGCCAGCTGACGAAAGCGGTGCGCTGTAGGCGTTGGCGACCCGAGTGAGGGCATCGCAGCGGTCGGTAGTAATACAGTCAACCGGCCCAAACCGCCACTGGCTGACCACCAAAGCGCCATCAATTTCACGCACCCCGGCTAAGTGCAAACGCTGCACCAAGCGCCATAGGTTTTCCGTGGTCAGGCCGGGGTCGCCACCGCCCTCAAACACTAAATCGCCACGCAGCACACCGCCTTCAGCTCTGTCTTCAACCCTGCCCGAGCTAACTAGCTGGCTGGTAAAGCGATGCTGAGGACCAAAACGGTTCAGCGCCGCCGCCGCCAGGTATGCCTTGGTAACAGACGCGGGCGATAGCTGGCGCTCTGGATTAATGCTGCCCAACAGCGCATTGGCACCTGTGTCGGCGTCAAGCAGGCGCGCTTCAGCACTGATCGAGAAACCTTTGTTCTGCAGTTGGCTCAGGCGGCTGAAATCAGCGAACAGGCTGGCACTGGCACACAGTGCCAGCGAGGCAACCCCGGACACCAACGACCAGCGCCGCAGGCGCTTAACAGTAAAAAAAGACCCCATTAAATTACCTCAATGCACGTTCATTTTGGAAAACACTTGCAGCAGAACCACACCCGCCACAATCAGGCTAATCCCCAGTACCGCCGGTAAGTCGGGCTTTTCACCAAACACCACAATGCCGACCAAGGTGACCAGCACAATGCCCAGGCCCGCCCAAATCGCATAGGCGACCCCCACCGGCAGCGTGCGCAGCACCAAGCTGAGCAGATAAAAAGCGAGCCCGTAGCCCACCACCACCACAACGCTCGGCAATGGACGTGTAAAGCCCATAGAAGCCTTTAATGCACTCGTAGCAATGACTTCGGCCACAATCGCCAACACTAAATAAACAAACGTCATTTTCGCTCCAAATCAACCCATAACCGCCACAGCGTTTGGCCACTTTGAGCATACTTCGCCTCAAACGGTGTTAAATAGTCACCTTCAGGTACAAATTCAGCCACTGCCGCCTGCTTGCCGGTTACCTGCGCCACCACCAAGGCAAACTCTTCAACGTAAAGCGACCAATTTGAGCGCAGCTCAAGGTGCCCACCAAGCGCCAACAGTGTGGGTAAAACCGCATGACCATGCCAGCGCATTTTGAGATGCCCTGCTTTGGGGTAAGGGTTGGGGTAAAGCAAATAGTGATGCTCGGGTGCCCAGCCTGCCTGATAGGCCAAACGCCAGAAATCGACCAGATCCGCGCGCACTAGCAGTGCATTATGTGGCAGTTCACCGTGATCACGCCCCAAACGATCCTCACTGCGATCAATGCCAATCACGGCATGGCCGGGGAACTGCACCGCTAGTTGGCGTGTCGATACCCCGACGCCACAGCCGGAATCAAGTATCAGCGGCGCTTGACGGCTCGCCAGCCATTCAGCCGCCTGTGCAAAGTTGCGCTGCG
The DNA here is from genome assembly GCF_030544485.1 of Halomonas sp. HAL1. Classification (NCBI taxonomy): domain Bacteria; kingdom Pseudomonadati; phylum Pseudomonadota; class Gammaproteobacteria; order Oceanospirillales; family Halomonadaceae; genus Halomonas; species Halomonas sp. HAL1. Next base: position 3,359,677 of record NZ_CP130610.1, read on the forward strand.
TGTGTTCGGCGATCGGTTTACGTAATGGGTGCGTGAGCGCTCGGTTGACCCGGCGCGCCAAATCCTGATGCGGGCCCAGCTGATTAGACGTCACTGGTCGAGAATTATGCTGCATGCCATCTCTCGGCTGAAAAGCGTGATTCTATCAGTCTCAAGCGCTTGCGGCATGACGCCGTTGCGTGGCCGGTGCTATGATCACGCATTAGGTACTTATTTAAGCGCATCGCTTTGGTCATAATAGAGCTAGTTATAATTGACTTAGCTATAATTTAATTAGCTATGGTTGACTTAGAGCGTTGTCAATAATTGTTATTACCACCACCGCATCACGAGGAACCCGGCTTGTCACACTTACCGGTGATTGTCGGCATGGGCGGCATCAACCCTGCTGGCAGAACCTCTGGCTATCAGGCCTTCCGCCGCACTGTGCTTGATGCCCTCCCTGCTGACCAGCAACGCCAGACACTGGAAGGCTTGGCGGCGCTTATGCGCCTAGTAGAGCACTCCGAAAAGGGGTGGCAGGACAGTCAAGGCCAGCCCGTAGACGCCCCGGCTCTGTCGCTGCGTGATCAGGTATTGAACCATACCCTGATCCGTCGCAACGAAGACCCGCGTTTTCTCGCCCCTGGCCTACCGTCTAACCGCCAGGCCAGCATGCAGTTTGCTGAGCCGATGCGCTTTACCCTGCGCCGTCGTCAGCTGCCCGACAACCTGCCGGCCGACTGGCAGGTGCGCGATATTGATGCCCGCGAGGTAGAGGTCAGCGTGCCCGCCGGCGTACTAGAGGTATTGCTGCCCGACGCGCAGGTACCCAAGGTACGCGCAGCGGCGCAGTTGCCTAGCGGTTTTGACCCCGCCAGCCTTTATCGCAGCGTGCATCACCCGCGCGGTCTCTCACTAGCGGTGTTTGGTGCCAGTGATTGCCTGGGCGCCAGCGGTTTCTCCTGGGAAATACTCCGCCAACAGCTGAATCCAGACCATATTGCCGTGTACGCTGGCAACTCCATCGGCCAGTTGGATGACCAAGGCTGGGGCGGCTTGCTCAAAAGCCTGGTGACCGGCCAGCGCGCTACCTCCAAGCAGATGCCGCTAGGCTATGGCCAGATGCCCGCCGACTTTTTGAATGCCTATGTACTCGGCAGCGTCGGCGGGACCGGCGCGGCGCTAGGCGCCTGCGCCAGCTTTCTCTACAACCTGCGCCTGGGTATTGACGACATTCGTGCAGGGCGTCGCCGCGTGGTGATGGTCGGCACGGCAGATGCGCCGATTACGCCGGAAATCATCGAAGGCTTCCGGGCGATGGGCGCACTGGCTGACGATGCTGGATTAAAAGCGCTGGACGCGCTTGAGCTACTGACTGACAGCGACTACCAGCGCGCCTGCCGCCCGTTTGCCCGCAACTGTGGCTTTACCATGGCGGAAGCCAGCCAGTTTGTACTGCTGATGGACGACTCCCTGGCATTGGAGGTCGGTGCCGATATTCTGGGCGCGGTGCCTGAGGTGTTCGTCAACGCCGACGGCTATAAACGCTCGATTTCGGCGCCGGGTATCGGCAATTACATTACCCTCGGTAAAGCAGCTGCACTGGTGCGCGATATGCTCGGTGAAAAAGCCCTCAAAGAGCGCAGCTTTTTACACGCCCACGGCACCAGCACACCGAAAAACCGCATTACCGAGTCCCATGTATTCGATGAGATTGCCCGTGCCAACGGCATCAGCGACTGGCCAGTCGTGGCGATCAAAGCGTTTATCGGCCATTCGCAAGGTTCGGCGGCGGGCGATCAGTTGGCCAGTGCCCTGGGCAGCTTTGCCCACGACCTATTGCCGGGCATTCCTACGCTCGATGCCGTAGCCGACGATGTCTATGCCGAGCGGTTACGGTTTTCACAAACCACCCAGGCCTTCCGTGCTGATGCCTCTTTTATCAATGCCAAAGGGTTCGGCGGCAACAATGCCACCGGTGTTGTACTTTCGCCTGCGGTGACCGAACGCTTACTTGCCCAGCGCCATGGCGCAGCGGCGATCAGTGCCTGGAAAGCACGTCGTGAGGCCACCCGCGAAGCAGCGGCAAGCTACCTCGCTCAAGCTGACCATGGCCACTACGCGCCACGCTACCAGTTCGGTGAAGCAGTGCTGGAAGGCCCTGAGCTCGATATTCATGCCGACCGTATTCATATTCCCGGTTACGACCACGCGGTTTCGCTCACCAGTGACAATCCGTTTGGCCGTTTGGACGAGGAGACATCGTGATGAGCAGCGGCAAAATTAATATCGCCGTCTATCCAGGCACTTTCGACCCGATCACCAATGGCCACTTCGACCTCATTGAGCGCGGCGCGCGCATGTTCGACAAAATCGTTATCGCAGTGGCAGCGAGCCCAGGCAAAAGCCCCAATCTCGACCTGAAAACGCGCATGGAACTGATCAACAAGGTCTGTGCGTCGTTACCCAACGTGGAAGTCATCGGTTTTTCCACCCTGCTCACCACCATGATGCATGAGCAGGGAGCGACGATTATTCTGCGTGGCCTACGCGCGGTTTCCGATTTTGAGTATGAGCTGCAGCTTGCCAACATGAACCGGGCGCAAAATCCAGAACTGGAAAGTGTCTTTTTAACCCCAGCGGTTGAAAATTCATATATTTCTTCGACCATTGTGCGCGAGATTGCCAAGCTGGGCGGCGATGTTTCTCGCTTGGTGCATCCACAGGTCGCCGAAGCGCTACGTAAGCACTACACTAGCTAGCCAACGCCATTGTTGAGTAAAACACTCGGGTATTAGACAGCCCGAATGTGAACGTATACGCGAGGTATGCCCATGGCCCTGATGATTACCGACGAGTGCATTAACTGCGACGTCTGCGAGCCCGAATGCCCCAATGATGCGATCTCCCCCGGTGAGGAGATCTATGTCATCGACCCCAACCTATGCACCGAGTGCGTGGGCCACTATGACGAACCTCAGTGTCAGCAGGTTTGTCCGGTGGACTGTATCCCGCTTGACCCAGAGCGCCACGAAAGCCAAGAGCAGTTGATGAAGAAGTACCGCATCATCACGGCCGCTTAAGCCTAATGCGTATCTGGGCCCTCGCCTGGCCAATCATTCTTTCTAATATCACCGTTCCGCTACTTGGGTTGGTCGATACCGCCGTGGTCGGGCATCTGCCCGACTCTCGCTATCTGGCAGGCGTCACTCTGGGCGCCACGCTGTTCAGCTTTCTCTATTGGGGCTTTGGTTTCTTGCGCATGGGCACCACGGGATTAGTCGCACAAGCCATGGGCCGCGAGAGCGACACGGATGTGCGCAACCTGCTGGGGCAGTCGCTGATCATGGCGCTGGTGATTGGCTGCCTGCTGATTGTATTTGCCTCGCCGCTGATTACGTTAGGCTTGTGGCTATTGGATGGCAGTGGAGTAGCCACCGATTTAGCGCGTGAGTACGCCCACATCCGCCTCTGGTCTGCGCCCGCTGTACTCGCCAACTACGCCATTTTGGGCTGGTTTTTAGGCCAGCAAAATTCCCGCGTCACGCTAATGATTTTATTGCTGACTAACAGCGTTAATATCGTGCTGGATTTATGGTTTGTGGTGGGCCTGGGGATGACCAGTAACGGCGTGGCCTGGGCCAGCGTCATCGCCGACTACAGTGCATTAGCCTTCGGCAGCTATCTGGTACTGCGCCAATTAGCCAACCTGAACGGCCACTTTTTGCGCGAGCGCCTGCTGGCTCTGGCGGCCTACACCGCGCTGTTTAACGTCAACGCCAACCTCTTTGTGCGCACCCTCGGCCTGCTGTTTGCCATGGCTTTTTTTACCGCCCAGGGTGCCCGTCAGGGCGATACGGTGCTCGCCGCCAACGCTGTACTGCTGCAGTTCATTATGCTCACCAGCTATGCGCTAGATGGGTTTGCCCATGCCGCGGAATCACTGATCGGACGTGCTTATGGGCGCAAAGATTGGCGTGAGTTTGCGACCACCGTGCGCGCCGCTGCCGTTTTTTCATTCTGGACAGCGGGCGCAGCGGCTCTTCTGTTTGCGCTAGGCGGCAACGGCCTTATTGCCCTGCTCACCGGCCTTGAAGAGGTACGCGAGACCGCAGCGCACTATCTGCCGTGGATGGTGGCCATGCCGCTGATTGCGGTATGGAGCTACCTGCTTGATGGGGTATTTATTGGCACCACCGCCGTGCGTGAAATGCGTAACAGCATCTTTATCGGCCTCGCCGTCTACCTGCCCGCTTGGTGGTTAACCCAGGGGCTGGGCAATCATGGCCTGTGGCTGGCGTTTATGCTCTTTACGCTGGTTCGCTCGGCGGTACTCATTCACTACTATCGTCTTTACTACCACCGCCGCTACCGGTTAAGCCACTGGCGCTAAAACAAACACGTTGAGTAGCAACTGAGCTAATGTGAAATTAAGCGGGAAGCTTCAACGTGAAAAACAGCGCGCTCACCCGTATATTAGCTACGCACCTCCTAGACACTGACTAGGCACTTTCTAATAATGAATAAAGAGAGCATCTCATGCTTAAAATGATCTCAAAACCGGCCGTAAAGCTGGTGGAGCGCTATCTACCCGACCCGTACATTTTCGTTCTGCTGCTGACGTTAATCGCGTCGGTTGCCGCGATCGCCATTGAACGCCAAACACCGCTGGCGGTGCTGCGCTTCTGGGGCGATGGCTTCTGGGGTTTACTTACGTTCTCTATGCAGATGCTGCTGGTGTTAGTTACCGGTTTTATGCTGGCTAGCTCCCCGCCGGTAAAACGTATTCTGCAAAAAATCGCTGGTACGGCTAAAACGCCCGGTGGCGCCATCATTCTGGTGACGCTGGTTTCCTTGGCGGCCAGCTGGATTAACTGGGGGTTTGGTCTTGTGGTCGGCGCGCTGTTTGCTAAAGAGCTGGCCCGGCTGATTCGCGTTGACTATCGGCTCCTCGTTGCCAGTGCCTACTCGGGTTTTGTGGTGTGGCACGGCGGCTTGGCAGGTTCGATACCCTTGACCATCGCCACCGAAGGCCATTTTACCGCTGACCAGATTGGCGTCATTAGCACCGGCTCAACGATTTTCGCTTTCTTCAACCTCGCCATTGTGGTCTGCCTGTTTATCGCCATCCCACTGGTGAACCGTATGATGCTGCCGGATGAGAAGGATAGCGTCTACGTCGACCCCAGTGTGCTTAATGACGAGCCAGAGCCGGTAGGACGTATTACTCGTCCGGCAGAACGTCTTGAAAATAGTTTGACCCTCTCCCTACTCGTAGGCGTGCCAGGGGTGCTGTTCTTGCTTGATCACTTTTTGCTGCGCGGCGGCGGCTTGAACCTTAACGTCGTTAACTTCCTGTTTCTGTTCCTGGCTATTGTTCTACATCGTACGCCACGCAACCTTCTCACCAGTTTGAATGAAGCGATCAAAGGCGGCGCGGGGATTGTTATTCAGTTCCCTTTCTACGCTGGCATCATGGCCATCATGGTTCAATCAGGGCTGGCTGAAAGCATGTCTGAGTGGCTGATCTCATTTGCCACCGCCAGCTCGCTGCCCTTCTGGTCATTTATCAGCGCTGGGATTGTAAACCTGTTTGTCCCTTCTGGCGGCGGCCAATGGGCCGTACAAGCACCGGTGATGCTCCCTGCAGCTCAAGCGTTAGGTGCCGACATTTCACGGGTGGCCATGGCAGTCGCTTGGGGCGATGCCTGGACCAATTTGCTGCAACCCTTCTGGGCGCTACCGGTACTCGCTATTGCCGGGCTGAAAGCAAAAGACATTATGGGCTTCTGCCTTATTCAGCTATTTATAACCGGTATTATCATTTCAGTCGGGCTAGTGTGGTTTTAAAAAAGGTCTGGTTTTAAAAAACAGTCAATGACTGCCCGCCGCCCAGTTTGGCCAGCAACTGGGCGGCGGGCGGCGATAACAGAAGGAACACCGTATGTCCGAGACGGAAACCAGCGCGAGCACCGTTATCAATACTGCCCTGCCTGGGCAACACGAACTCTCCATGACGGTATTAATGACACCTGACATGGCGAATTTCAGCGGCAAAGTGCATGGTGGGGCTATTCTTAAAAAGCTCGATGAAGTCGCGTTTGCCTGTGCCAGCCGTTATTCAGGTCACTACGTGGTGACACTGTCGGTGGATCAAGTGCTGTTTAAACAGCCTATCCATGTAGGGGAACTGGTCACGTTCCTAGCCTGCGTCAATCATGTTGGCCGCTCATCAATGGAAATTGGTATTAAGGTGGTGGCCGAAGATATTCGCAATAAGCTAATCCGCCATACCAACAGCTGCTACCTCACCATGGTCGCGATTGATGCTGAGGGCAAGCCCGCCAGCGTACCGCCACTCACGTTGGCAACACCGCTGCAGAAACTACGCTTTGAAAAAGCAGCGCTGCGCAAAAAATTACGCAAACAGGCGGAGCGAGAAGAGCTGTTGACCCAACAGCAGCATCAATCACAGACCCAGTAACAGCTGTTGCAACGTCCCACCATAAGGAGTTCGCATGCCCGCCAGGGAACGCTACCCGCACCTGCCTAAAGCGGTCGAATACGCCCATATCGGTTGGGATTTTTTCATTTTAACGCTTGTGGTGATTAACCTCTCGCTACTGCTGTTTGATTCACTGTTTCTGCTTGGCCCTATCAACCAAGGTATCGCCAGCATCGCGCCTGGCTTTCACGCGTTCTACGATGACACCGTTCATAGCCGCTTTATCGCCATCGACTTGGTGTTTGTAAGCTTTTTTATTGTCGATGTACTGCTTGGCTGGTCCATTGCGATTGCCGAACGGCGCTACCACCGCTGGTTTTTTTACCCCTTCGTGCACTGGTATGACGTGCTGGGCTGTATTCCCCTGGCAGGCTTCCGCCTGTTGCGTATTCTGCGTGTCGTATCGCTGCTCCATCGCCTGCACCGGCTGGGCTTAATTGACGTCACCCGCTGGGATATTTACCTATTTTTTGCCAAGTATTACGACATCTTGCTTGAAGAGCTTTCTGACCGTATCGCCTTAAAACTGCTGGGAAATGTTCAGCACCAGATCCGCGCCAGTGACTCGCTCACCGAACGTGTCATCGACCGAGTGATCATGCCCCGCAAAGCACAGTTAATTCATGAGATCGCCCAGCGGTTAGAGAGCACGATTGGCAAAGCCTACCAGCATAACCGCCACTCTATCATGGCAGCGATCAGCGACTTAGTTAGTCGTACGCTAAGAGAAAGTCCCGAGATTCAGCGCTTGAACCGGCTACCCATGGGGCAGCAGGCCACGAGTGCAATGGAGGCCTCCCTAAGCGGTGTTGCCCAGCGACTAGTCGATGAACTACTGCTTGGCATTCACTCGGATGAGTTTAAGGAATTAGTTGAGCGCACCGCCGACAGCGGCTTTGACACCTGGCTAACGGTTGACGAAGGCAGCAATCGGGTTACCGAACAGATGCTGTATGACATTCTCGAAATGCTTAAGGAGCAGGTCAATCGCCAACGCTGGAAAGACCGCTATGATTAGTCATGGCGCGTTCATTACACAACCACTCAGCACAACCGCCTTGTACGGATACACTTAAATGAACAGCGAATGGTTAATCCTCGGTCCTGCCGCGCTCTATATGATCTCGATGACGCTGACGCCAGGGCCGAACAACGTGATGCTCACCGCCTCTGGCGCCAACTTTGGCTTTAAGCGCACGCTACCGCATATGTGGGGGATTTTAGGCGGCTGCTTTTTGCTGTTTGCGGGCATCGCACTGGGGTTAGGCGTACTGTTCGAGCGCTATCCCGCTATTCAAACTGCGCTTCGCTGGATAGGCAGCGCCTACTTGCTCTATCTAGCATGGAAAATTGCCAGCGCGCCACCGCCTAATTTGAAGGCACGCGAACATAGCGTACCGTTTACGTTTTGGCAGGCGGCAGCGTTTCAGTTTGCCAACCCTAAAGCGTGGGTGATGGGACTTGCGCTAATGGCGGGCTTTTTACCCGAAAGTGGTCAGCCGGTGTTCAATGCGCTGGTGCTCGCAGGCTTTGCTGAGCTGGTAGCACTGCCGTGTATTGCTTTATGGGCGGCCTTTGGCACGGCCATTGGGCAGTGGATCAAAAGCGACGGCGCATGGCGCGCGTTCAATATCACCATGGGAATATTAACCGCCGCCTGCGTCGTGCTGATTTTACGCTAGAGGCATTAGCCGCAGCGCAAGTCTTCAATAACATCTTGATCATCAAGGTGGATATTCAAACGATCCGGACGGTGATCCATCGTGGCTGCATCACCAGGGCTAAGCACACGCACTTGGCGCGCGCGGCTATCGCTTTGTAATTGCGATACCTTCGCATCATCGAATGGCTCGCCGATCGCGTGTTGAATAGCCTCCAGGTCACAGGCAGACGCCTGCTCATCACTGGAGCCAGTCGGCGCTACCGTGGGCGGCGGTGGTGCTGCGTCTACATCGTCGCTAGCTGGGGAAATCGGCATCTGAGAACTGACGCAGGCGGTCAGCAACATCGTAGAAGCGCTAACTAGGGCGAATTTAGCCAGAGTCATACGGGGCTTCATCCTTGAATCTCCAAATAGCAGATTGTGAATAAATAAGTTCTAAACACCACCGGGCCGGGCGTTTGCCCGGCCCGGTGGAAAACAACACCATGCTAATGCAGCTTAATTGGCTGCATCCTGGACAGCTTGGCCGCCCTCTTCCACATCCTGGCCAGCGCCAGAAATGGTATTACAACCAGTAAGAACACCCGCGGTCATCAGCAGCATAAAGCTCATGGCTAATAATTTTTTCATTTTCCGTTCTCCTTAACGAGTCATTCAACATCGGGAAACTCCACTGGCAACTCTCATTGCCGCTTGGGAGTTTTTTCAGGGTAACAGCGTTTTCATGATCACGCTCGCTTTCCCTACTTCACTTTGCGGCTGCTATGCTAGCACTTATTTAAACTGCTGTCTGGAGCCCATGACTTGAACAATTTCGAGCTAGATGAACGCCTAGCGGCTGATACACTTCCCATCGCCGACCTTCCCCTCAGCCGCGTGCTACTGATGAACGATGCGCGCTATCCGTGGGTTATTCTGGTACCCCGCTACGGCTCTGTCAGCGAAGTGTTTGAGCTTTCCCTCGACGACCAGCAGCAGCTATGGCGGGAAGCCACTCAACTCGGCGACGCCATGAAAACAGCGCTAGAAGGTGACAAAATTAATATTGCCACGCTAGGTAATGTCGTCAGCCAACTGCATGTCCATGTCATTTTACGGCGCCACTCGGATGCCACCTGGCCTGCACCGGTATGGGGCAATGGCTCCCCCGAACCCTACGATCTGGATGGTCAAGCGCAGTTACGTCACCAACTTTTAGCCCTTATTGATGGGCTTGATGTATAGCCTGGGCGTTACCCCGTCAAAGGATGACTTTGCCGAGTGGGTGGCTCATTCAAAAGCGGCCCACTTGCGGGCTGCGCAACGCCCGCGACACTAAGCGAAATACCCAGCGTGACAATCAGCACACCACCGGCCAAGGCCAGCCAGCCGGTGGCCTTTTGTACACTGCGCTGGCTATGCTGTTGCTTGGACAAGCGTCGCTGCGCCCAACCACGGGCGAGAATACTTGCCAGCGCGAGCGCCGAAACGGTAATGCCTGTGCCCAGCGACATCGCCACCACGGATGCCACTCCCACCTCGAACTGGCCCAGCAGGCTAGCAGCCCCCAGCATCAATACCGCCCCGCTACAGGGGCGCATACCAATAGCACCGACCGTTATTATCGCCGTGCGCCAATCTAACGCCTGCTGCGGCTCAATATGATGAGCACCGCCACAACAGTGGCTATGGTCATGATCGTGGCTGTGGCTACGATCATGACCGTGGGCCTGATAGGCTGCGCGTAATTGCTTGACGGCTCGCCAACATAGCCACGCGCCTAATGCCGCTACCAGCAGAAAACTGGCTTGCTCTACCCAAACAACACTGCCCATGGCTTGTCGGGTTATCCAGCCTAGGCCGTATACCAACACCACGACTAATATTATGGCAGTCACACCCTGCAACAAGGAGGCGGCAAACGAGAGCCCTAAGGCACGCTTAACAGCTCCGCCATGCGTCGCCAAATAGGTCGCCAGTACGGCTTTACCATGCCCCGGCCCGGCGGCATGAAACACGCCATAGGCAAAGCTAACGCTCAGCAGAGTCGTCCATGTAGCCATACTGGGAGTACGGGAGAGTTCGGTAATCGCCAGCGTCAGCGAGCGATGCAGATCACGCTGCCAGCCAAGCAGTTGGTAACTAACACCCTGAAACCCACCTTGCCAAACAATGACGAGCACCACCGCGGCTAACAGAAGCCCCAGTATTAATCCTAAGTGGCGTGGAAAAGGCCGCGTTAAGGCCATCTAGTCGCTCCATTGTGTAAAGCTATAAATTAATATTGTTAACAAATAGCGCCTAGCGGCAATCTACTTGGCCGGTCTCGGCAAAGTAGCGCCCCAACCCTGGCTCACCGCTTTCATCTTTATCGAGCAGCGCGGCTTCCATCACCACTTCAGGATCGGGGTCCGCGGGCAGAATAGAGAGCTCACAGGCAGGCTCGCCGTTAAGTATCAGCGCATCATCCCGTGGCTGACCGCCCTCCTCTTCATGGACAACTTCGATGTAGTAGGTAGGGTCAAACACTTGATAGCGAAGCAGAGAATCTACCAACGGCTGGGGCGTCTCCAGCGGCAGAATAAACATAAAGGTCAGCCGACCATCGCGCTCCAGGGCAGTATATTCACTTACCTCGCCCAACGTCTGCGGCTCGTCGTTGATGCGTACTTCGGTTAAATAGTGCTGACCGGAAAGATTATCGCGAATCTCTTTACCAAGCTGATCAAGGCCCTGCTCAAGGCTGGCATTCTGTACCTGCTGCAGTTCTTCAAAAACCACCAGACTGTAAAAAGGGTCCATCCGCCACGTTTGATGCAAGCCACTTACCATGCCCTGGTCATCGGTGATGATCCGCACACTCACGTCGATCCAGCCATGAGGATGGGCACGCGCATCAGGGCTAACCAGCAAACTACTTCCCGCCAAGAAAAACGCCACCGCGATACCCGCCGCCCTCATGGCGCGACTCCCAACTTATGCTGCAAGGCGACAAGCCATGGGTCGAGTAAATAGGGTGGCAACGGCTGGCTACCACTCAAGGCCGATACGCTTACTCGACTACCGTTGCCCTCTTCACTCACCTGCAGTTGCAACCGATACCCCGGCCAGCGGGCAAGCGATGCTTCCGCGCGTCCCAGGGCAATATCTGCATGGCGCACCACATAGCCTTGCTCAACCATCAAGTCTATTGCTTCGCGAAACGTTTCCTCTGTCGGCGTTGTGTAAACTAACTCACGAGGTTCCAAAGGCGCTGTGGTGGCACAGCCAGCCAATCCCGCCAGTAGCCCTATTAATACCCAGTGGCGAAGATTCATAACGGGCTCCCGGCGGCAGGCACGCTCTGCTCGAAAGCGGTTTGAAAACGCTGACAGAAATCATCATTACTGGCGCTATAGGAGTCGCGTAAATCGCCCATATGATCAAAGCGGCGAATATCACGGGAGATGCGTATATGCGCGTCGTTCACAAAAATCGAGACACGTTCTACCTCCACAGGCTGCTGACCTATTCCGCCACCAAAACCTATCCCACCGCCAAAACCGATGCTGGAACCACCACCAATGCCCAAGCCACCGAACATACGCATGCCACTCCCATAGCCATACGCATTATCGTAAGGGTCATAATAACCGTGCAGTTCACGTTCACGACTGGCGCTAATTAAGCCCAATGTGGTATCGGTAGAGGTCAGAGTAAACCCCCACTCGGTCAGGATATCTACGCTGGTTTCAAGCGCCCGCGCATCCGTTGCAGGGAAATAGCACGCAGCAGCAGGCGCTGGTTCGGCTTGAGGCAGGCGACTTGGAGTCACTTGGCAGCCAGCAAGCGCTAACAGGCAGATTAAGCTTATGGGTATCGACTTCATGTTAGATCCTCTAACGGACGAGGCCGCTGGTTTGGCGCAGGCTAGCGCGCTAAGCTCGCCAACGGGGGCATACTTAACTGACACTGTAGTGAAGACACTGTATTAAAGACATCGTATTGAAGACACCGTTTTGCGGAGATCGTGCTAATGAATGTTTTGCTTTGCCCCGACAGCTTTAAAGATGCGCTGAGCGCCCAAGACGCCGCCGCCGCCATGGCCCGGGGCGTCAAGCGCGCCATACCAAGTGCCCAAGTGCGGGCCTGCCCGTTGGCTGACGGAGGCGAAGGAAGCCTAGATGCACTGATCGCCGCGACAGGTGCCGAACGCCGCCAGCTGGATGTTCACGACGCCCTGGGGCGCCCGAGAAAAGCCACTTGGGGCTGGCTTAGCGACCAGCGTACCGCGTTTATTGAGCTGGCAGAAGCCAGCGGTTTACAGCACCTTACCGCCGATGAGCGCAATGCATTGCACACCTCCACCTTTGGGGTGGGTGAACTGCTGCTGGCAGCGTTGGATCAAGGCGCTGAAAAAGCGCTGCTGCTACTCGGAGGCAGCGCTACCAATGACGGTGGTGCCGGTATGCTGCAGGCCTTGGGTGCTCGCTTTTTGGATCAAAACGATAAACCGTTACCTCCTGGCGGTGCGGCGCTTAGCCAACTGACCCGTTTAACACTGGATGGGCTAGACCCGCGGTTAGCTGGGCTCGCCCTTGAGGCGGCCGTGGATGTTGATAACCCGTTACTGGGCGTGCGCGGTGCCACCGCAGTATTTGGTCCTCAGAAAGGCGCCTCACCTGAGGAAGTCGAACAGCTAGACCGCGCGCTGAGCCACTTTGCTGATATTAGCGCTCAGGTACTCGGCGAGGACTGCCGAACGCTACCGGGCGCCGGGGCGGCAGGTGGCATGGGGTTTGCGGCCAAGGCCTTTTTAAACGCCACGCTAAAACCCGGTATCGAAATGATTATGCAACAGGCTGACATGGCAACACTCTTGGCTAACGCGGACCTGGTGATTACCGGTGAAGGTCGCCTGGATGGCCAGAGCCTGGCGGGTAAAACGCCCATCGGCGTTTCCCGTGCCGCCAAGCGCCTTAACAAACCCGTTATCGTGCTGGCGGGCAGCCTCGGCGATGGCTGGCAAGCCTGTTTTGATGAAGGCGTCACGGCCGCCTTCGCGTTAGCCGACGGCCCCATGACGCTAGCTGATGCACTACCACGCACCGCCGAGCTACTCGAAGCACGCTGTGAAAATCTGCTGCGGCTGTGGGCGCTTAAACTTTGAAAAGCATGCAGGCCTTGAAAAGAGCTCTTAGCGCCAGCATTTAAACAGTAGTCAAAGGGTAACGGCAGGCATCTAATGTCTTAGCACTATGGCAGCGATGCAAAAAACCTGTTTTGCACTGCACCAAAGACGCCCTATTCTGAACAGATATTCTCAAGATTTGTGCTGAAAACGCATTAACCGCCGCACGTTGCGGCATAAAGAGGGAGCAGGATATGACTGACACTAATAGCATTGGCCTACACGAAGGTAGCGCTAGTCAACTCGCCGAAAAGCTCAACCACCTGCTAGCCAACTACCAAATTTTCTACATGAACGTGCGTGGCTACCACTGGAATGTACGCGGTAGCGACTTTTTTGAGCTGCACGCCAAGTTTGAAGAGTTCTACACCGACCTGCTGACCAAAGTGGACGAAGTGGCCGAGCGTATCCTAACCCTGGGGCACAAACCGGTACACGCTTACAGCGACTACGTCACGCTATCGCGCATTCAGGAAGATAAAGACGTTCACGACGGCACCACCTGCGTTAAAGGCGTGCTGAAAGGCTATCAAACGATCATTGAGCTACAGCGCGAACTACTTGCGCTCGCCTCTGACGCTGATGATGAAGGCACCGCGGCACAAGCCGGTGACTACATTCGCGAGCAGGAAAAAACCGTTTGGATGCTCAATGCCTACTTAAGCAAATAAGTATTAAGTAAATAAGCGCGTTCGCATGACGTAAAAACGGCACCCCTTATTATATTGGGTGCCGTTTTTTATGCGTGGCCATTCTTACGACGAGGACTAACGCTGATCGGCAAGATCCTCGATCAATGCCCGCAGCATTAACCAGAACTCTTCGACAGAGGCGATTTCCACTCGCTCATCCGGGGAGTGAGCGCCGCGAATCAGCGGGCCAAACGAGATCATATCCAAATGTGGGTACTTGCTACCAAGGATGCCGCACTCGAGCCCAGCGTGAATCACCTTCACTTCTGGCTCCTGACCCAGCAGCGCCGCATGACGTGCTTTAAAGGTTGCTAGCAGATTGCCATTAGGATTGGGCGCCCAGCCTGGGTAGCCGTTTTCCACTTTTACCCGCGCACCAATCAACCCAAACAGCGCTTGAAAGCGATCCGCCATGGCGACGACAGCACTGTCGTGCAGCGAGCGCACCAATGCGCAGAGGTGCAGCCGTCCATTTTCCAGGCTTAATACGCCTAGATTATTGGACGTTTCCACCACGCCTGGCACATCGGCACTCATCCGCTCCACGCCGCATGGGGCAGCGTGAAGCGCGGCCAGTAGCATGACGCTGGCATCCAGCGTTAGTGGTTCTGCTTCGGGCACCTCTATCAGACGCTGGGCGCTTATTTTAAGGCCACTATCGCCACTCCCCAGTTCTCTTAATAGAATGGTTTCAAGCCCAGCGATAGCCACCAGAGCAGCGTCAATTTCATCGGCCGGTATCGCTACTTGGGCAAAAGCTTCGCGTGGGATCGCATTACGTAAGGTGCCGCCATGGTAGCTGATCAAGCGCGCATCAAAGGCTTCTAAAGACCTCAACACTCTAACCAGCAGCCTATTGGCGTTGCCCAGCGGCTTATGAATATCGATGCCAGAATGGCCACCCTTAAGCCCCGTCAAGGCGATCTCGATGAACTGCTCGTGGTCACCCGCGGCGGCGCTCGGCAGTTGCGCATCAACTTCCACATCGGCTCCACCTGCGCAACCAATATAGACCTCTCCCCTATCTTCACTGTCCAGGTTGAGCAGCAGCGAACCTTCTAACCAGTTTTCTACAAGATTCAGCGCGCCGCCCATGGAAGTCTCTTCTTCCAGAGTAAAGAGCGCTTCTAACGGTCCATGACGTAGGTCCGGATCTTCCAGTACGGCAAGAATAGCCGCCACACCCATGCCGTTATCGGCTCCCAAGGTGGTGCCGTCGGCGTGCAGCCAGCCATCAGCGACATAGGTCTTGATGGGGTCACGGGTAAAGTCATGGGCGTGACCACTATTGGCCTGGGCTACCATGTCCAAGTGGCCTTGTAACACCACGCCGGGTGCCTGCTCGCAGCCAGGAGAGGCTGGTTTACGGAGTCGTAAATTACCGAAGGTATCACGGTCGTGGGCAAGGCCCTGAGCATCGGCCCACGCTTCGAGGATGGCGACAAGCGCCGCTTCATGCCCAGAGGGGCGCGGCGTATTACAAAGGGTTCGAAAGTGGCGCCAAACTAAGGAGGGCTCCAGCGCTTCAAGATGTGCGTTCATTAAAGACTCTTCGTTATCGGCAATCGGACTACTTTACCTCAATGAGGTTATTCACGGCGAGGCGCAAGGCCTTCAACGCGTCATTGTGGGCCGTCGCCAGGGGTATATTTTGAAACGCCCACGCCGCAACTTGTCGATGTGACTGCTGTTGCGCTTCCGTTAAGGGGCAGTGGCTGGCTTGCCGGGCCAAGGCTTGCAAGGCCGGGCGAGCGAGAACGGGATCGCGATGGGCGATCGCCACATCTTCAATATCCTGCCAATCGCGCGCACTAAGTGAAACGCTCGGCATCTGACCGAGCAACAGCACGACAACCGAGGCAGGCAACGCCTTCAACTCAAACGCCAACAGGCTGGCTAATGCCGCCTGAAAGCGCTCATTCAGGTCGGCAAGCACCGCTTCACCCTGTGCGTTTAACGCTTTCGCCACCATCACAGCAAACTCACCGGTGGAGGCTTCACGGGTAATGCCTAAACGCACCGGCGTAAACCCCAGCGCCAACCAAAACCGTAACAGCGACGCCTCCGCACCAAAGGTGGCGCCATACAGCGCGACACCCTGCTGCTTGGCGGCGGCTATATCATCATGCAGTAGCGCTTTTCCCAAGCCTTCGCGGCGCCGCTCAGGATGCGTCGCGATCCTCACCACCCGCCGCCAGCGGGCGGTCAACGCCTCACGGCTACCGGCGTGAGTGGCCAGCGACTGCGCCAACAAATGCCCCTGAGGCCGACGTTCACCGCGGGCGACTTGATGGGCGAGGGTGGCCTCAAAACCGCCCTCCTCCCGTGTCACCAGCACCGCCTGAGGCTCACTCACCTGCTCGATCACGCGCAATGCCGTGCCGGGGCCGTCAAGCAATTGGCGCAGGTCGTTGGGGGAAGTACGGTAGTGCGACTGCACCAGCAGTCCAAACAGCTTTTCCAGTGCCGCGTCTTGCTCGGCAAGCCAGGCAGGACCAACCACTTTTGTTACCACGGCGCTGTCATTCGGTTGAGCAGTAGGCAGCACTGCTTTTAACAGCAGCAGTTGATTGACCAGCGCTTCCAGCGGGTCGCCACCATGCCAGCGAATGGGCGACTCAAGCGTCAGCGCTTTCCACTGGGGCGTCAGCCGGTCAAGGGTGTCGCGAAAGCGCAGCGCGAATCCACGCCCGGAGCCCTCATAGCCATGCACCGTCGTGGCAAAGGCAATGCGCGGAAAAGCCACCAGCCATTGCCCCAGAAGCGCAGCGGGAATTGCCGCCGCCTCATCCACCAATAAATAACTGCCATCGCCGCCCTGCACCTGCGCATTGACCTGTTCGGTCAAGTCGTCCGGGGGTAAAAAAATCAGCTCGCGGCCCTCGGCCAGCACAAAGTGATCTTGGGCGACCCGACGACCTGCCGGACAAAGCGCAGACAGCCGTTCAAAAACGCTCTCCACCGCACTCAGGTGCGGCGCGGTCAGCACCACGCGCTGGGCTTTGTCCATTAACAGCCGGGCACAGGCGATCCCCAGCGCGGCGCTTTTGCCGCGCCCACGGTCGGCGGTAATGACCAGCGGGCGACGCCGCTTTAGGCCCACCAATCGCTTTACGGCGGCTGCTTGATCTGAGGTCAGGCAGTCGCTATCACCAGCGCTGGGATCGCCTGCTCCACGCGAAGCTAATTGAGACAATTGAGGCAGCTGTAACGCCTGACCAGCACGCCAGCGCACTACCTGAGTTGAGGCCTGCAGTTGACGCGCCAAGCGCGCCAGGTAATGGCAGCTCAGTTGCGACCAGTGCCAGGGGTGATCAGCAAAACGCGCGTAGTCCGGGTCAGGTGCTTCACCCCACGGCTGGGGTGTGAGTAATAGCAGTAAGCCACCCGCCGTGATCGTTCCCGCCAGCGCCCCCAACGCTTCAGGATCAAAGCCTGTGCTGTGTGTATCGATCACGACCAACTGATGCTCAGCCCCCAGGCGTGCCCGTGCCTTGCGAGGTGAGAGAATAGGCGCGGAAAACAGCAATGCGGCGTTCTCGTTGGCCACCCACAGAGGCGCCTGCCAGGAGAAGGCCTGCCATACCTCCTGGGCGATTGAGCGACACTGTTCTGCCTCACCGCTTAACCACACCAACTGGCGCCAGCCGCGGCGATTGAGACGCTGCGCATGATGAACTAACGCTGCCACCATTCGCGGCGAGTGTTGGCTTTCTGACAGCTGATTATTTAGCAAATAATTTCCTACTCCGGCACGCCCGTTTCCCATCACGTTACCCTATAAAGCGTTCCGCTGAGCCTCTTATGGCGAGCCTTCTGCTTACAACTTTGGTTGAACAATTTAACTACTTTCAACGTTTCTGCACTACTTAACAACTCATCTCGATATTCAAAATATCCTATAACTGTCTGTTTTTCTTAAATATATAGAATTTACTTAAAAACGATGGAAGAGCTTTCTTACATTACTGATATTGCGCTGCAGCGGGGTTGGTGTGCTAGTTTAGCTCTGTAGCGCTTAAATTCCCTTGTTTACGTAAACGTAACCCTGTAGCACTGCACTTTCCTGACTTCAGGTATCCAACACTAACAACGTCACACGCCAAACCAGGAAACACACCATGAAGAAAACGACCAAATTTGCCCTCACTGGCCTTGCCGCTGGTATTGCTTTCGCAGCCTTCACGACCACCGCTCAGGCACAAGAAGAGTGGACGATGACCTCTACCTGGCCAGAGAATCTTGATCTTATCAAGATCGACCAGCACTGGGTGGAGCTGGTCAATAAGCTGGCGGGCGAAGAACTACAAATTAATTTCCGCGCGGGCGGCACGCTAATGCCCGGCACAGAAGTCTTTGACGCCACAGAAACGGGCAGCATCGAAGCCGCAGGCGACTGGCCGGGTTACTGGGCCGGCTTGAATCCCGCCTTTTCACCACTGGCCACCACTACCAGCCTGTTTAATGGCGTTGACTACCTTAACTGGATTCAGCAGTGGGGCGGCCGTGAGCTGTATGAAGAGATCTATGGCCAGTTCAACATGGTGTATCTCCCCTACGGCATTACCAACAATGAGTCCGGCTTTATGGGCCGCACCCCGATTGAAAGCATTGCCGATTTAGAAGGCAAGCGTCTGCGCCTTTCGGGTCGTGATCAGGGCCGCGTACTCGAAGAGCTAGGCGGCTCACAGGTCACTCTGGCAGGTGGTGAAGTCTACCAAGCCATTGAACGCGGCGTTATCGATGCGGGTGAGTTTTCGACCCCTGGTGTTGATTTTAACGCCGGTTTTTCCGAAGTGGCTGACTACTGGGCAACCCCGGGCTGGCACCAGTCGGCCAGCGTATTTGGCGTAATGATCAATAAAGATGCGTGGGACGCGCTCTCAGAAGAGACCCAAGAAACCCTGCGTATTGCGGCGGACGCCACCATGGCATGGTCGCTAGCCTGGTCTGAACGCCAGTCCACCGAAGCCACGCAGAAGTTTATTGACGCCGGTGTCACGATCAATCAGTTCTCTGAAGAGGACTTGGCGCGCATTCAGGAAGTCACCAATGACGTCATTCTGCGCGGTGCTTGCGAAGACCCTGACCACGCCAAGGTTTACCAATCCATGATTGCCTACCTTGAGCACTACGCGACGTGGCGCGATGTTTCCGCGCCTTACAATATGAGCCGCGTGATGGACAATCTGCCCTCACTGGAAGAGATCGAAGCCTGCCTGTAAGGCGCTTCTGTGCCGCCTCGGTTTTTACCGGGGCGGTTTTTTTGTGCTGACCGCGGAGATCTTCCATGAATGCGATTGCCAAGGCGATCGATGCTATCAATGAAGCTTTTGGGCGCGTCATCGCGCCATTGATTGCCATCATTACCCTGATTGTTCTTTACGACATTGCGTCACGCTTTCTGTTTGGGCGCCCTAGCGACTGGGCTTTTGACGTGACCAAGATGCTGTTTGGCGCCCATTTCATGCTGATGGCGGCTTACGGACTCCGCCACCATGCCCACGTGGAAGTCGACGTATTGAAACGGCTGCTATCGCGTAGAAAGCAAGCCGTGCTTGAAGTGCTCGGTTATCTAATTTTCTTTGTGCCGTTTATCTGGATGCTGATCACCCTGGGCTGGAGCTTTTTTGAACGCGCGTGGAGCCGCGGTGAAACCACTTATGGCATGGTCTCAATCCCGGTCTACCCGATTAAAGGCGTGATTGTAGTCGCCGCTATCCTGATTCTGCTACAGGCAATTGCCATTGTGCTGCGTGCCATCATGCAGCTTCGCGAGGAGACATCAGCATGAACCTAAGTCCTGAAATGCTCACGCTGGTGATGTTTGGCGGTCTGATGGTGGGCCTGTTTATGGGCCATCCGCTGGCATTTGTGCTGGGTGGTGTCGCGGTTATCGGCGCTTTTCTCGGCCCTGGCGAGCGTATCCTCGGTACCCTGATTAACAATATTTTCGGTAACGCCATGGACAACTATGTCCTGGTGGCGATACCGCTGTTCATTTTGATGGCGCGGTTCTTAAACGACTCCGGTGTTACCGAGAAGATGTTTGATGCCATGCGGCTATTGCTGGCGAATCTGCGCGGTGGCCTGGCACTTACCGTGGTTATCGTGTCGGTGCTGCTCGCCGCCACCACTGGTATTGTCGGTGCCTCAATTGCCGTCATGGGCATGATCGCTCTGGTGCCGATGCTCAAGTATGGCTACAACAAAGAACTGAGCGCGGGCGTCATTATGGCCAGCGGTTGTCTGGGCATTCTGATTCCGCCCAGCATTATGCTGATCCTGATGGCAAGCTATTCGCCGGTATCGGTGGGCGCACTGTTTGCGGGCGCGCTGATTCCCGGTCTGCTGCTTGGTGTTATGTATGCGCTCTACGTATTGATCATCTGCTATCTCAAGCCCCACTACGGCCCCAAGGTGCCAGCGGAAGAGCGTGCCGAAGTCAGCACCAAACAGCTGCTGATCATGCTGGCCAAGTATGTGGTTCCCCCCATGTCGTTGATTCTGGGTGTGCTGGGCGCGCTGTTTACCGGTATCGCCACGGCGACCGAAGCCTCGGCCATCGGTGTGTTTATCGCGTTCATTTTGTTTTTGATTTTTGGTGATCGCAAAATAAGCACCTGCTTCTGGACGATGATAGAAGCGGGCAAAACCACCACCATGGTCATGCTGGTATTAGTCGGCGCCACGGCCTTTACCGGCGTGTTTTCCCGCGGCGGCGGCATGACCGTGATCAGCGAGTTGGTGCTGGCGATGCCTGGTGGCACGGTGGGCGCGCTGATTCTGATGCTGTTCCTGGTGTTCGTGCTGGGTATGTTCCTGGATTGGACCGGCATCGTACTGCTGAGCTTTCCGATCATGCTGCCCATCGTCGAAACCATGGGCGTCGATATGCTCTGGTTCGTGGTGATGGTGGCGGTAGTGCTACAAACCTCGTTCCTGACCCCGCCCTTTGGCTATGCGCTGTTCTACTTGAAAGGCGTGGCACCACCGGGGGTAGAAATCGTCGATCTTTACAAAGCGGTCGTGCCTTTCGTCGCCCTGATTCTGCTGGCGTGTACGCTAATGGCGTTCTTCCCGTGGCTGATTACCGGCCTGCCGAGCATGATGCTGGGTTACTAGGCCTTTCCCACCTGCTTAACGTTCAACCATTATAAGCCCGCTTCGGCGGGCTTATTTTTGCATTGACTACTGGCCTGCAAAGCTGCAGTAGAACAGCGCCAATGCTACTATTCACGCCCGCCAGTGATTCGCATTAGATGTTTGCTGCGCTACTTTCCGGCTTTCCACTACTGCTTTCCGTCAATGCAAGGAGTGTTCGCTTGTTCAGATCCAGCTATCGCGGGCTATCCGCCGCCACCTCTTCGCTTAGCCGTCGTGCCAGCCCCTGGTCGATAGCCTTGATCGCGGTGGCGTTCGTGGTTGCTCTGCCAGTGCTGGTCGTGTTTGCCCATATCGCGATGCCAACCGATGGCGTATGGCAGCACCTGGCTAGCACGGTCCTGGGTCGCTACTTGAATAATACGTTCTGGCTGGTGGTGATCGTGGGCCTCGGCACGTTGGTCATCGGCACCGGTACCGCCTGGCTGGTGGTGATGTGTCGCTTCCCCGGTAAACGACTATTCGAGTGGGGGCTGCTGCTTCCACTGGCGGTGCCTACCTATGTCATCGCCTACGCCTATACCGATTTTCTGCAATTCGCTGGCCCGTTACAGAGTCTGCTACGCGAGACGTTTGGCTGGGAGTATGGCGACTACTACTTTCCCAATGTGCGCTCGCTGGGCGGCGCGGCAACGGTCATTACCCTGGTGCTTTACCCCTACGTCTACCTGCTGGCTCGCGCCTCATTCCTGGAGCAGTCGGTATGTGTGCTGGATGTGGGCCGCACGCTTGGCCGCGGCCCGTGGCGGCTGTTCGCCAGCGTCGCCGTACCGCTGGCTCGTCCGGCGCTGGTGGGCGGGGTATCACTGGTATTGATGGAGACGCTGAACGAGTTTGGCGCCGTGCAGTTCTTTGGCGTCGATACCTTTACTACTGGCATTTACCGCACCTGGTTCGGCATGGGCGAACAAGTCGCGGCGGCGCAGTTGGCAGCGTGCCTGCTTACCTTCGTGATTGTTTTAGTGCTCCTGGAGCGCTGGTCGCGGGGCAAGCGCCGCTATTTCCATACCACCAACCGCTATCAGCAGCTGCCAGAATACGTGCTGCATGGCTGGCGCGCCGCGGCGGCGACGCTTGCGTGCCTGCTACCGGTGCTGGTGGGCTTTTTACTGCCCAGCGGTATTTTGCTTAATTTAGCGCTGCAGGGGGGCGATTCGCTGTGGGGCTCGCGATTTATCGGCTACGCCTGGAACAGCCTGGGATTGGCAACCGTCGCTGCGCTAATCGCCGTGGGCCTGGCAGTCGTACTGAGCTATGGCGTGCGCATGCACGATACGACGTTTGCGCGGGTGGCTGCCAGGGTAGCTTCCATGGGCTACGCGATTCCCGGCTCGGTCGTCGCAGTGGGTATTCTGATTCCGTTTACCTGGTTGGATAACGCACTGAATACCTGGCTGAACAATCACTACGGCTACATTATCGGCCTGGTGTTCAGTGGTTCGGCGTTTATTTTGCTGTACGCCTATGTGGTGCGCTTTTTGGCTGTCTCGTTCAATGCGGTTGAAGCCAGTCTCGGCAAGGTGACGCCCAGCATGGATGCCGCCTCGCGCACGCTAGGCCAAACGGCGGGCGGCACGCTGCGTCATATTCATACGCCGATGATGCGTAGCAGCCTGCTGGCGGCGGGGATTCTGGTCTTTGTCGACGTGATGAAGGAGCTACCGGCGACGATCATTCTGCGCCCCTTCAACTTCGACACGCTGGCGGTGCGGGCGCACAATTTGGCCTCTGACGAGCGGCTGGCCGAAGCATCGACATCGTCACTGGCGATTGTGGTCGTCGGAATCTTGCCGGTGATTCTGCTCAGCATGGCCATGCGACGTTCGCGCCCCGGCGCTAACTCCTGACGAAACCCTAGGTAAAGAGCGGAAAAACAAACACCTGGGAAAGGTCGAGGTGAATATCCACCGGCTGCCCCTCCGCGGGTAGAAATACCCCAGGTACACGGGCGTGCAGGTGGGCTTCAAGGCCATTCTCGCCATGGGCACAGAGGTGCAATAGGCTAGTGCGCCCCAGCAGCTTCGCCATGACCACATGGCTATGGCAATGAGCATCCGCCGGCAGGTCGCGCTCCACAATACGCAGTGCCTCGGGGCGAATCATTACCTGAGCATCACTGCCTTCAGCTAGCCCCACCGCAGGCACCCGCCCTACTGGTGTGCTCACCATGCCATTGTGCACCTTGCCTTGCAGTTCATTCACATCGCCGAAAAAGGTCACCACAAAGGGGTCTTGCGGCGCGCAGTAAAGCTCTCGCGGTGTTCCTGTCTGCACGATTCGCCCATCGCGCATCAGCGCGATGCGGTCTGCCATGAACATGGCTTCTTCAGGGTCATGGGTGACTAACAGCGTCGCCGCCCCGACCTTCTTCAATACGTGCAGCGTATCGTCGCGGATACGGTCGCGCAGGCGCGCGTCCAGGCTTGAGAAGGGTTCATCCAACAGCATCAAACGCGGTGACGGCGCCAGCGCACGCGCCAGAGCCACCCGCTGCTGCTGGCCGCCCGAGAGCATGTGGGGGTAGACATCGACATACCCAGCCATGCCCAGTTGTTCGAGCAGTTGCTTGGCCCGCTCACGGCGCTGACCGGAGGCCAAGTGCTTAAGCCCAAAGGTGACATTTTCCAGCACGGTGAGATGGGGGAACAGCGCCGAGTCTTGAAACGCTAGCCCTACATTGCGCTTTTCCGGCGGCACGTGGCGCTGGCCCGGCGCAGCAATCGTCATATCTTCCAGCGCTACGCTGCCCTCTTGCAGTACTTCCAGCCCCGCTGCAATGCGCAGCAGCGTGGTCTTGCCGCACCCGGAGGGGCCCAGCAGGCAAACCACTTCACCCGGTGCAACGCTTAAATCCACCCCTTTGACAACCGCATGGCCGTCATAGGCATGGCACACATTGTGAAGGGACAACGCCGTTGTACTGGGCGCCACCGGGGCGACCTTGAGGGTTGCTGTCATATATCACCACTGTTAATTAACACGGTTCAGGTACGCAAACCGCGCCTGTAAAACCTAAACGCGGATTCAATACGTTTGAAAGTTGTTTGCATTCTATTTTTTATTCACTGGATATGCACGTAACACCTTTTACGTAGACGCTAAGCCTTGACGTCAGGCAGTTGAAACGCTTCAATAACGATGTTAATAATGCAACTTATTATCATTCAACAAATAAGGATGTGCTTGATGAAAACTGTACGCTTTGTTGCTCCAATGGCAGCGATGATGGTAGGCGCTACGTTTGCTGGTCAGGTCGCTGCAGATGAACTCAACCTCTACTCCGCGCGCCACTATGACTCTGACGAACGCCTCTACGATGCGTTCACCGAAGAGACCGGCATCGAAGTCAACATCCTGGAAGGCGACTCCGACCAGTTGATCGAGCGCATTCAGCGCGAAGGCGTGGCAAGCCCCGCAGATGTGATGCTTACCGTCGATGCAGGCCGTCTGTGGCGCGCGGAAGACGAAGGCATTTTCCAGAGCGTCGAGTCCGATGTGCTTAATGAGCGCCTGCCCGAAGCCATGCGCCACCCTGACGGCCTGTGGTTTGGCTTTAGCCAGCGGGCCCGGGCGATTTATTACAACCGCGAAAACTTCGACCCTAGCCAGATTACCAGCTACGAAGATCTTGCCGACCCGCAGTTTGAAGGCAAGGTGTGCATCCGCTCGTCCAATAACATTTACAACCAGTCACTGCTGGCGGCCATGATTGAACACCACGGCGCAGAGGGTGCTGAAGAGTGGGCCCAGGGCGTGGTGAATAATATGGCGCGCGACCCGGAAGGTGGCGATACCGACCAAATTCTGGGTGTGGCCAGCGGCGAGTGCGATATCGCGGTCGCGAACCACTACTACTATGTGCGCCTACTGAAATCTGACGACGATGCCGAGCGCGAAGCCGCCCGCAAAGTGGGGATCATCTTCCCCAACCAGGATGACCGCGGCACCCACGTGAACGTAGGCGGTGCTGGGGTTGTAGAAGGCGCGCCTAACCGCGAAAACGCCGTCCGCTTCCTTGAGTACCTGGCCTCAGACACCGCTCAGGAGATCTTTGCTTCCGGCAACAATGAGTTTCCGGTGGTGGACGGCGTGAAGAAAGACCCGGTGCTGGAATCCTGGGGCAACTTCAAAACGGACGACGTCAACATCAGCGTACTGGGTGAGAACAACCCCGAAGCCATTCGCATCTTCGATCGTGTCGGCTGGCGTTAATTGATAACCCCGCAGCCAGTGGCTGAACTGCACCCCAAAAGTTGGACACTCATCCAGCGATTGGGGTGTTTTTCATGGCGAAGTATAAGGAAGCGTTCAAGCTATTAGTCGTACAGCGCTACACAGAAGGACAAGAGGGTTATAGGAGGCTGGCCAAGCAGTACGGTCTTGACCATGCCACCGTCAGGCGTTGGGTGAAAAGCTATGAACAGCATGGCCTGAGCGGCCTGCAGAAGAAGTCCAGCCGCTACAGCGCTGAGTTCAAATTGTCGGTGTTGCAACGGATGAGACAAGAGGATCTCTCAGCCCGACAAGCGATTGCCCTGTTCGATATCCGAGGTGGAGTGGGGGTCGTACGGCGGTGGGAAAGTCAGTATCATGAAGGAGGCTTCCAGGCGCTGGAGCCTAAAGCCCGAGGTCGCCCGACGAAGATGCCCACAGCAGAGCCCCCCAAGCCCCCACTTCCAGTGACTGAAAAGAGCTCGCTGGAGCAGCTGCTCCAAGAGAACGAATACTTGCGTGCTGAGGTGGCCTACCTAAAAAATTGAGGGCCTTGCGTCAGTCCAAAGAGCAAGTCGCGCAGAAAAAGCGCGAGTAGTCCTTGAACTGAAGCAAGGCCACCCTTTGCCGGTGCTGCTAAAAGTCGCCGAACTGTCGCGTAGCACCTTCTATTATCAGGTAAGGGTGCAGCAGCTGGATGATCGGCATGCGGGTCTGAAGCGTCGAATTCACGCCCTCTACGAGCGTCACAAAGGGCGCTACGGCTATCGACGAATTACGGCAGCGTTGCGCCAGGCGGGAGAGCAGGTCAACCACAAAACAGTTCAACGTCTGATGCAGCATCTGGGGTTGAAGTCATTGGTACGCCCAAAGAAATACCGCTCCTATCGTGGACAACAGGCCAGTGTTCCCAATCTTCTTGCCCGTCAGTTTCAGGCTGAACGCCCCAACCAACGGTGGGTCACCGACGTCACGGAGTTCAATGTCCGAGGCGAAAAGCTGTACCTGTCGCCTGTGATGGATCTCTACAATGGGGAAATCGTATCTTACACCATGCAGAAACAGCCGTAGTACTCGCTGGTAGGGGAGATGCTCAAGAAAGCCTTGGCCAAGCTGGCCGACCAAGACGCGCCGCTGCTGCATTCCGACCAAGGTTGGCAATATCAGATGCCTGCCTACCGGCGCAAGCTCGCCGAGCATGGGGTGATCCAGAGCATGTCACGCAAGGGAAATTGCCTGGATAATGCTGCGATGGAGAGCTTCTTTGGAACGCTGAAGTCTGAATATTTCTACCTGAATCGGTTCGCCACTATTGAGCAGTTACAGGCGGGCATCCGACACTATATCCATTACTATAACCACGAGCGTATTAAGACCAACCTAAAAGGCCTGAGTCCGGTGCAGTACCGGAATCAGGCCTTGGCCGCTTAGTTGTTCACTGTCCAAGTTTATGGGGTCAGTTCATGGCTGCGGGGTTTCGTTTCTTTAAACTAAGAGTTAGTGCGCCTCATCCCAATTGGCGCCGCTTTCCGCCTCTACAATCAGCGGTACTTTTAGCGCAGCTGCACCCTGCATGCGTGTTTGCACCTGCTTGATAAACGCCTCGACCTGCTTCTCCGCCACTTCAAACACCAGTTCATCGTGCACCTGCATGACCATCAGTGCGTCGAACTCGCCTTCTTCCAGCCACGCATCCACGTCGATCATCGCCTGCTTAATGATATCGGCAGCCGTGCCCTGCATCGGCGCGTTGATCGCGGTGCGCTCGGCGCCTTGGCGACGGTTGCGGTTCTGGGACTGAATCTCCGGCAGGTAAAGCCGCCGACCTAGCACGGTTTCAACAAAGCCATCTTCAGCTGCCTGGGAGCGGATGCGCTCCATGTAGCGCGCCACGCCAGGGTAGCGGTCGAAGTAGCGATCGATGTAGGTCTGGGCCTGATTACGTTCGATACGCAGTTGGCGCGCCAGCCCCCAGGCGCTCATGCCGTAAATCAAGCCAAAGTTGATCGCCTTGGCGCTGCGTCGCTGGTCGCCGGAGACTTTCTCAAGCGAGGTACCGAAGACTTCCGCCGCGGTAGCGGTGTGGATATCACGCCCTTCGGCAAACGCCTCCAGCAGGCCTTTATCTTCGGAAAGATGCGCCATAATGCGCAGCTCGATCTGCGAGTAGTCGGCGGCGACAATGCGGTAGCCGGGGCGGGCGATAAACGCCTGACGAATTTTGCGTCCCTCTTCGGTACGAATAGGGATGTTCTGCAGGTTCGGGTCTGATGACGACAGCCGCCCGGTCGCGGTAACCGCCTGATGATAGCTGGTATGCACCCGGCCAGTGGCCTTATTGAGCAATCGTGGCAGCTTATCGGTGTAGGTGGATTTAAGCTTGGCAAGGCCACGGTGTTGCATGATGACTTTGGGCAGCGGGTAATCCAGCGCCAGCTCTTCCAGCACCCCTTCAGCGGTGGAGGGCGCGCCTTTAGGTGTTTTCTTGAGCACCGGAATCTTCTGTTCTTCAAACAGAATCTCCCCCAGTTGCTTGGGCGAGCCCAGGTTGAATTCACGCCCGGCGAGTTCAAATGCCTCGCGCTCCAGTTCGCGAATACGCTGATCCAGCTGCTGGCTCTGTTCGTGAAGTCGCTCGGCGTCCACGGCCACACCGTTACGCTCGATGCGCGAAAGCACCTTGATCAGCGGCAGCTCGATATAATCCAGCACTTCCGCCAGGCGCCCTTCATTTTCAACCTGGGGGCGCAGCGTTTGTTGCAGCCTCAGGGTGATATCGACATCTTCACAGGCGTAAGGCGCGGCTTGTTCCAGGGCAATTTGATTAAACGTCAGCTGCTTGGCGCCCTTGCCAGCAATCTCTTCAAAGGAGATGGTCTTTTCGCCCAGATACTTCAGCGCTAGCGAATCCATATCATGGCGCGTGGCGGTGGAGTTGAGCACATAGGAGGCCAGCATGGTGTCGGCAAACGGGCCGACGACAGCAATGTCATAGTTCGCCAGCACCGAAATATCGTATTTGAGGTTTTGACCGATCTTGGTTTTGGTTGGGTCTTCCAACAGTGGTTTTAGCGCGGCCAGCACCGCTTTGCGGTCAAGTTGCTGAGGGGCATCCAGGTAATCGTGGGCAACCGGAATATAGGCAGCTTCCCCCGCTTCCAGCGACACGCCGATGCCGACAATTTCCGCATCCATGTAGTTGAGGCTGGTGGTTTCAAGATCGAAGCAGAAGCGCTCGGCACCATGTAGCCGTTCCAGCCAGCGCTCAAATTCTGCTTGTTCGAGAATGACGTGATCTTCGCGAGCAGCCCGTTTAGCAACAGCGCTCGAACCCTCAGCATCGCTCTCTGTCGCTTCAGCGCTGGCGGGCGCAGGCTCGCCGCCTTTAACGTCATCGACGCCTTCGTCTTTGCCTTCCAGCAGTTCACCCAACCACTGACGGAATTCCATCTCTTTATACAGCGTCACTAGCGCTTCGCGGTCGGGATGAGCGATATCCAGGTCATCCAGGCCCACCGGCAGATCGCAGTCGACCTTGATGGTCGCCAGCTGATAGGAGAGAAACGCCTGTTCGCGATGCTCTTCAAGCTTCTTGGGCAGGGTTTTCGCCCCGCGGAAGGTGAGCGTTTTTACCCGCTCTAAATCGCTATAAATAGTATCCAGCCCGCCGCCCATCCCTTGCAGCAGCCCAATGGCGGTCTTTTCACCCACGCCGGGTACGCCGGGAATGTTATCAACCTTGTCACCCATCAGGGCGAGAAAATCGATGATCAGCGCAGGTGGCAGGCCGAACTTTTCCTCCACGCCCGCTTCGTCCAGGGTTTCATCCTTCATGGTGTTGACCAGCGTGATGTGGGCATTGACCAGTTGCGCCATGTCCTTGTCGCCGGTAGAGATCACCGCATCGCGCCCTGCCTGGGTCGCGTGGTGCGCCAGGGTGCCAATCACATCGTCTGCCTCGACGCCTTCAACGCATAGCAGCGGCAGGCCCAGCGCCTTTACACAGGCGTGCAGCGGCGCGATCTGACTGCGCAGGTCATCCGGCATGGGCGGGCGATGCGCTTTGTAGTCGCTGTACATGTCATCGCGGAAGGTTTTGCCTGGGGCATCGAATACCACCGCCATCGGGCTTTGCGGATAATCCTTGATCAGCCGTTTGAGCATGTTCAACACGCCCTTCACCGCGCCGGTAGGCTGACCATTAGAGGTCGTAAGCGGCGGCAGCGCGTGAAACGCACGATAAAGATAAGAGGAGCCATCGACGAGAACGATCGGAGCGCGAGCCATAACCAAGTTCCATTGTTGAAAAAGTGCTGAAGAGAGTGGCGAAAATAGTTGCTCACATAATACGCGTTGCGCGGGCTGCCTGCAGGGCCAAACTGGTGCTGCCACATTTACAGTGACAACAACGCTGCCAACTGAGCTACCAAGCCGCTACAATAATGGGCTTAGCAACCTGGGCGAGACATTCATGGCTGTATTCACCCCGCTTAGCGACGCACAGGTCGCCGCGTTCTTAGAAAAATTTGATGTTGGCAGCTTCGTTTCCCTACAGGGAGTGGCGGGCGGCACAGAAAATTCGACATTTTTTGTGACCACTGACCGTCGCGAGCTGGTTTTGACCCTGTTCGAACAGGGCGAGCACGCAGAGCTGCCGTTCTTTGTGGAACTGCTGGACTATTTAGACGAGCACCGCCTGCCGGTGCCCGGCACGGTACATGACCGCGAAGGTATCGCGCTGCACAGCCTGGAAGGTAAACCGGCGCTGCTGTTTCCGCGCCTGCCCGGCCGTCATCCAGAAGCGCCCAACTTGGCGCAATGCCACGCCCTGGGCGATACCCTGGGCCGCCTGCATGTGGTCTCAAAACGCTTTCCCGGCCACCGCCCGAACCCGCGGGATCTCAACTGGCTGCATGTGATGCACCACAAGGTGCTGAGCTATCTAAGCCCGGCAGATCAAACCTTGATGAAGGATCAAGTCGACGATTTTGAGGGCGCCTTTATTCAGCACAATGAGCTGCCGCAAGGCGCTCTGCACGGTGACCTTTTCCGCGATAATACCCTCTTTGAGGATGATCAGTTGGGCGGTATTATCGACTTTTATAACGGTTGCACCGGCGACCTGCTGTTCGACCTGGCGATTGTGATCAACGACTGGGCTTCCAACGACGACGGTACGCTTAACGCAGAGCGTTACGATACGCTATTGAGCGCCTATCTGGCACGCCGACCATTAACGACGGATGAGCGCGAGCTATGGCCCACCATGCTGCGCATGACGGCGCTGCGTTATTGGTTATCGCGCCTGCTGGTGGTTTACGTTGACCCGCCAGCGCATGATTTAACGCCCCACGACCCGGAGCGTTTCCGTACTATTTTAACGGCGCGCATCGCCCACGGTGCGCTGCCGCTGCCTGAGGTAACTGCATGAGTGTGACGGCCACTACTAGCCCTGCGCTGCGCGCTCGGCGCACCTGGAATATCGATCAATGGGGCAGCGGCTACTTTGATGTCGATGACCACGGCCAAGCCCTGGTCCGTCCGCTGGGTAGCGATGCAGAAGGCCCGGCGCTGCCGCTGAGTGGGCTGGTGCGTCAACTACAAAGCGCCGGTCTACGCCTGCCGGTACTGGTGCGCTTTAGCGATATTCTCCATGACAGGGTCGAACAGCTGTGTGGCGCCTTTGATGCCGCCATGAGCGATTGCGATTATCAAGGTGGTTACACCGCCGTTTACCCCATCAAAGTGAATCAACAGCGCCGCGTAGTGGAAGAGATTCTGGCTACCGCTGAGCGCGGGAGTGGCCGCGTGGGGCTGGAAGCGGGCAGCAAGCCAGAGTTGCTGGCGGTGCTGGCGCTCTCCGATGGCGGCTCCTCGCTGATCGTTTGTAATGGCTACAAAGACCGCGAGTACGTGCGCCTGGCGCTGCTGGGGGAGAAGCTCGGCCATAAGGTTTATTTGGTGGTCGAGAAGCTCTCCGAGCTGCAGATGATCCTGGAAGAGGCCCGCGAACTCGACGTTACCCCTCGTATTGGCCTGCGCGCCCGCCTTGCCTCGGTGGGCAAAGGCAAATGGCAGAATACCGGCGGTGAAAAATCCAAGTTCGGGCTGACCGCCAGCCAGATTCTCGAGGTGGTAGACACCCTTCGTCGCGAGGACGCGCTGGAAAGTTTGCAGTTGGTGCACTTCCACTTGGGCTCGCAGATCGCCAACATCCGCGATATCCAGCGTGGCCTGCGCGAGTGTGCCCGTTTCTATCAAAACCTGATGCAGCTGGGCGCGCCCATCGATACCGTGGATGTAGGCGGCGGCTTAGGAATTGATTACGAAGGTACCCGCTCGCGCAGTTTCTGCTCGGCCAACTATTCGATGCGCGAATACGCGCGCAATGTCGTCAGTGCCTTTGCCCAGCTATGCCAAGAGGCCGACCTGCCCCAGCCGCATCTCATCAGCGAATCCGGCCGCGCGCTAACCGCCCACCACGCGGTGCTGATCACCAACGTGATTGGCGAAGAGCGTATTGATGACACGCCGCCTGAACGCTATTCCCTAGGAGAGGGCCAAGAAGAGAGCCAGGAAGATGCCCAAGTAGAGCTTCTCTGGCGGGTGTTTGAGCAGTTGGCAACACACCAAGAGCCACGCATGCTAGTGGAAGCCTGGCACGACCTGCTTCAGGCGGTTAGCGAATTGCAGGACCGTTTTGTGATGGGCCTGAGTGATATTACCGCCCGCGCGGAAGGCGAACGCGTCTACATGGCTGCCTGCGCGCGGCTGCGCACTCAGCTTGACACCCGCAACCGTGCCCACCGTGAAATCATGGACGAGCTAGCGGAGAAGCTGGCCGACAAGCTGTTCGTCAACTTCTCGCTGTTCCAATCGGTGCCTGACGTTTGGGGCATTGAGCAGATTTTCCCGGTGCTGCCCCTCAGCGGGCTGGATCAAGCCCCAACCCGCCGAGCAGTGATTCAGGATATTACCTGCGATTCCGATGGCCGCATCGACAGCTATGTCGATGGCCAGGGCGTAGAGAGTACCCTGCCACTGCCCGAATGGGCATCTGATGATGAGCGCTGGTTAGGCTTCTTCCTGGTAGGTGCCTATCAGGAGATTCTTGGCGATCTGCACAATCTGTTCGGCGATACAGACTCTGTCGATGCCGCGCTTAATGCCGACGGCGAGTGGACACTTTCCAACCCGCTGGCGGGAGATTCAGTGGCCCAAGTGCTCGCCTACGTCAACTTCAATGCCAACGTGCTTAAGCAAAAGCTCACCGACCAGTTAGCCGCCAGCGGCTTTACGGCCGATGAACAAGCCCGCTTTGCGGCAAGCTTGAGCGAAGGGTTGGAAGGCTACACGTATCTTGAGTAACGCGGCTTGAGCCACTTGGCCCTAGCGAACGTTTTTGTCGGCTAAAACAAGAAACGCCACCCTGATTGCGGGGTGGCGTTTCTTTTGGTCGTCACAATTTACAATAACCTTGGTGATGGCGTACTCAACATATACCTCAATGGTCTCGCAGCTCGCTTAACTACTCAACTACGCTGGTTTCGATTTCCAAACCACCGGTCAAGGTTAAGCGCAGTGACGAGCCGCGAACGAGTTTGCCAACGCCTGAGGGCGTACCGGTCAAAATGACATCACCCGGTTCGAGGGTAAAGTGGCGGCTCATTTCGGCCACCAGGGACGGGATAGCAAAAATCATATCAGCCCCCTCGCCGTGCTGGCGCTCTTCACCATCAATCTCAAGCGTGAAAGCCAGCGCATTCCAATTGGGCACCCGGCTTAACGGCAAAAACGACGAAAGCGGGCAGGCGCCATCAAAGGCTTTGGCGATTTCCCAAGGATGGCCCTTCTCTTTAAGCGTCGTCTGCACATCACGTAAGGTTAAATCCATCGCCAAGCCGATACCGACAATCGCCCGCTCGGCTTCATCCATAGTGGCATGGGTTAAGGTTTCGCCCACTAACAGAGCAAGCTCTGCTTCATAATGAACATCGCCCCGTGAAAACGGCGGATCTAAGGGCTTACTTAAATCTACGACGCTGGAAGCCGGTTTAATAAACAGCAACGGCTCTGTAGGAACCGGATTATCCAACTCTTTCGCATGGTCGGCATAATTGCGGCCGATGCAGACAACTTTGCCCAACGCGTGGGGAAACTCCTGGCCATCGGTGAACTGTAGAACAAAACGCATGGCGGGTATTCTCCTTCTCATTATGCGTGCCGCATTCGCAACGACAGGCGCAACAGTTTACCCCACCTAGACGAAGGTTCCACAACCTTCAGCCATCAATTTGTTCCCCCACCACTCATTAGCGATACTGCTGCGCCTGCTGGTCAAGGCTGTGAGCCAAGAAATCAGGGCGCTGCTTAGCTGCCGCATAGGGCGCATCACAACGATTATCGCGACGATTAAAAACAAAGAACACGTTGCTACGTGGGTCAGGCGAAAGATTGGCATTCGACGCATGTAG
This sequence comes from Halomonas sp. HAL1, assembly GCF_030544485.1. NCBI lineage: Bacteria > Pseudomonadati > Pseudomonadota > Gammaproteobacteria > Oceanospirillales > Halomonadaceae > Halomonas > Halomonas sp. HAL1. The sequence continues at coordinate 3,393,518 of NZ_CP130610.1, forward strand.
AGTATTGCAATCGAACAGCAGCAAGCCGCCCGCTTTACCCTTCGGCGCTTCAATACCGTGTTCAGCCACTAGCTCGGTTAGCGCTTCCGGGCTTGGTACGCCCACTTCCTGCGCTTTCAGCGAGCTTTTGTGGTTATCCTCTGGCGTTTCACCCAGGCACGGCACAAACTTGTTGTGCGAGCCGGGAATCAACATTAACGGCCCATTGAACTCGTGGTTATCGGTCAAGATCAACGAAGCACTCACTGCGTGCATCGCCGGCATGCCATCTTCCGCGTGCCAGGTTTCAAAATCGGAGTGCCAGTTAAAGCCCTTTCCGGCAAACCCTGGCTTATAGTTGATCCGCGACTGATGCACGTAGGGGTCGTCGCCAATAATTTGACGCGCAGCGCCCGCTACTCGCTCGTCGCTGGCCAGTTCACCCAAGCGTTCAGAGAGGAAATGCACCGCAAAGAGTGAGCGGATTTCCTGGCTTTCTGGCTCTGTCACGCTGAAATCTTTATTGCGGTACTCATCGTTACTCATCAGCGCCGTCATTTCTTGACGCAGCTCATCAAGCTCCGCGCCTTCAATGAGGTTGGGAATAAACAGAAACCCTTTGCGCTCGAACTCATCAAGCTGCGCTTGGCTTAAGGGGCCGGAAAGCTGGCGCCCTTTCACGACCGCATCTTGTCGCGGCAGCCAGGTTCTCTCAGGTGTATTGGTTAAGCGCGACGGGTAGGCATCCTGTACCTGTTCGCTTTGAACCTGTTTGCTTTGAACCTGGGTACGCTGAACATTAGGTGTATCCGCCATTTCGCTATATTGCTTATGTGCGTTTACAGCATTTAGCGGTGTGCTTTTGACTGTCATCTAATCCACTCCTTGTATGATTAGGTTTCAGATCGAATTATGTTGCAGGGGATAGCGTAGACAAACAAAATCAGCTTGCAAGGGTTAATAACGCTTTTCATAACGTGTGTTACGTGAAAAAAATTGAAGCTTCCTTTATCTGCGTTTATTTGCGCTAGTTAAATCTTCTACATTAGCTAAACCCTGGGTAATCTTTTCTTTCCTGCTTCAAGGCCCCCATCAGCTTTTTCCGCTCATGAACAGTGGACCAAGAGGTTGTGTTCCAACTTAACGGCTTAAAAAAATCGCCTGTTGACGATTTAAAAAACTTAAAATGCCGAGAAGCGCCTAACAACCTCTTATCTGCCCCATGAAAAAAGACAACGAATATATTAATATTGTCGCCCGGTTCAATATGAATGGCATCTTGCTTAGTTTCTTCTTCCTCCTTTGAAAGACAAGGATAAAATATACCGCCCACCTCTAGTTTGACACAGCTTCCAGGAAGAATAGTGCCTTGATATTCCCACTTATCGCTACCATTAACTTCTTTTTTAAAAAGCCTTTCTCCATGTAAATCGTCAAGATTGTAAACTTGTTTATCCTGACCGCCCTCAATACTAAAGAACACATTCCTTACATAAACAGGCTCAGCCGCCATATTCGTAAAAGCGAGCTTCATACTGCTACAGTCGTATCCTTCCGTATGAATAATAAAACGAGCTCGCCGCTGGCGCTTAAACGTTAGAAAAAATAGCTGGGCAAAAACCACCCAGATTAAAAAAGTGCCTACTTCAACAAACGCCATCACCAATTCAAAATAATTCTCCATCATATTATTCCACTTATTTAAAACAAACGAATTCAAAACAAGCGGAGATGCCCGTAAATAATATTTTCATCGAAACCAGTATACTCTGCCAACAACTCTGGCTCTAATAGCTTAATACTATTCCTACTCTTCCTAATCAACTTTTTTTGTTCTAAAGAAGTCATGCACCTGCTAACATGAACGCTGGTAATACCTAACAGCTCACCTACCACCTCTTGAGTAATAGGAAAAGAAAATACATTTGAATCAATCAGCTTTTTAAAATTATACCTTGCGTATATTTCAAGTAAAAAATGCGCAACGCGCTCTTCTGCCTTATGATGTGTACAACTTCTAAGCCTTTCAATAGTAATATTATCATTAACCATGATATAAGAAACGACAGCCCTTCTTATATCTGCATTTTCTTTAAACAAATCATGCACTTCATTAACAGAAACCTTATCTAACTGACAGTTCTGTAACCCCAGTATCGTAATATCATGATTATCGAAAAAACTTTCTCGCAAGCCAACAATATCGCCCGGCATGTAGACATTACATATATCTTGCCCATGGCTTTTAAAAGTATGGCACAAGCTTACCCAGCCTTGTTTTACAATAAATATCTCTGCCCTTCCCTGGCACAAAGAGTATAGCTTTTGGTTTCTTTTCAACTCCATACTTTTAACATTAACACTCGACAAAATATCTATAGAGTCTGTTCCAATCTCTGCATAATGGCTCAGTATATTACCAAGATTAATTTCCTTGGCTTGCAACCCTGTCACACCAGGTAACTGAGCATAATGACCGCTCCCTTTAAAAACATCACTGTGTATATCAATTGCATTGCTCATCTTCTCTACACTCCCTTGTAGTTAGACAAAACCTGATTTACAAAGTAAAACCTTACAATCCACGTACATATAAAGAGCTAATCGAGAGGTAGAATGATAGTTAACCCCTCTCGTTTCCACAAGCTAAGCCACTATTTTTAAGAGCCATTTATTAACATAGATTAAGGCGCTGCTACAAAAACATTAGCGAGCTAACAAAAATAGTAATATAGGGTTAGAGCTTGTGAATATAAGTAAGCATTGATGTTTATTAAATATAAAAACAGCCGAATCAGTTATAACATATGTTATTGATGTAAAAAGAAATGATCTTGAAGCTCTAGCATCGCAACATGCGCTTTTTACAACTAATTGGTGCTTAGTTACATCATTGTTTTATTGCTACTTTTAACTTTCAAGGATGCCATCATGAAAAGGAATATTTTTATAGTAGCCTTAGAAGATAAGCAAAAGGCCATGCTTGAAACGTTGCGCCAGTCAAAAGAACTGGAGATACACGGCCTGCTCACGGTCGATACAGCGGTTGAAGCAAAACAGTTCTCTTTTAATGAAGTGCTGGAAGCCGCAAGAGAGCAGCTTGCTAGTTTTCCAGGCACTGTAGACGCTATTATTGCACAATGGGACTTTCCTACCAGTGTTTTAGTACCCATTCTATGCAAAGAGTATGGAATTCCCTCACCTTCTGTGACCAGTGTTTTAAAGTGCGAGCATAAACTCTGGAGCCGAATGGAGCAGCAAAAAGTTATTCCAGAAGTAGTGCCTCGCTTTTGCGGCGTTGACCCCTTTTCAGAATCGCCATTTGATCAAGTCACCTTAAACTATCCCTTCTGGATTAAGCCTGTAAAAGCTTTTTCCTCTCACCTCGGCTTTAAAATTGAGAATTTCGAGCAGTTTGAAGCAGCGATAGAAGAGATAAGAGAAAATATTAACCAGCTAGGCGATCCATTTAATGAGGCGCTGGAATACGCTGATACCCCTGAAGAAATTAAGCAATCAGGTGGCAATGCTTGTATCGCAGAGGAAATCATCAGTGGTGTACAAGGCGCGCCTGAAGGCACCATGTTTCAAGGTGAATTCAATGTGCATGGCATTATTTCGCAGCCAAAATCCAAACTGACGGAAACGCTATTTGACCGCTTAGAGTATCCAAGCAATTTGCCTGAACATGTGCATCATAAAATGATCGAGGCTTCCAGAAAATTCCTTGAACACATCGGTTACAACAATGGGTGTTTCAACGCTGAATTTATGTGGAATGAAGCAGAAGATAAGCTCTGGCTAGTGGAATTCAATACGCGCATTTCACAGTCGCATAGCGAGATATTCGTGATGGTCGATGGTATGTCGAACCACGAAGTCGCTGTTGACATTGCCTTGGGCAATCGCCCTTCTCTGCTTAATCGCCAGGGGGTAGCGCCTGTCGCTGCCAAGTGCTTTATTCCCTGTGAACACCAGGATGGCATTGTTAGAAAAATCCCCAGCAACGCAGAGATTAACGATATCAAATCGCTCTACCCGCACACAGAAGTGAAAATTGATGTCGAAACTGGTCAACGCTTAAGCGACTTAATGCATCAAGACAACTTTTGCTATCGGCTAGGTACGCTTTATTTAGCCGCCGACAATCACGACCAAATTGAGGAGCAGTTTGAGTACTGCTTGAAAGCTCTCAAATTTGACATCGAGCACGTAGACGAATGAGCAAATAAGAGGCGATCATGCAAATAGTAGAATCATTTCCCTATTCAGTCCGTGAAATCGAGAATGTATTCATTCCCATGCGGGACGGAAAAAGATTAGCCGCCCGCATTTGGCTGCCCGAGAAAGCGGAGACTTCACCGCTACCGGCCATCATGGAATATATTCCTTACCGAAAGCGGGATATCACACGTGGAAGAGACGCGACCAACCATGCTTATTTAGCAGGCAATGGCTATGTTTGTGTGCGCGTTGATATGCGCGGCAGTGGCGATTCAGATGGTGTGCTGACGGATGAATATACCCAGCAGGAGCAACAAGACGCCGTTGATGCTATTGAATGGATTGCCAGGCAGGCGTGGTGCAATGGCAAGGTAGGCATGATGGGCATCTCGTGGGGCGGCTTTAATAGCTTGCTAGTGGCGGCCAAACAGCCCGCCGCGCTTAAAGCTATTATCAGCATTTGTGCCAGTGACGACCTTTACGCGGACAATATGCACTATATGGGCGGCTGCTTGCTGGGCGATAACTTATCCGAAGCAACCGTTATGTTTGCTTTTAATGCGTTGCCACCTGACCCAGAGATCGTCGGCGCTGACTGGCGCGACATGTGGTTTGAGCGCATGGAGAAAAGTGGTTTATGGATTGATCAGTGGCTTAGGCATCAACGTCGCGACGCTTATTGGTCAACCAGCTCGGTATGTGAATATTACTCCGCTATCCAGTGTCCGGTTTACGCAATCGGCGGGTGGGCCGATGGCTTTACCAATACCGTCTTTAGGTTAATGGAACACCTTGAGGTGCCACGTAAGGGGCTCATTGGTCCTTGGGGCCATAAATATCCCCACCAAGGGCTACCAGGGCCAGCAATAGGCTTTTTACAAGAAGCCCTCCGCTGGTGGGATTATTGGTTGAAAGATGAGCCAAACGGGATCATGGATGAACCGATGCTACGTGCTTGGCAGCAAGATAGCGTACCTCCCGATAACTCTTATGATGATAGGCCTGGTCGCTGGATAGGCGAGCGCCAATGGCCAAGTAATAACATCCAAGAGCGCAGTTACGCTTTATTGCCGTACCAGCTAATCGCTGAATCACAAAGCCAGCAAGCGCTTAGTGATGTTCATGAATACGCTTCAATGGAATTACAGTCACCGCTTAGCGTGGGGCTGGAAGCGGGCAAATGGTGCTCTTATTCAGCCACCCCGGATCTTCCTGGCGACCAACGAGAAGAGGATGGCGGCTCGCTTATTTTTAGCAGCCCAAGCTTAACCGAGCCCCTCTGTATCTTCGGTATGCCTGAACTAGCGTTAGAGGTATCAAGTGACAAGCCCCAGGCAATGTTGGCAGTTCGCCTTTCAGACGTAGCCCCTGACGGCAAGTCAACACGGGTTTCCTATGGGTTACTGAACCTTACCCATCGGGATGGCGACTCACATCCAGAACCTCTTGAGCCGCATCGGCGCTACCGCGTTACCATTCCGCTAAACGGTATCGCTCAGCAATTTCCAGCGGGTCACCAAGTAAGGGTGTCTATCTCCACCTCTTATTGGCCACTCGCATGGCTGCCGCCTGAGCCTGCAAAAGTCACTGTGCATTTGGAGAACTGTCAGCTAACGCTTCCCGTTAGGGAGCCACAAACGAGCGATGCCGATCTTTCACCTTTTGACACACCGCAATCGGCATCTGCGCTTGATACCAAGCTCTTGGAACCTAGCGAACATAACTGGTTGTTGCATCGCGACTTGGCAAGCAAAGCATCCACGCTTGAAGTGATTAACAACCAGGGCCGTTTTCGTATTAATGATATAGGTACTGAAATTCATCGCAGCGCCACCGAGTACTATCGCACCGTTGATGATGATTTCACTTCCGCCCGGGGTGAAACATTCACAGAATCTTGTTTTAAGAGAGGCGACTGGAATACCGAAGTGTACACAAGGACCACGCTAAGCTGCACGACGGACAATTTCATTGTCCATGCCCAGCTGGATGCTTACGAAAATGAGCATCGCGTGTTTTCTAAAAACTGGGAAAGCGTGATTCCCCGAGACAATGTATGAATTTAAAAACTGATATTTAAAAACTAATGTTTAAAAACTAATAGCCAGACTCACAAGCCGTTGCTTTCACACCTCGCCGCCCGAGTACATCCTTAAAGGGCGGCGTAATTTTTTAAGCCTATTCAGTGAGCGTTTCAAGATACGCCGTTATATCCCTGGCGTCCTGCTCCGTGACCTCCAGGTCTGGCATTGCAGTAAGAGGATCCACTTGGGTGGGATGACGAAGCCAACGCACCCTATTATCGTTGTTATTGGAAAGTTCCCTGCAATGTAGCGGCGCTCTCCCATTCTCGTCAAAGGTGGACCAACATCGGCTTGTGGCCCAACTTACCCTGGAATCCGATGGCAGGTAATACAGGCATAACCCTACATCGCTAGGCGCCCTCGCTCGGCATTGGGAAAAGTGACGCCTATCGCCAACCACTGCTTGTTACCGCGATTGACCCCTGAGCCAGCGCAGCGGCATCCATGGTGATACAGCTCAGTAATAGCAGCCCCAGGTTAATGCTGGGACATAACAGCGGCGGCGTCTCCCCCGAGGGCGGCCAAGCTGCCGCACGCGCAGCCAGATACAGGTAGCTGATCGGGAAAGTTTTTCTGTAGTGTCTATCCTTACCACTGTACTGCTATTTAGGAGGTGTAATGGGGGAGTTCGACAGTAGCCTTGCTTATCTGCTGCCTTGGGAATTCTCCCCTAGCTGGACTCTCGCCTGCCTGGCTGGCGCAGGTCTCTATGTCCGCGGCCTGCTTCATCGACGGCGCAGTGGTCTGCAGCATGAAGGATTCTGGCGCCCTTTTGCCTTTTTCTTGGGTATCGTGGCTATTTATACGGTGTCTCAGACACATTTCGATTATTTAGCGCAGTACATGTTTTTCGTCCACCGCGGCCAGCATCTAGTGCTGCATCATTTAGCGCCGTTTCTGATCGCCTTATCGGCCCCGCTGGCAATACTCAACGCAGGCATACCGCATCGTGTGAGAAATTTGCCAACGGTTACTTTCGCTGCGCAGATGCTCAGGCCTGGTTATCGGCTTTTGCAGCAACCGGTTATCGCTCCACTGCTGTTCGTGGGCCTGATCTACTTCTGGTTAACTCCCCAGGTTCATTTTGACGCGATGCTGAGTCATCGTCTCTACCAGTTGATGAACTGGAGCATGCTGGTTGATGGGCTGCTCTTCTGGTGGTTAATACTCGACTCCCGTTCGCCCGCAAGTGGCGGGCTCAGCTATGGCGTACGCATTACGCTGTTGCTTGCCGTGGTGCCGCCCCAGATGTTGCTGGGCGCCTACCTCACCTTCAGCCATAACGTGCTGTTTGACGTGTATGCCGTTTGTGGCCGTGCCTGGCCACTGGCACCATTAACGGACCAGCGGCTCGGCGGCCTGATCACCTGGATCCCAGCGACCATGATGAGTGTGCTGGCGGTGTTGATCATTATCGGCCGTTTGCTCGGTAAACGTTCGACCATGTATCGCTATGGGTAACGCTATGTATAAGACAGGATGCAAGACCGCGCTGTTGTCAGGGATGCTATGGCTCGTCGGCTGTTCTGACCCAAGCTGGCAAACCAAGGATATCTCCGGGCTTATGCCACCATTGGATTTCGAGCTAATCAGTGAAGAAGCCCGCTCGGTCACTGAAGCCGACTATGTCGGTGATGTCACCCTGCTCTTTTTCGGATTTACTCATTGCCCGCATATTTGCCCCACCACCCTGACGAATCTGGCAGCGATCTCGCAGGAATTGGGGGAAGAGGCCCAAAACGATTTGCGAGTACTGTTTGTGTCTGTCGACCCTAACCGCGACGACCCCGCCACGTTGCGAGAGTATACCGACGCCTTCGGCCCTGAGTTCACCGGCTTGACCGGTGATGAAGAGGCTTTACAGGCCCTGACGCGCCGCTACCGCGTCACGTACGGTTATGGTAAGAAAGACGATGCTGGCAATTATGATGTATCGCACTCCAACGCCGTCTTTGCTTTCGACCGTGATGGCGACGCTCGGTTGCTGATTCGTGAAGATGACCCTAAAGAGGCTGTGATGGCCGACCTGAGCCGCCTTCTGACGCATTGAACGGCGCCAGCCGGGCAGTCATCATTGAATCGGCTGGCAGAAAAAACCCCAGCATGATAGCTGGGGAATGGGCTTTGCTCTGATGGGAGAAAGAGCAATTAAAGCGATGTCTCAAAGGCGGTGTTTCAAAAGCTATGGCTCAAAAGCTAGGCCTTAGCAAGGCTAGGTCTTAGCGCGCAAATCGTCATCCTTATCACGCTCTAAAAATTGCTGAGTAGTATCGTCCAAGTGCTTACTCAGCCAATCGGCCATGGCTATTTCTTCCTGAAGAATCTCTTTACAGACTTGGGAGACCTCAGGTTGTGACGCCATATCAGCCGCTTTGATAATGGCTTTATAACTCGCTATCTCAAAATTTTCGAATGCGAAACTCGCAATACCGCCTTTAACCACCTCATCTTCAGCCATCATGCCACCGACAGCTTGGCCAAATGCGGTTAGCTCGGCGCCCATATCTTTAATAGATGACGTATTAGCGCCTAACAGCGTTAAGCAGTGTTCCAGCTTTTTCGATTGATTCTCTGTCTCTTCAATGTGTTCTTCAATACGCTGCTGCAACTGCGGGTAATGCTCTAACCGATGCGCTTGAGATTGCAGCATTTTCTCCGCTTGCTTCTCCATAGCATGCGCATCTCGCAGCCAATCTACTAAGTGCTTGCTTTCCATTGCAGACTCTCCTTATGACACCAACGTTAGCATACGATTCCTGAACTCAAAGTTGCTCTTTTTGAGCACCTGAGCCTGGCTTAGCTTTACCTAAGGTTGGTTCCTGACCTTCAGGAGCAGGTTGATTAACCACTGAATACTCACTCTTACCATCCAACGAAGGTCCTTCAGCCCACCGACCTTTCGGTGCTTCCTTATCGAGTAGCGTATTAAGGTAGTAGTAGGAGTGTTGCATATTCTCATGGTCTTCAGGGGTCGAGTTGGGGATAGGCAACTGCGATTTCATGCCGCCCAACTCCTCTATGACCGCCAGCCACTGCTGCTGGTGATACGTATCACGGGCAATAAGGAAAGATAGGAAATCCTTCATGCCGTGATCGTCTGTCCAGTTATATAGACGTGAGGCAAGTACTCGACCACCCGCTTCTGCTGTGGCGTTTGCTAGCATGTCTGCCCCAATATTACCGGTCGCATACACATGGCTCATATCAAACGGCACGCCATTAGCATTGACTGGCATGGCTGAGAGGCCTGAGGATAATAAATGACGCGGGTTAGCGCCGCCTAGAATGGCGTTCATAATAGGATCTTTGGCGGTTGCTTCCTGGTAGGAAACAGGCGCCCCTTCTAAGTTAAGCGCAACCGCGTGCCCCAACATCTCGATATGCGATAACTCTTCTGTCGCCGTCGACATCAGCATATCGCGAATGCGGTCATCACCGCGCGCGCCCATCGCTTGGAAGAAATACTGCATCGCAACGCGTATTTCGCCTTCGATACCACCAATGGCCTGCTGAAGCAGCATCGCAAACTCAGGGTTTGGCTTATCGACTTTCACCGGATACTGCAATTTTGCGGAATGATGAAACATAGGTTGCACTCCTTGTAGGTAAACTGTCAGGAATTCCTTCCCCTGACAGTGTGCTTAAGGCTCTTCCTTAAGTAGCTGGGTAGCTTCCAATGCGATTACCATTAAGGGTTCCCTCCCTTGTTGGTAAACTTCCGCTCATCCTTGAGCATTATCATTGCGTCCTTTGCCTGGGCTGCTAGGAAACGCCATCCTTGGCTTTCAACTTACAGCTTGTCTCTAAGCAACTTTTTTGCTTCCTGAGCAATGTCATCGTATTGGCGTGCTACTCGATCAAAAAACGCCTTGGCTTCTTGATCCGAACTGCTATCGGCATCGCGAGAAAACTGTGAACAGAGATTAGCTCCTTGCGAAGCGTGATATAGCGTACTCACCATATCAAAATCTTTATCCTTAATCGGATTACCCATAGCGATCTCCTGCGACAGTCGCGAACTTAACTAAGTCATTCCGTGAAAGAAAAGTGATTAGCTTTGTCCATTACCGCCATGACTGTTCTTCCCGCCTTTCTTGCCAGCTTCTGAAGCACGTTCTGGGTCGTTCGCGAAGTTACCCCCGCTTTCTTGGCCACCTTTATGACCAATGTCCTCATAAAATTCTTGGCTATGGGAGTCAGCAGTAGCATCACCACCCTTCTTACCGGCTTCAGAAGCGCGTTTAGGGTCATTGGCAAAATTGCCGCCGCTTACTTGGCCGCCTTTGTGGCCTGCTTCCTCACGTGACATTCCTTGGTCTTTACGTTTATCAACCATGATAAAACTCCTTTAGTGGAACAATTAAAACCTTTCGTCTTAATCACTCGCCTTTTCAAACCGAGCACTATGGAGAATAGTCACCAAGCTGAGCACTTCAAGCCATCTGAACTTTAAATAGTCCTTTTTAATTTTTATCAAAAAGACCGTTTAATATAAGTCAAACACAAGTACCGCTCAACCACTTTCAAAACAATGGCTTAAAGATAAAAAATATTTAACAACATACGTTATAAAACAACTATTTAGCAGCAAAACTAATTAGTTATTTTTTTTTAGCTTTATAATAGCGTTACTGAAAGGGTGACTGCCCACCCACTGGAACAATAACCGGAAAGCCACCACTGCTTCTGTCAGCTCACCCTGTCAGCTCACCAATGTAAAATATTAACGCTTCCCTTTGAGGGAGCATGACGGGGAGGGGTGAGTAGCAATAAAATCGTAGAAAATCTTCTACTTATGTTAAAGATAACTTTTACTTACCCAGCAGCTGGACGCCACACCCACCTAATGCCTACAGTATTTTAGGTATGATTACATGCTCGCAACTAGCATGTAACTCCTCTTAAATATTTGTAATGGTTGATTTATAGGTTTGAACAGTAACGTATATTGCTTCAGCTGGGGTAGTTGACTAACAGAGCACATTTACCACTATATTGGCTGTTTAGCTTGCGCCAGTTTATAGAGAGAGCTTTGACGTTTATGTAAAGCCGTAGGTAGCAGCACCGTCTCCTTTCTGCCTGTTACCACCATCAAAGAAGCCCCCTTAATTTCAAACATTTTTTAATAACGGTTACCTAAACTAACCACCACGGTATGAGATAGGAGGTCAGGGATGACACAAGAAGTCAGCGACTTCATCATTGATAGGCTGAAACAGTGGAAGGTATCGCATATTTTCGGCTATTCCGGGGACGGTAATAATGGATTGATGGGCGCGCTCAATCGCGCTGACGACTCGATTACCTTTGTACAGCCACGACATGAGGAAATGGCAGCATTCATGGCTTGTGGCTATGCAAAATATACCGGCGAGGTGGGCGTTTGCATGGCGACCTCCGGGCCGGGCGCGATCCATCTACTTAACGGCCTTTACGACGCTAAAAAAGATCACGTACCGGTCGTCGCTATCGTAGGCCAGCAGGCCCGCACAGCGTTAGGTGGTGAATACCAGCAAGAAGTGGACTTGATCTCTTTATTTAAGGATGTGGCAGGTGATTTTGTACACCTGGCGACTAGCCCTGGGCAAGTTCGACATCTAATTGATCGTGCCATGCGCATCGCCGCCGGTGAACGCACCGTTACCGCTATTGTGGTTCCTAACGATTTACAGTCCCAAAAAGCGGTTGAGACGCCTGCACACGCCCATGGCACTGTTCACTCTGGCGTTGGTTATACGTCAGCAACTGTCATGCCTGATGAACAGTCCCTTGCCCATGCCGCTGACGTATTAAACGCTGGCAAGCGGGTCGCCATTTTGATCGGTGCAGGGGCCAGAGGCGCTGAAAGAGAAGTAGAAGAAGTGGCGAACCTTCTTGGCGCGGGTGTTGCTAAAGCCCTGCTTGGGCGGGATGTACTACCCGATGACCTCCCTTACGTCACGGGGTCGATTGGACTGTTAGGCACCAACCCCAGTTGGACCCTAATGTCTGAGTGCGACACCTTATTAATGATTGGTTCAAGCTTTCCCTATTCGGAGTTTTTACCCCAAGAGGGGCAAGCAAGCGGTGTACAGATAGATATTGAACCCCGCATGCTCAGCATGCGTTACCCAATGGACGTTAACCTCACCGGTGATACCCGCAGTACGCTTCAGGCGCTCATACCGCTGCTGAAGCATAAAAGTGATCGAGATTGGCGGCAGGCTATTGAATCAGCCGTCGCTGAATGGTGGGAGTTATTGCGTGAACGCGCCATGAGCGACGCAAACCCGATCAATCCTCAACGCGTATTTTGGGAAGCGTCCCCGCGCTTGCCAGACCGCTGCTTACTCAGTTGTGACTCCGGCTCGGCAACCAACTGGTACGCGCGCGACCTTAAGTTTCGCGCGGGTATGCGCGGCTCGGTTTCAGGCGGCCTGGCAACCATGGGAAACGCGGTACCCTACGCCATAGCAGCCAAATTTGCTTACCCTGAGCGTGTTTCGATCGCTTTTGTGGGCGACGGTGCCATGCAAATGAGCGGCAATGCTGAACTGCTCACTATTGGTAAATACTGGAGACGCTGGGAAGATCCACGGCTCATTGTGATCGTCCTTAATAACCGCGATCTTAACCAGGTCACCTGGGAGATGCGTGTCCAGGATGGCGACCCTAAATATGAAGCATCGCAGGACTTACCTGCCTTTTCCTACGCGCAGTATGCCGAACTGGTTGGCTTGAAAGGCATTGAAGTAACCGATCCAGAGCAGATTGGTAGCGCCTGGGATCAGGCCATTGCCAATAACTGCCCCACCGTTATTGATTTTCATACAGATCCCGACATTCCCCCTATCCCACCTCATATTTCCAAACAGCAGGCAAAGGCCTATATGTCAGCAATGCTGCATGGGGACCCTGATGCTTTAGAAACCGTTAAAGCGTCCTTAAAGCAGTTTTCCAAAAGCTTTATTGCTAAAGCGCCTCGCCTCGGGAGGCATTAATGGGCCGCAATGATGAGCCGCCGCTGGCGAGCTGGGAGTGTACGTATCCATTAGCACGCAGTGGTTATCCTTATATTTCGGCTCAGTGTGAGCGGTTAGGAACAAACCTTTTCCGCTCTCGATTAATGTTTAAAAAAACACTATTTATGAGGGGCGAAGAAGCCGCCGAGCTTTTTTACGATGATGCACGTTTCAGCCGTGAGAATGCGGCGCCCACACGGTTGAAAAAGACGCTGTTTGGTGAAGGGGGAGTCCAAGGGCTGGAAGGAGAGGCGCATCATCAACGCAAAGCACTGTTTCTTTCATTAATGTCCCAGTCGCGCATTGATGAACTCATGCAGCTGGTCGAGCAACATTGGCAATTGCGCCTCAATTATTGGGAGTCGCAAGCCTCGATCACCCTCCTTGATGAACTTCATCACATTTTATGCCGGGCAGCCTGCGCTTGGTGCGGTATTCCGCTACACAATGTCGATGCTCCAGAGATGGCCGAGCAATTAGTACTCATGATTGAAGGCGGCGCTGCTATCGGGCCCAAGCATTGGGCAAGCCGCCGAGCACGGCGTCAAACTGAAAATGCACTACTAGACTTAATCAAGCAGTACCAACAAGGGCTGCATGAAGTCGACCCCGCATTACCATTCGCTACGTTTGTTGATTTTCGTGATGCGCAGGGCAAGCCTCTGCCCAATCGCATTGTTGCCGTGGAGTTGATTAATATCATCCGGCCCATCGTGGCAGTGGCAAGGTACATGGTGTTTGCCGTATTGGCGATGCATGAGCATCCGGACTGTTATGAAAAGCTCAAGCACCAAGGGGCAAGCCATTATCGTCGGCACTTCATTCAAGAGGTCCGGCGTTATTACCCTTTCTTTCCATTTCTAGCCGCTCGCGTTAACACTGACTTTACTTGGCAAGGCTATCGCTTTAAGCGCGGTCGGCAAGCGATTCTTGATCTCTACGGTACCAATCATGACGCCCATCGCTGGGAAGCACCCGACCAGTTCTATCCTGAACGTTTCGAGCAGGAAGAGGTTGATTTGCATCGTTTTGCAATGATTCCTCAAGGCGGTAGCGATCATGCTACTCAGCATCGCTGCCCCGGCGAGTGGATCACACTGGCTTTGATCGACTTGGCAATTGAGAAATTCATTCACCAGCTTCGCTATGACGTACCGTGGCAAGACCTTACGGTCGATCTCAATGTAATACCGGCTCGCCCACGAAGCGGCTTTATCATTTCTAATATTCACTCTATTAATTCTTCTCAGCCCAGCGCTGAGGAAGAACGCTTTTAAGCCATTGTTTTTTTTAATAACGCAGGAGAGAAGCCATGAATCATCAATCAACTGACAAAAAGAGTAACGAAACCAAAAAAGCAGAACAGGGCGGTCTCAATGACCAAGTGCAACACCTAACCTATCAGGTAGGGTATTGCCATGACTCACTGTTATCGCCATCTTTCTGCCGAAGACCGAGCCGCCATCATGCTGATGCGGGCTAACCACTCGATTCGCGCTATCGCCCGTCAGTTAGGGCGTTCGCCCAGTACTATTTCACGAGAACTGGTGCGTCATACTGTTAGCCCTAACAGAGCGTATGACGCCAGCCTCGCTGGACATCGCGCCCGACTGACCCGCTGTCGGCCTCGCCGTAGCTTGAAGCTTCCTCTCGACGGTGAGCTGTTCGAACTGGTGGTCTACCTGCTGCGCAAGTACTGGTCACCAGAGCAAATAGCCCGCACACTAAAGCGTATGTTTCCTGATAATACTGACCGCCACGTCTCGCACGAAGCCATCTACAATGCGCTCTATCTCATGCCGCGCGGCTCGCTCAAGAAAGAGCTGATTGCCTGTTTGCGCCAGGGTAAAGGTAAACGACGCCCTCGCAGCCGTGGCAAGGATAGGCGACAACAGATTCCAGACTTGGTGAGCATCCATCTGCGGCCGCCTGAAATCGAAGATCGCCTGATGCCCGGCCACTGGGAAGGGGATCTCATCATGGGCGCTAACAATCGCTCTGCCGTTGGTACATTGGTGGAGCGCACGACGCGTTTAGTGATTCTGGCGAAAGTGGATGGCACCACGGCCACAGCGGCGGCTGTCGGCTTCAGCGACAAGCTCAATGAGGTGCCGCGCTCCCTGCGCCTGTCCATGACCTATGACCAGGGCAAAGAGATGGTGAAACATGCCGAGATCACTCAGAAGACGGGGACAGCGATCTACTTTGCCGACCCGCATAGCCCATGGCAGCGGGGTTCCAATGAGAACACCAACGGGCTGTTGAGACAGTACTTGCCAAAGGGCACGGATCTGTCGGTCTACAGCCAGGAAGAACTCGACGAGATCGCCGACTCACTCAATACACGGCCGCGCAAGACACTGGATTGGCGCTCGCCACTGGAAGTCTACGCCGAGGTGCTCAAGAAATCCGTCGCCGGCCCGAGCACTCTTCAATAGTGTTGCACTTGGAACTTGAGGCCGCCCAGCTCATCGACAAGGATATTCCCGATGTCGATGAAAATACTGACCATAAGGGTTCTCACCATCACGAGCCCAAACCCTTTCGGCCAGACGAGAATGTGGATAATCAGAAGGCGGAGGAGTCTCCATCATCACCAGCTCATAACACTTCTATTAAGGAAACACCTATCCCGGGCGCCCAACTGGCTAAGGAGAAAAAAATGCACAAAGATAATATTGATCAAAAATCAGCCAAGGCCGATCCCAAGGGCAGTGAATAGCGGGAATGATAGTGTGCTATTGATGCGTTTAGACCGCCATTATTAAGCTTATTTTTACGAGGAACTTACCGTGAAAGATTCAGTTTACGATGATAAACAGCAGCTTATAGGTCACTTTGTTAAAGATAAATACCTAGAACGGGTAGCGCTTGAAGCAAGCGATGGGAATACGTACAGCATTCCTACCCAGGAATTAACCCGCCAAGATGACCACTGGATACTGGCCAAGCCGTTGAGTGAGTATATAAAGCTGTCTACTTATCGAAAACAACAGGAGCATGTCGATGAGATGAGCGATGAAAGCTTTCCTGCAAGCGATCCACCCGATTTCACATTAGGAAAAAATGAACCTAATCAATAGGCAGGGAACACTAGTTGAAATTGACTGCTAGAAGGCATTTTGAGCTGATTCAATTAAATAAAAATTAAATACAATGAAGCCAATTGCTTAGTCTAGCAGTTATTTTTAGCTAATGTGATTAGTTAACAACCGGACTCACATGCTACCTCTTATCACAAGCTACTGCTTTGCTAGTTAATAAATGCTAGCCAACTTCGTCATTACCAGGGAGCACGCAAATGCATACCAAAAAAGATCAGAACTCTTTTTGGTCTAAGCGCGCACTCTTATTCATTGTATTAGGGATATTACCAGCGTTGGCCTTGCTAGGATGCCGCTATCCTACCGATATAGAACATACGATGGAAAGAATTCAAAATGGTGTGCTGGAGGTTGGGCTAACTGAGAATTCGCCTTGGGTGATACGTACCAACGATGGCCCTGCTGGACTCGAACCGGAAATCATCCGCTCACTGGCTGAACAGTTGAATTCGAAAATCCGCTGGCACTGGGATAGTGAAGATGATTTGCTAGCCGCTCTGCAGCATCACCAACTTGACTTGGTGATAGGAGGATTAACTAATCGCTCTCGCCTGAGCCAGCAGGCGGCGCTGACACGCCCTTATTATCAAAGCCGCTATACTGTCGGCTTTCCCTCAGGGGTGCCATTGCCCACCTCGTTAAATGGGTTGGAAGTCGCTATTCCTCCCGTAAACCATATGCATGCAGCGCTCAAAGAAAAAAATGCCAAGCCGGTCAAAGTTACCGATATTACTCGTACTGAAAGCCCCATCGCCGCGCCTACATGGTGGTTATCGGCCCATGGGTTGATTGCCGGTCCGTGGGAGATAATTATCGATAAGCATGTGATGGCGCTGCCTAAAGGTGAGAACGCTTGGATGCTGGCATTGCAACGCCACCTTAATGGCTACTCCAATATTGAGCAGGGACTACAGCAACTGGAGGCGGCGCAATGAAAATAAGGCAAGTGTATCAACTGCCCCCTGATAAACAGAAAGACCTTGATTACCTGGTACGGCTTGAATGGTGGAACCTGGGGTTTCGCATTTCAATCGTCGGTGTATTGGCATTAGTGTTAGGTAGTAGTCAGGCCATGAGAGTGGCTTGGTTTGAAGATATGCTCTCTTTAATCCCTCCTATCGCCTTTCTGATCGCAATGCGTTATCGCAACCGACCCCCTAATGCGATCTTTCCATATGGGTATCAACGTGCCACGAGTATCGCCTTCCTCTGTGCAGCCACCGCCCTGGCGCTACTCGGCGGTATTCTGTTGCTTGATTCGTTGCTTAAGCTCGCCAAGATGGAACATCCCAGCATTGGCGCCGTCGAGCTCTTCGGCACCACTTTCTGGATGGGGTGGTTAATGATTGGTGCGCTGATTTATAGCGTCATACCTCCCGTCATCATCGGTCATCTACAGATGAAAGCCGCCAAAAAAGTACATGAAAAAACGGTGTTTGTTGATGGCAAGATGAGCAAGGCGGACTGGATGACTGGGCTTGCCGCTATCGCCGGAATAGTCGGCGTTGGCGCTGGCCTATGGTGGGCGGACGCGTTGGCGGGCGCGCTTATCGCGCTTGATGTCACCAAGGATGGCGTGACTAATGTGAAGGAGGCTGTGGGTGACCTTCTCGACCGAAGACCCCGTTTTACTTCTAAAGCTGAGCCGGAACACCTTGCTGAAGAGCTGGAAGAACAATTATGTGCCATGGGGTGGGTCGCCAGTGCCGCCGTGCGCTTACGTGAGGAAGGGCACATCTTTAGCGGAGAAGCGTTTGTGGTGCCCCATAGCGATGAGAATTTGGCTCAACACTTACGCGACGCTGCTCAGTTTTTAAACCATTACGATTGGCGTATTTATGAAGTAGTGGTGACGGCTTGGCCCAGCGAAAACTGAATCGAATCGCCGATATTGTAAAGCTTTTCACCATTAACGAAATCCCGAGACGAGATACCCTGACCGGGTTCATTTATGCTCACATTACTTAGTGATATGTCGCTAACTGCCGCTTTTGCACTGCTCAGCGTTTGCGCCGTCGTTATTGGCATCATTGGCACCCGGCTTGCGCGGATTGTCGACGACCTCGCTGATCGTACCGGATTAGGTGAGGCGATAGCTGGTGCTGTCTTACTTGGGATGGCTACCTCACTATCAGGCATTGTGGTATCGGTCTCTTCCGCCTGGACCGACAAACCTGAACTGGCAATGAGTAATGCGCTGGGTGGTATCGCTGTTCAAACGCTATTTTTAACAATCGCTGATATGGTATATCGGCGCGCTAATCTCGAACACGCCGCTGCCTCCCTTGGCAACCTGATTCAAGGCGCCCTACTGCTGTGCTTACTCAGTCTGTTGCTGTTAGGTCGCTTTACGCCCGAATGGACTTTCTGGCAGGTACACCCCATCACACCGCTGTTATTTATTGCTTACCTGTTTGGGCTCAAGCTGGTTAAAAATGCCCAAACCCGCCCGATGTGGTCCCCGACTCGTACGCGTGAGACACGTGAAGACCAGCCCGATGAGTCGCCTGGAAAGCTAACGCTGGTGCGGTTATGGCTGCTGTTTTTGGGTCTCGCGCTTATGATCGGCATTACCGGCTGGCTACTGGAACGAAGCGCTACGGTGATTGCGGCAGAAACCGGCCTTAGCCAGGCGGCTGTCGGTGTCCTGCTGACTTCGATAGTGACATCACTACCTGAGCTGGTAACGACGGTCGCGGCAGTGCGCCGTGGGGCGCTAACACTCGCGGTGGCAGGGATTATCGGCGGCAATGCGTTTGATACCCTGTTTGCCGCCGCATCAGATGTGGCTTACCGAGGCGGCTCGATTTACCACGTTATTCCCGATCAGGTAATGTTATGGGTTGCTCTCTCGGTGTTAATGACAGGAGTATTAATGCTTGGCCTGCTGCATCGCCAAGAGCAAGGACCTGGCCGTATTGGCTTTGAAAGCATGGTCATCATCGGCCTCTACTTGGCGGGAATAGCCACATTAATGGTGAACTAGCCGCCGCAAGGTAGCGGCACATTTATATCTAAGGAGCATTGGTAGTGATTGGAAGCACGTTAATGGGGGTCATAGGCACCTTACTTATTTTGCTGGTGGTTTACGACGCTATTCGCACCACATTATCGGTATCCAGTTCCGGCCCACTGACTAACCGGTTGGTCAGTGGACTATGGTTTATGCTACTAGGTATTCATCGTCGGCGAAAAAGCCATACCATGTTGTCCTCTACGGGCCCATGGATAACAATGGCACTACTGCTGACATGGTTTCTAGTCGCTTGGCTGGGTTGGTTTTTACTGTTTTGTAGTTCACCGCAGGCCGTGGTGCTGTCTTCTTCAAACGCCACCGCCAGCTTAGTTGAGCGCGCCTACTATACGGGCTATACCCTCACAACGTTGGGCTATGGTGACTTTGTTGCCGGTAATGATAATTGGCGTCTTCCAGCTGTTTTGGCTGCAGCTAACGGCTTTTTCCTTTTTACGCTATCGATTACTTATATTTTGAATATCATCACCAATGTTATTCAAAAACGCCAAACGTCCCTGACCATCAGCGCACTGGGCGAAAATCCACAGCAAATACTTGCGTCTACAAGCGGCGACGGAAAATTTGCAACATTAGTTAGCCAACTCCAGCCGTTACAACAGTCCATCAGTACCTTAGGCCAGCAACATTTAGCCTATCCAATCCTGCACTATTATCACAGTGAGACCAGTAGCAAAGCGCTTTCGCTAGCCATAGCCTTGCAATTACCCACAAGTCATCAGCTACATAAGCATACCGTTGATAAAGTAAAGCCCGATGTGTTTTTTTGGCTTCTCAGTTCGTTCGATATGATAAGAGGTATCAATATGGGACAACACTGGGTGAACGAGGAAATGACTGGCTGCGACTTGGGGGACGCGCGACTGAATCAAAGGTTGGCTGTCATGCTGGAAGCACTCGGTGATCGGCCAGACAAATCACTACCCACCGCATTCCAGGACTGGGCCAATACCAAGGCCGCCTATCGCTTCTTCGCGAATGAGAATGTCAGCGAGGACAAGATTTTGGAGGGACATTTTGCCGCCTCTGCTTTGCGCATCCAAGCCACCGATGGCCCCATATTGATCCTGCAGGATACAACCGAATTTTCCTTCAAGCGCTCGTCACCTGAGAAGATTGGTTTCATCAATGAATCAACCGGGCGCAAGATGAAAGAAGGACGGCACCTTAAACATACCGTCTGCGGGCTTTTAATGCACGCTAGTCTGGCTATCACAACGGAAGGGCTGCCCTTGGGCCTGACAGCTGCCAAATTCTGGACGCGGAATAAATTCAAAGGCACAGAAGCTCTCAAGCGCAAAGTTAATCCGACCCGCGTACCCATCGAGCAGAAAGAAAGCATGCGTTGGCTCGACAACCTGCAGCGTTCTACTGAGCTTGCAGGTTCACCTGAACGGTGCGTGCATATCGGTGATCGCGAGAGTGACATTTTTGAACTCTTTTGTCTGGCTCAAGATCTTGGCACTTACTTTTTGATCCGCAGTTGCGTTGATCGTCTCGCCGAGGAGGGAGGCACTACGATTTCTCAAGTGATGGCCGAGACTCAGGTCAGTGGAACACACGATATTCACTTTCGTGACAAGCGAGGCAATCAACAGCAGGCGACCCTATCGGTCAAGCATGCAAAGATGACAGTTTGTCCACCGATTGGAAAACAGAAAAAATACCCAAAACAGAAGCTTGGTATTATTTTTGCAGAAGAGAAAAACCCGCCCGAAGGGCGTTCCCTATAATCTGGAAGTTGGCCACTAACCTTCCCGTTGCCACTCACGCCGACGCAGTGCAAAAGCTTATTTGGTATTCACGGCGTTGGAATATCGAGACATTCTTCAAGACGCTGAAAACGGGTTGCCGCATTGAGGATATACGTCTCGCTACCGCAGATCGACTTGCCAACTGCATTGCGCTCTGCTGTGTCGTGTCCTGGCGAATATCATGGTTGACTATACTGCGGCGCCAATCCTCAACGACCTCTCCTGCAGCTGTTTTTACTGATATTGAAAGAGCTCTTCTCGACCGATCAATGCCGTCAAACAGACAAGGCACACGACGCGATACAGCTTTTTATATGACCGCTGTCGCTCGCCTGGGTGGTTATCTGGATCGCTCAAGTGATCCTCTCCCAGGATCCACCGTTCTATGGCGAGGCTTCATCCGCTTAGCAGATCTCGTTGCTGGATTCCAAGCTGCCAATCCAGATGCATCATCGACTTGTGGGTAATTGCAAGAGCCATAGCACGCTTATACCAAGCCATTGCCATTGCCTGCTTTGCCAGCGCCAGACTAGACCCCACTTCGCGTGAGCAGTTATTGATCACACGAAAAGCAATTGAGCACTTTCTGGATACGCTTGGCAGTGCGTTCATTCACCCTAGCCAACATATCCCTGATATTCCTGCGTTTAAGGGCTATGCCGACTTACCAGGCGTCGAGGCGTCGAGGCGTCGAGACATCGAACATCGAGATCCAGGACTATTTAGCCTCACTACCCTACCAGAAAATATTGGTGGCCTACGTTCATAAGGACGGTTGGCAGTGGCAGGATGTATGGCAAACAGAGAATGGAAGGTGTGCTTAGCGCATGCAGCGACTGAAATGAAATTGATGATCATAGGGTGGACAGCCCGATAAGTTATCTACCTAACCAAGCAAAACCCAAATACACCGCCACCTGAATAAGGAGTAATGCGTTGATTCGGCAGCTAACGCTTTACGTATTGATCAGTATTCTCTTTGTCGCCGCTGGCTGCTCATCGACGACATTTGATAACCACGAGACAATGGAGGCCCCGGGTGAATAGTTAATCAATACGTATTGGAAGCTGGTGAGGCTTGATGGCGTGCCGGTCATCGCCCAAGAGAACTTTCGAGAAGCCCACATGGTGCTGCACCAAGATGCTTCGCGCTTAGCAGGTGCCACCGGCTGTAATACGCTAATGGGCAGCTATCAAGTAGAGAACGAACACATTGCGTTCAACCAAGTCGCCACCACCAAAAGAGCCTGCCCGGCGCCTCAAATGGAAACTGAATGCAATTTTCTAGCCGCCCTCAAACAGGCAACCGCATGGCGTGTGGAGGGCGCAAGGCTTGTACTATCGGGTGATAACAATGAACCGTTGGCTAGCTTTGAAGCGGTGCATCTTTATTAAATCAATGAACGGTATATCTAATCGTTATTATTAAAGCTATAAACCGCACGACTGTTAAGACACAGACCCGGGCAGAAACACACCGCTGTATAGCCCTTCATCCACACCCTGATAAAAACAGAGGTGTGGATAACCTACGTGTAGATACTTTTTAGGCACATACGAAAAAGCCGCCCTTTCGAACGGCTTAATCTAATTCTCTGACGCTTAACTTTTAACCACTTTTCAGTGGTGCCGACACCAGGAGTCGAACCCGGGACCTACTGATTACAAGTCAGTTGCTCTACCAACTGAGCTATGTCGGCGCTTCACGTTTTCTTGAGAACATGATTGCTTCGCTGTTAGGCTTTGCAATCAACAAGAAATTTTGTTGGCAATGGCTGGGGTACCAGGATTCGAACCTGGGAATGCCGCTACCAAAAAGCGGTGCCTTACCACTTGGCGATACCCCAGCAGTGTGGTGGCCAGAGACGGAATCGAACCGCCGACACGGGGATTTTCAATCCCCTGCTCTACCAACTGAGCTATCTGGCCGCTGCCAACGGTGCGTATTAAACTAAAAACGCCGCTTTCCGTCAACACCTTTGTGAAACTTTCTTGCGATACGGATGCTTAGGGGTTTTCTAAGCTACTCAATGAGTGCTGAAGAGTATGTGCTTAAGGCCTCTCCCTCAAGCCAAACCCTACTGATTACAAGTCAGTTGCTCTATCAAAACGACCGCCACACAGAACGAGCCATCTTTCGTTTTATGCCTGAGTGGGCGGCACATACCCTTCGGCCTGGTCGGTTTCCTGGTTGTCCAGGAAGCGCTGCATCTGCTCCATAAGGTAGGCACGAGATTCAGGGTCGAGCATGTTGAGGTGTTTCTCATTGATCAAACGAGTTTGCAGCGACTGCCAGGCTTCCCAGGCGGGCTTGGAAACAGTCGCCTGAATCTCCTGGCCTTGCTTGCCCGGCAAGGGCGGGAATGGCAGCGCTTCGAGCTCTTTCTGGTACTTGCGGCAAAAAACCGTGTTACTCATAACGTACTCCTCTTGCAGTGACTGGTTACTTATAGCCCCAGATAACGCTTAGGCGTGGCCTGGGGTGGGATTGAGGGTAAATGGCGTTAGCTGGCTGAGCAGCGCTTTAACCGGGGCTGCCAAGCCCAGCGCGGGCGGATGGTTGATGTCGTACCATACGCCACTTTCGCGTACACCACCCAGCCTATCGCAGGTCACGGGCTGCGGGGTAATTTCCAGGCGAAAATGGCTGAACGTATGGTGAAAACTGGGCGCCGCACGTTCGCGCGCGGGGTTAACGACATGAGCTTCCAACCAATCGTTAAGCTCGCTGTGCTTGTCAAACTGCGGCAGGCCCCATAACCCACCCCATAAACCGCTAGGAGGGCGCTTTTCCAGCCACACCCGGCCTTCCGGATCCCGCAGCATCAGCATAATGGTCTGCCGAGTGGGCAGCGCCTTTTTCGGTTTGGATTCCGGATAGCGCTGGGGCTCACCGCGCGAATAGGCCAAACAGACATCGTTAAACGGGCAACTTGGGCAATCCGGCTTGCTGCGTTTGCATAGCGTGGCGCCAAAATCCATGATCGCTTGGGTGTAATCCGCCAGCCGTGCTGCTGGCGTGTAGTACTCGGCCAGCGCCCAAAGCTGTCGTTCAACTGCAGGCTTACCTGGCCAGCCGGGCAGTGCATGCAGCCGGGTGAGCGAGCGCTTTACGTTGCCATCCAGGATCGCGGCTCGTTCCCCTGTACTTTGCGCAATGACAGCGCCTGCTGTGGAACGGCCAATACCGGGCAGTGCCACCAATTCGTCAATACTGTCTGTTGGCAGTTCGCCATCATGCTCCGCCAACGCAATTTGGGCGGCTTTATGCAAGTTGCGCGCACGGGCGTAGTAGCCAAGCCCTGTCCAGAGGTGCAGCACTTCATCCTGCGGCGCAGTAGCGAGTGCCTCTAGGGTGGGAAAGCGCGCCATAAAACGCTCGAAGTAAGGAATGACGGTGGTGACTTGGGTCTGCTGCAGCATGATTTCCGACACCCAGACGCGATAGGCACTGCGCGGCGACTGCCACGGCAGGTCGTGACGGCCATAACGGTCGAACCAAGCCAGTAGGCGTTGTTGAAATTCGTCTGCCGCCAGCCGCGGTTTGGGCATATCTGCCATGCACGCTCCTTAAACAGAAAGGGGGATCAAAGGGGCTAATAAAAAAGCGCCGGCGGTTAGGCCAGCGCAGCACTTATCGGTTCAGTTTGCTTGTGGTGAGAATGCTCAGTTAAACAGGCCGCGCAGCCCGTCACGCAGCTCCTTCCCAGCGCCTTCTCCTAAACGCTCATCCAACTGATCCAATGTATCGCCTAGACGCTCCTCCAGCTCTTCATTGACGCGCTCACCGGCTTCGTTGCGCAGCAGGTCGACGACCGCCGCCTGGAATGTTTCACGGTCAAAGCGGCACCACTCTGTGCGCTCACCGCCTAAATGCCCTTCACAACGAACGGGCAGCGGCAGTTGTTCCAAACGGGGGTTCACCTCACAAGCCGCGTCGGCGGTGTCTACTAAGCGAGCATTCGCCTGGGTGTTGAAATTCATACTGGTAAGATTGAGTTCGCCTTCCCCCTGAACATCAATGCCGGGCAGAGTAATCAGTAGATCGTCGCTCTCGACTAAACCGTTGCTGATTCGGAAGGTGGCATCGAAACGCTCGAAGCGGGTATCAGTGTGCCATTCGCGCAGCGTGCCCTCGCCTTCTAACTGGGCTACCAGCTCGCACATTTGCTGGGAAATGTTGGTATTTAAAATAGCCCCATCGTTCAGGCGGGCCGTCAGGTCCCCATTAAGGTTGCTGATGAGCGCTTCGCGGCTATTGCCTTGACTCGTAAGGCCGCCAGATAAATTAAAGCGACCGCGCAGTGGTGACGGCTCCTCTTCTTCGCTGATGGCTTCAATCAACGGTGCCATCTGAACGCTGTTTATGGTTGGCGAAAGCGCCCATTCCAGAATAGTGTCCGTGGCATCGACTTGACCGGTGGCGCTGAGTTCGCCTTCGTAGAAGCCCGACTCAAACGCCGTTAGCCGGTGGATGCCGTCGTCACCACGCAGCTGTAAGCGAGGATTATTGAACGTTAATCCTGCCAAGACGAGGTTATCGATGCTTAAATCACCCTCAAGTGACAGCCGAGTGAGAAGCGATTGCGGCACTAATGTGCTGGAATCCTGGGCAAAGGCTTTACGCAGCAGGCTACGGCTAGCCTGCTCGGCGGTTGCGGCACCGGGTAGATAGCGATCCAGATCCAATTGATCACCGGCCAAATCGAACGCTAGGCGCGAGCCATCCAACGCGGCGGTCAGTTCGCCGGTAAAGGTGCTTTCATCAACCACCAACGATAGGCTAGGCAAAGAGAGTTGCTCAGCATCCCCTTCGATAGGGCTGGTCATGGCCACATCGCTAAGTGCGGCCTCGCCCGCTGTGGTGAGCGTAACGCCAGCGCGAGCCAGCCAGGGGCGCAGCGTAAACGGGGCCGCGGTTAACTGGCCGCGATAGCGTGGGGCATCGCGCAGTTGCTCAACATTGAGGTGGCCACTAACTTTTAGGCCATCCGGCCCGGTGAGCTGCAGGTTTTTTAACTGCGCCGTTTGTGCTTGCCAATCACTCTCCAGGCCAAAGGCAAGTGCCAGCGCCAGACTACCTTGCCAGTTATCCGCGTTGCGCAGGCCTGCTTCAAGCACCCCTTCTGTGATCGAAAGCTGTTGCTCCCCCATGCGGGCGACCAGTTCAGCCGCTTTTAAGCTCAGCTGTTGTGGCTCGCTCTCTGCGCCTTGCGTCGTTCGCGTGGTGAGCGCCATATTTTCCAGCACGAAAAGCTCGTCTGCCAAGCCAAGCCGCACGCGGGTTTCGAGATTGATCTCGCTGCTCAGGTCGGGGGTGCGCTCCAGCACCTCGGCATCCAGCCGGTTATGCTTGGTCAGCGTAAACATTGCCTTGAGCGGGAAGGCGCGCACCGGGTTGACGTTACTGCCTGAAATATTGAGTTGCTGCATACGCCACAGCGCTTCGGTTTGTGCATCGCGGAAACGAATATCGGCATTCTTCACTTCGACGCTGGCGATACTCAACACCACTGCCAGACTCCCCGCATCAGCATTAGGCCCTGCACTGGCGGGCGCCAGCACCGTTTCAGCGGAGCCGTCGTTATGTTCGGAGAGGCGCTCCAGCAAGGGTTCCCAGTTGCCTTCGCCTTGAGCGTCGCGCTCTAAATTAAGGCGCATACCGTCCAGCGTTAGCCCGTCTACAGCGATTTCGCCACGCAGTAGCGGACCGAATGCCACGCTGACTTCGGCTCGATCAATGGCGGCGAAGGCGGCGCTCTCTTCAGCTTGCTCGGGCAGCCAAGCACGGGCCTGTTCTACACTCACTCCGATACGAGGGTAGAATGACCACGTGATGGGACCTTCCAGCGCAAGATTGAGCCCGGTTTGCTCTTCCACGACAGCCGTTAAACGAGGTTTGAAATCTTCGGGATCCAGGAAAGTGGTGACATACACCACGGCGGCGACGGCGACGATGGCAAGAATACCGACCGCTGCCAGCAAAATACGTAATAGCTGTTTCATTTACCCTTTCCCTTGTGGGTCTAACTCAACAAAATCGCTGGTGGCGGGCATTCCCGGCACCGGCGTTTCTGGATTGGTCATAGGCCGGTAGCCTAATTTGGAAAGCAGCACGCGGTCAGCCAATGGTAAGGTGGAGGTTTCTATCCGCAACACACGACCTTCCTGTTTGGCTTGCTCGCCAAGCAGCGCCATTAAGCGCGAACCGACGCCACGGCGGCGCGTAGTTTTACGCACACAGAGCTCAGACAGCCACCACGCCCGGTCTTCGCCTTCTTGCACGGCGACAGCCCCCAGCAGCCGATCATTGAAATGGGCGCAGGCAAAAAAATGCTGACCTTTAAAATGTTGTTCAATAAATGGCTCAACCGTTGGGGTGGGCATGCGCTCTTGGGGCGCATCCTCATAAATGCGCATTAGATCAAGGCGCACTTGCTCATCGGCTTCCCAACGGGCCTGGTCGACGTGGTGCAGTGTCACCGGCATGGTGAAATCCTCTTCGCCAAAGCAGCCTGGCTGCTATTTCTGCCGCAATTGATTGCAGCTACATTTCGCGCATTGTAGCGGATGAGGGCGCCAATTCACTATAATGGTCGTTTCGCCACAGGTTATGCCCTGATCCACAGTGGTAAGTTGATACAAAGCCACCGGCCATTTCACAGGATCGTTCCTCAGGGTAATCCCCCAGAGTGCGCCTTAGCGCAGGAGATGCAACATGTCAGCGCGTATTGCCACGGTTAGCCGTGACACCAACGAAACCCAGATCAAGGTCAGCGTCAATCTCGACGGTGAAGGCCGTCTTAGCTGCCAAACCGGCGTTCCGTTTTTGGATCATATGCTTGATCAAGTTGCCCGCCATGGGATGGTCGATCTCGACATCAATGCCACTGGCGACCTGCATATTGACGACCACCATACCGTAGAAGACCTGGGTATTACGCTAGGCCAGGCTTTTTTTGAAGCCATTGGCGATAAGCGCGGCATTTACCGCTATGGTCACGCCTATGTACCCCTTGATGAAGCACTCTCTCGGGTGGTGATCGACTTTTCCGGCCGGCCGGGGCTTTACATGAATGTTGAGTTCACCCGAGATACCATCGGTAGCTTGGACACCCAGCTGTTCTGGGAGTTTTTCCAAGGCTTCGTCAATCACGCTCGCGTGTCGCTGCATATCGACAACCTCAAAGGCTTTAATGCTCACCATCAAGCGGAAACGATTTTTAAAGCCTTCGGCCGAGCGCTACGTATGGCCGTGGCGGAAGACCCCCGCATGGCAGGCCAAATGCCCTCCACCAAAGGGAGCTTGTAATGCTGCGCTATGTGACGAGCGATGCCTCTAGCTACTTTCCCTCTATCTCCACAAGGAGCGCTTCATGACCATTGCTGTGATCGACTATGGAATGGGCAACCTGCATTCCGTGGCCAAGGCGCTGGAGCATGTGACGCATGAGAATGTAGTCATCACCCGCGACCCGCGGCGTATTCTTGGCGCGACGCGCCTGGTGCTACCTGGCCAAGGAGCTATTCGTGACTGCGTTGGCGAGCTTGAGCGCACCGAGTTACGCGGGCTAGTGGAGGATATTCTCACCCGTCAAGCCAAACCGCTGCTGGGTATCTGCGTGGGTCAGCAAATGTTACTGGAGCGCAGCGAAGAGAATGGTGGCGTTGAGTGCCTGGGCTTTTTTAAAGGCAACGTAGACCGTTTCCCTGGTGATATGCGCGACGCCCACGAGCAGCGTTTGAAAGTACCGCACATGGGCTGGAATGTGGTCGAGCAGCATCACGACCACCCACTGTGGGCAGGTATTGATAATCGTGAACACTTCTACTTCGTGCACAGCTATTACGTAAATGCGGATGACGACGCCCAGGTATTTGGTACGACCCAATACGGCAAGGTAAACGCCCATGTCGCGATTGGTCGAGATTCGACCTTCGCGGTGCAGTTTCACCCGGAAAAAAGCTCTCGCGCGGGCCTTCGCCTGCTTGAAAACTTTGTCACCTGGACGCCCTGAGAGGATTTTGTATGTTGGTAATTCCCGCTATTGATCTCAAAGACGGCCAGTGTGTCCGGTTGAAGCAGGGGCGCATGGAAGATGCGACCTCCTACGGCGATGATCCAGTGGCGATGGCCGCACGCTGGGTGGAAGCTGGCGCCCGCCGGCTTCACCTAGTCGATTTGAACGGTGCTTTTGAAGGCAAGCCGGTGAACGGTGACGCCGTGACCGCTATTGCCCGTGCCTACCCGAATCTGCCGATTCAAATTGGTGGCGGCATTCGCAGTGCGGAAACCATCGAGCACTATTTAAGTGCCGGTGTCTCCTACGTGATCATCGGTACCAAGGCAGTAAAAGAGCCCGACTTCGTTGGCGAAATGTGTCGCGCCTTTCCAGGCCATGTGATCGTTGGGCTTGATGCCAAAGATGGCTATGTCGCCACCGACGGCTGGGCAGAGGTCTCCACGATCAAAGCCACCGAACTAGCCAAGCGTTTTGCCAACGATGGTGTCTCTAGCATCGTCTACACCGACATTGCTCGCGACGGCATGATGCAAGGCGTTAACGTAGAGGCCACCGCCGCACTTGCCCGAGAAGGCGGCTTGCCGGTGATTGCGTCAGGTGGTGTGACCAACCTGGATGACATAAAAGCACTCTGCGCAGTTGCCGATAGCGGTATTTTAGGCGCGATTACGGGTCGGGCAATTTACGAAGGCAGCCTGGATGTCGCCGAAGCACAGCGATTAAGCGACCAACTAACGGGAGGCGATTCATGAGTCTCACCAAACGCATTATCCCTTGCCTGGACGTAGACGCCGGGCGCGTGGTCAAAGGCGTTAATTTTGTCGGCATTCGCGATGCCGGTGACCCGGTAGAGATTGCCCAGCGCTATAATCAGCAGGGTGCCGACGAGATTACCTTTCTCGATATTACCGCTAGCCACGAAGACCGTGATACGACGGTAGAGATGGTCGAGCGCATCGCGGGCGAAGTGTTTATTCCACTGACCGTCGGCGGCGGCATTCGCAGCTGTGACGATATCCGCACCATGCTGAACGCCGGAGCGGATAAAGTCTCCATCAACACCGCCGCGGTCACCAACCCAGAGTTTGTGCGCGAAGCTGCTGAGCGTTTCGGTAGCCAGTGCATTGTGGTGGCGATCGATGCCAAGCGCGTCTCGAAAGAGGGCGAAACGCCGCGCTGGGAGATTTTCACCCACGGTGGCCGCCGCCCAACGGGCCTCGACGCCGTTGAGTGGGCGAAGAAGATGGTGGAGTTCGGAGCGGGCGAACTGCTGCTCACCAGCATGGATCGCGACGGCACCAAGATCGGCTTTGACCTGGGCGTGACCCATGCGATTTCTGAAGCGGTGAGCGTGCCGGTGATTGCCTCTGGCGGTGTAGGCAACCTGGATCACTTGGTGGATGGCGTACTGAAAGGCGGTGCCGACGCGGTGCTGGCCGCCAGTATTTTCCACTTTGGCGAATACACTATCCCTGAAGCAAAGCGCTACATGGCCGAACGCGGTATCGAAATGCGGCTTTAGTTTTTAAGAGCATGTCTTTGAGAGGTAAACCTGCCGGGGCTTTAAGCCCCGGTATCTTCTAGCGATAAGCCAAGATTACTGATCCCACCGTTGCGCCCTAATTCACGCACCTCTTTTAGTGCCGCTTTATCCAGCGGTTCGCTGACCATTTCCAATACGGCATCCTGAAAGTCGTTTTCGTCGGCCATCAGCGGATGGTCGCGAATAATCAGCGCCAGTTTTTGTGCGTCAACTTCGCCTTCAGTGAGCTCTATAAAGGCGCGCACGCCCGCTCGGGATGTGCGGCTAACATCCAGCACGGCCTCTGGGGAATCGCCTTGTAGGGTGTCCAGTAGCGCCGAGACCGATACCACTGCATCCAGCGCACGCCGGGCACCAAAGCTGTCATCTTCTTCAGAAGGCTCACACTCGGCGAGCTTCTCCGCTTGACGAGCAAAGTCGATACTGGCATTGGGCACATTAAGCCGTTCCCACACCAAACTCAGCACGGTACGCAGCGTATGGCTATCGCCTTGTCCTGTGGTTTGCTCATATAACACATAGTTAGGCAGCAAACGCTCACACAGCGCCGCCATAAAGGCTTGCTGGGCCGGTAGTGGGAGTTCTTGCAGCCGTAAATAAAAGCCCTGAGGTTTCGGCACCATACTGATTTCCTGGATCGCTTTACGTGGGATATTGGTGAAATGTAGCGGGTACGTTATCGTCTCTCTGCGCTTGGGGCGATCCCCCAGCGCTTTGATGATTGTACGGCCGGCGAGGAGATTACCATGCATATTCATCTGCTACAGCACGGCCCTGACCATGGCCCCGCCCGTTTAACCGACTGGCTTACCAGCATGGGTCATAGTTACACCGTTTTTCATCTCTATACTGGCGAGTTAACGCCCCGCCCAAACGAATCTGATGCATTGATTGTGCTTGATGGGCCTGAAACGCAACTCAGCCAACCGCCATCGTGGTTTAAAGCTGAAGATAAGCTGATTAACCGCTACCTGGATGGACAAAAACCGTTATTGGGGATTGGCATTGGCGCTCACTGGATAGCGCAAGCACTCGGCGCAGTGATAGCCCCCGGCACTTACGCCGAAATCGGGTGGCATACGGTCACCCTGGCACCGGAAAGCTCACTGGATTTGCCCGAGTCGTTTTGCGCCTTTATGTGGCATCGTTATGTCTTCAGCTTGCCCGATGATGCCTTTTCCCTGGGGGGCAGCGAAGCAGCACCGCTGCAGGGGTTTACCTGGGATAGAGGCCGCGTTGTCAGCCTGCTATGCCATTTGGAAGCCACGCCTGCCAGCGTTAACCACCTGTTGAGCAAGGCCGAGCGGCCTAGCGCCTCACCTGCCGCCGCCCGCTATGTTCAGGACGATGCGCAAATCCTTGAGGATGCCAATCGCTTTATTCATCTAGCACCGCTGCTTGACCGCGTGATGACCCAATGGTTAAGAACGAACTAACAGCAGCGCATGTAGCCATTATCTGTTCCACTGCCTGGCCACCGCCAGGCAGCTATCCCAATCACCGACATGTATTTCCGGCGGCGCCGTCTCACGCCGTTTTTCCAGGTGGTAGCGATAAAGCGGGTCGTAATACTCGGTAAGCAGTGGCGCGAGCCAAGCCTCATGGGCCTGGGGATTTCCGTGGACATGTTCGTTAAATGCCAGTGCCTGAAGCCGCTGTAAACGTTGCAGCCGTGCATTACCCAAACGCTTGCCCAGACGAATAAGCGCATTGCTCAGCTGTGCCTGCATTAGCTGCCAGCCTTGATAGGCACCGAAACGAGCAGCATAAGCCCGCTCTAAATCGATAATATAATCCTGTTGGATCTGAGCAAGGCGCCAACCCAGCGGCATTTCAATAAGTACACGGGGTGCTTGCTGCAATGCTCGCCAGAAGTTCAAGGGAATATTGGCACTGCCAATTTGGCGGGACTCGTCTTCGATAACCAGCCCTTCAGTTAAGCTGATTAATCGTTTGGCCAGCGCATGCTCAAAATTGATTTGGGTGGCGGGCTCTTCGGGCCTGCGGCCGAAGGCAGAGCCTTTATGGTGTGCATAGGCTTCCAGGTCGACGCCGTTATCGAGCTGATTAATCAGCGTGGTTTTTGCACACCCAGTCAGCCCTGCGACCACCAGCATCGGCTGCAGTGCGGCCGTCTCAATACGCTCACATAGCGCTTGGCGCATGGCTTTCCAACCACCCTCCAAGCGAGGTCTTGAGATGCCAGCATCTTCTAACCACTGCTGAGCAATTTGTGAGCGCAGCCCACCGCGAAAGCAGTAAATCAATGCATCTGGATGCTCGGCTAAATACGTCTGCCACGCTGCAATTCGAGCTTGCTTGACCTCACCGCTGACCAAGCGTTCGCCTAGCTCAATTGCCGCGGCTTGGCCCTGCTGTTTATAGGCTATCCCCACCTGACGGCGCTCATCGTCAATCATTAACGGCAGATTGACGGCACCAGGCAGTGCGCCCTGAGCAAACTCGACCGGGGCACGTACGTCTATTAGCGGCCGCTCTTCTTTGATTAGGCTTAATGCCGCAGGTCGGGTGGCTAACGTCACCCGACCATCTCAATAGAGGCGTTACCTTGGCGCGCTTTCATGACACCGAATGACTGTAACGACAGGCCGAACTCGCGGCCAATGCGCTCAACGTCATCCTCCCAGGCAGGATCGACACTAATGAGCAATCCGCCAGAGGTTTGTGGATCACACAGCCACTGCCAGTGAGCCTCATCCATGGCGGGCAAGCTTTCACCCAGCGCATCACGGTTGCGTAGCGTACCGCCAGGTACTGCGCCTTGGCGGCGGTAAGACTCGGCCTCGGCTAAGCGCGGCAGCTTACGAAAATCAATCTGGGCCATCACATTACTGGCCTGACACATTTCAGCAAGGTGGCCAGCCAGCCCGAAACCGGTCACATCGGTCATGGCATTTACCCCCTTCACATCGGCAAGCTTTACGCCAATGCTGTTGGACTTGAGCATGGTTTCACGGGCAAGGCCATGGTGGCCCATTTCCAGCAAGCCACGCTTTTCGGCGGTGGTTAACATACCGATACCCAGCGGCTTGGTTAAGAACAGCAAATCACCAGGTTTGGCGGTGCTATTAAGCTTGAGCTTGTCTAGATCGACCAAGCCGTTAACGGCGAGCCCGAAAATTGGCTCGGGAGCATCAATGGAATGACCGCCTGCTAAGGCAACGCCTAACTCACGACACACCGCCTGCGCTCCGGCCATCACATCACCGGCCACTTCAGCGCTAAGCTTATCCAATGGCCAGCCTAGAATGCCTAACGCCATTACCGGCGTACCGCCCATGGCGTAAACATCGCTGATCGCATTGGTCGCCGCGATACGCCCAAAATCAAAGGGATCATCAACAATCGGCATGAAGAAATCCGTGGTGGCGATCATGCCGCGGCCATCGCCCAGATCATACACGGCAGCATCTTCGCGTCCTTGATTGCCGACAATAAGCTGCTTATGACCCGCAGCTGGCCCCGCTTTGGCTAGAATCCCATCCAGCACGTCCGGGGCAATTTTGCAGCCGCAGCCGGCGCCGTGGCTATATTGGGTCAAGCGAATCGAACTCATCGTGTCTCTCCTTGGCACTTAGGGGATATCATCAGTTTAACGCAGTATGGCACATGCTACAGTGCTTCCAGCGCATCGCTGAGCTTATCCACGGCGATCACTTCCATGCCTTTTGGCGCCTGCTTGGGTGCATTGGCCCGCGGCACGATGGCACGCAGAAAACCGTGCTTGGCCGCCTCGGCAATACGCTCTTGGCCACTAGGCACCGGGCGTATCTCGCCGGAAAGCCCAACTTCACCGAATACCACTAACTCTTTGGGCAACGCGCGGTTTTGCAGGCTAGATACTACTGCCAGCAGTACTGCCAAATCGGCGCTGGTTTCAAGCACTTTGACACCACCGACAACGTTCAGGAATACGTCTTGGTCACCGGTAAACAGACCACCGTGGCGGTTGAGCACTGCCAACAGCATGGCCAGGCGATTTTGATCAACGCCGACAGCTACCCGTCGGGGATTGCCAAGCGCAGACTCATCTACCAGTGCCTGCACCTCGACCAGAATTGGCCGCGTTCCCTCCCAAACCACCATTACCAAGCTGCCGGGCGCTTGCACTTCTTGGCGGGAGAGAAAAATCGCGCTGGGGTTTTTGACTTCTTTAAGGCCCTGCTCAAGCATCGCGAAGACACCCAGCTCGTTAACGGCACCAAAGCGGTTTTTCTGACCACGTAGGGTGCGAAAGCGTGAGTCTGCGCCGCCTTCTAATAACAGCGAGGCATCGATCATATGCTCAAGGACTTTAGGGCCCGCCAGCGAACCATCTTTAGTCACGTGTCCCACTAATAACAGAACGGTATTGGTCTTCTTGGCAAAGCGCGTTAACGCGGCGGCTGACTCGCGCACCTGAGCAACGCCACCAGGCGCAGAGCTAATGTCTTCCAGATGCATGGTTTGGATCGAGTCGATTACCAGAATTTCCGGCTTTTCACGCTCAGATACCGCCAGAATGGTTTCCACACTGGTCTCGGCCAGCATTTTCAAACCGTTGGTGGGCAGTTGCAGGCGGTGGGCACGCATGGCTACTTGAGAGAGCGACTCCTCCCCCGTCACATAGAGTATGCGTCGCTGCTGGGCTAGCTTACAGGCCGTTTGTAGCAGTAGCGTCGATTTACCTGCGCCTGGATTCCCGCCCAACAGAACCGCCGAACCGGGTACCAGCCCGCCGCCTAACACGCGGTCAAACTCAGCGAACGTGGAGCTCATGCGAGGAACCTCGCTGAGATCAACATTGCCAAGATCGATCACTTCTCGCGAGAGATCACCTGTGTAGCCTGAGCGCCCAGAGGCTGCTCCGCCACCAGGGCGTGCACTCTCTAAACGCACCTCGCTTAGGGTGTTCCACTCTTGGCAACTACTGCACTGCCCTTGCCATTTGCGATATTCAGCACCGCACTCAGTGCATACAAAGGCGCTTTTAGCTTTGGCCACTGCCATTACACTCCTACTGTTGCTATCGCTATTTGACAACATTCACTACGTTGCCACCTGCATTAACAGCCACTGGCCATTGCCACTCGCGTCAGGCCTTGCCTCGACAAACACAAAAGGCGGCCAGTGGCCGCCTTTGATACTGCTGACTAGCGCGTTATTGGCGCTTTAGCTGCAACATTTCACCATTTTCAAAACGACGACGTTCTGGGTCAATCAATTCCAGCGTGCTTTCATCAATACGCATGAAGTAATAGATTTGGCCATCGCCATCTGGCGTCAGCTCGTAAACGGTGGCGTCTGGGTCAGACGGCGTACCGGTCAGCACTTCCCAGTTACCCGCATAATTTTCATCGGGAGGGGTTTGGGGATGGTTCCGGTAGGTAGCGTTCAGTGTGAAAGTGCGCTCTTCCATCGCGCTCATCTCTTCACCCATCATCGTGACATCCAGATCGATACCATCGCAGTTGCGGCAAGGTAGCGAGCCCTGGTAATTAGCCTGTGCGGTCGCTGCTTCCTCTTGCTGCTGTTCCATCGGACCGCTTGCACAGCCAGCTAATAGTGCCAACATAGCCGAACCGGCTAGCAAACTCTTAAGTTGCATAGAGTGTCTCCTTCATCTCGTGTTGGACATCACATTCATTTACGCGCACTTGTGACAGCATAACCGCTTCAAGGTGCAACGCACACCCCTAGCGCGATGCGAATGCTTGCGCTGAGTTGGCCTTCAAGCGACCATGGCATACCTTGCTAGGATAATCAGGTTACCCTCATGAGCCAATACTGGAGTCCGGCCGTTCGCGAACTTACGCCTTACGTGCCCGGTGAGCAGCCACGCGAGAAGCTTGTTAAACTCAATACCAATGAAAACCCTTACCCACCTGCTCCAGGCGTCGGTAAGGCACTGCGCGATTATGCAACAGACCATCTGCGCCTCTACCCTGACCCTACCTCTAAAGCACTGCGTGAAGCGCTGGCGGAGACATTTAAGGTAGCCAGCAGCCAAGTGTTTGTCGGAAACGGTTCCGATGAAGTGTTGGCGTTCGCATTTCAGGCCTTCTTTTGCCATCAGGCGCCGCTTGACGTGCCTGCCATTACCTATAGCTTTTACCCTGTTTACGCCAATCTTTATGGCGTTGAGCTGCGTAAGCATCCGCTCAATAAGCAGTGGGAAGTCGATATTGATGCGCTGGCGGCGGCTACTAACCGCAGCGGCGTTATTTTCGCTAATCCAAACGCCCCTACCGGACACGCTCACTCGCTCGCGACGATAGAGGCACTGCTTAAGCGCGTCACAGATCGCGTAGTGCTGGTGGACGAGGCGTATGTCGATTTCGGTGCAGAGAGTGCTGTAACGCTGATTGATCGCTACCCTAACCTGCTTGTCACCGGTACGTTTTCTAAGTCCCGCAGTTTGGCAGGCTTGCGGCTGGGTTATGCGGTGGGCTCTGAGGAATTGATTGATGGCTTACTGCGGGTAAAAGACTCTTTCAACTCTTACCCAGTGGATAGTCTGGCAAGCTTAGTAGGCATCGCCGCTCTGAAAGATGTCGAGCATTTCGAAGCCTGCCGCGAGCATGTCATTACCACGCGTGAGCGTACCCATCAGCGCCTTGAAGCGCTAGGCTTTGAGGTATTGCCCTCGAAGGCTAACTTCGTGCTTGCCCAACACCCTGATTATGCAGGTGCTCAGCTATTTATGGACCTACGTGAGCGAGGTATCCTGGTGCGCCATTTTAATACATCAGACCTCAACAACTTCCTACGCATCACCATCGGCACCGATGATGAGATGGATAGCTTGATTGAAGCACTAGAAACAATCTTGGACTAGAGCAGAACCAACCCGTAGCAGGGGTCATTCGCCATGGCCGAAAAAGGCTCCATGCTATTCCGCATTCATATGGCGATCCGATGGCGAATATAGCGACCATAACCGGGTTTGCAGCGTCCCCGCCAAAGGTTGTTCTGACCTGATAATTTACTTTGTTGAAGACTTGAGCGCCATTTTTTGTCGGCTGCTTTTTTTCCACCCAACAACCCGGCCCTGCAAGCTATGCTTGCAGGGCCGGGTTGCGTTTATTGCCACTTATATTACAGCGTCAGCAGGCGCGTTTAGCCGAGCAGGTGCTCGACGGCTGCACGCTCTTCGCGCAGTTCTTTCTCGGTGGCTTTCATCTTCTCTTGGCTGAATTCGTCAATTTCGAAGCCTTGAACGATTTCATACTTGCCACCCTGGCAACGCACTGGGTAGGAGTAGATGATGCCTTCTTCGATGCCGTAGCTGCCGTCAGACGGAATCGCCATGCTGACGATGCCTTTGGAACCCAGCGCCCAGTCGTGCATATGGTCGATGGCTGAAGAAGCAGCAGAAGCGGCTGAAGAGGCGCCACGTGCTTTGATGATTGCCGCGCCGCGCTGTTGCACAGTGGGGATGAAGTCGTTTTCGTACCAGTCGCGCTCAACCAGATCGAACGCTGCTTTGCCGTCGACTTTGCACTGGGCCAGATCCGGATACTGGGTAGCACTGTGGTTGCCCCAGATGATCATGTTTTCAACGTCAGTGACGTGCTTGCCGGTTTTCTGTGCCAGCTGGGTCAGGGCGCGGTTGTGGTCCAAACGCGTCATCGCGGTGAACTGGCCTGCGTCCAGGTCCGGCGCGTTGCAGGAAGCAATCAGCGCGTTGGTGTTAGCCGGGTTACCCACGACCAGCACTTTCACATCACGGCTAGCGTGATCGTTCAATGCTTTACCTTGTACGGAGAAGATCGCGGCGTTGGCTTCCAGCAGGTCTTTACGCTCCATGCCTGGGCCACGCGGACGTGCACCTACCAGCAGAGCGAAGTCAGCGTCTTTGAACGCGACGTTCGGGTCATCGGTTGCGACGATGTCTTGAACCAACGGGAAAGCACAGTCGTTAACTTCCATTACCACGCCGTTCAGGGCGTCCATTGCCTGGGGAATTTCGAGCAGCTGGAGAATGACTGGCTGATCCGGCCCCAACATGTCGCCTGCGGCGATGCGGAAAATAAGTGAGTAGCTGATCTGACCGGCGCCGCCGGTAATCGCAATACGTACTGGATCTTTCATCATTGCTCCTTGATAGATTCGCCTAGGGTTGGTTCTCGCCTGAGGAGTGGCTCAACAGAACTCAAGACGCGAAGATGGTATGCCCAGCCGGGGAAAAACTCAATCAGACAAGAGACTACTACCCATTTACCATACTTGCCATTCACTCAGCGGCTTGCTACTCGCTGAAAAGGTTGAGTTGCGCTATGGTATCTTCCATTTTATGCCCACCTTTCTTGTTTTGCTAAGGACATGGACGCTCCATGCGAAAAATCCCGTTCTCTTATGCATTGGCTAGCTTACTGGTGCTGGCGCTGGTGATATGGCTCGCCTTTGGTAATTTCCAGCGCTTCCAAACCAGTACACCGGAAGCCTCTGCCCGCAACGACACGGGGCCACGGGTCGAAATTGCGGTGCAGCAGAGTACGCCGTTTATTCCCCAACAGATTATCCAAGGCCAGTTGACCGCTGAACGCGAAACCACCCTGCGAGCCAACGTCGCAGGCTTTGTGGCCGAAAAGCCGGTTGCCCAGGGCAGCCGCGTTGAGGCGGGCGATACGCTACTGATCCTGGATAACGACGCCCTGCCGGAACAACTGCAGCAGGCCCGGGACGAGCTAGCGGTGGCTGAGGCGGAGTATGCCGGGGCACGCAACCTGCGCCAGCGGGAGCTGATTTCGCAGCCCGAGCTTTTGCGCCTGCAGAGTTCTCTCAGTGCCAGCGCCGCCTCGGTGGCCCAACTGCAGAAGCAACTGGATGACAGCCGCCCCACTGCGCCTTTTGATGGTGTGATCGATCGCGTGCAGGTAGAGGTAGGCGACCTGTTACAGCCCGGAGAAGAGTGGGCCCAGTTGGTGGACGACCGCCGCTTGAAGGGTGCCGCCTGGGTATCCCAGCAGCAAGTAGGCGATTTAAGCGAGGGGCTGCCGGTCACCGCACGATTACTCAATGGCGACCACCTTGAAGGCGAGCTGACCTTTATCAGCCACCGCGCCGAAGAGGCCACGCGCACTTTTTACATCGAAGCTACGCTGGATAACCCGGCGGGTAAACGTCTTGCCGGTGGTAGTGCGGAACTGACGATTACGCTGCCACCCCGCCAGGTGCACACTCTGTCGCCTGCCCTGCTCAGCTTGAACAGTGAGGGCCAACTGGCCGTCAAGCACCTGGATGAGGACGATCAGGTACAGCAGACCGCTGTCGAACTGGTGAGCGCCGATATACAGCGCGCCTATGTGACCGGCCTACCCGATCCGCTACGCCTGATTACGCTAGGCGCTGGCATGGTGGATACCGGCGAAACGGTGACACCGGTGCCTGCTGAAGACGCCATTATTTCGCAACCGCAAGCCGGGCAGGATAGCGTTCATGCGCCAGTTAATTAATGCGGCGCTAGCCCACTCCCGTACGACGTTACTGCTGCTGGTAAGCCTGCTCTTGGCAGGCACCACTGCCTGGCAGATGATTCCCAAGGAAGCCAACCCCGACGTCACCATTCCAATGATTTACGTTTCGCTGTCGTTGGAGGGTGTGAGCCCCGAGGATGGCGAGCGGCTGCTGATCCGCCCCATGGAGCAGGAACTGCGCGGCATTGAGGGACTGCGCAAGTTTACCGCCCAGTCCAGCGAAGGCCATGGTTCGATTACGCTGGAGTTCGACCCTGGCTTTGACCCCGATACCGCGCTAACCGACGTGCGTGATCGCGTGGATATTGCCCGTAGTGAGCTGCCTGACGAGGCCGATGAGCCGCGGGTCATGGAAGTCAACGTGTCGGAATTTCCGGTGTTGACTATCGGCCTCTCCGGGCAACTGGATACCCGCGAACGCATGACGATTGCACGGCGCCTGCAGGAAGAGATCGAAGGCATCGCCGATGTACTGGAAGTGGACATAGCCGGTGAGCGGGAAGACCTGCTGGAAATCGTCGTTGATCCGCTGGTACTGGAGAGTTATGGGGTCGATTTTGATGCGCTGTTTAATCAGGTATCGCGCAATAACCGCCTAGTGGCGGCAGGCAGTTTGGATACCGGCGCGGGACGTTTGGCATTAAAAGTCCCCGGTATTATTGAATCCCTTGACGATGTCATGAATATGCCAGTCAAGGTGGATGAGGATCGCGTCGTCACCTTTGGTGATGTGGCGTGGATCAACCCTACCTACAAAGACCCCGCGGGCTTTGCCCGTATTGATGATCAGCCTGCGGTGGTACTGGAAGTTTCCAAACGTGCCGGGGCCAATATCATCGCCACCATTGGCGCGGTGCGAGAGCGCCTGGCGGAAGCCGATGATTTATTGCCTGAGCAGCTTCGCTTCACCACTATTCTGGATGAGTCGACCACCGTTGAAAATATGCTCTCCGAGCTGCTCAACAACGTACTCACCGCCGTGGTACTGGTACTGATTGTGGTGGTCGCGGTGATGGGCTGGCGCATGGCACTGTTGGTAGGCCTGACTATTCCCGGCGCCTTCTTGACCGGCATCCTGCTGGTGTGGGCATTTGGGTTTACGCTCAATATCGTGGTGCTGTTTGCGCTGATTTTAGTGGCTGGTATGTTGGTCGACGGTGCGATTGTGGTGAGTGAACTTGCCGACCGCTATCTCCACGATGGTCAAACGCCCCATCAAGCGTGGCTCAATGCTGCCTCGCGAATGAGTTGGCCGGTGATTGCCTCGACGGCCACTACGCTGGCGGTGTTTATTCCCCTGCTGTTCTGGCCCGGCGTAGTGGGGCAGTTTATGAAGTACCTGCCCGCCACAGTGATTCTATGCCTGCTGGCATCGCTGGCCATGGCGCTGGTGTTCTTGCCTACCTTAGGGCGCTTGTTTACCCGCACCGACACGAAACAATCAACGGCTAACAATGAAGAGGCCACAACGTCCTTCGGGCGCGGCTATCGCCACCTGCTGACCAGGCTGCTTAAGCACCCGGCCTGGGTGCTGCTGGTCACCGTGCTATTGATGGTGTTGCTGTATACCGGCTATGCGCGTTTCAACCACGGTGTCGACTTTTTCCCCAGCGTAGAGCCTGATAGCGCCCAGGTATTGGTACGCGCCCGGGGTGATTTCTCCGCCGTGGAGACCGATGCCATTGTCCAGCGGGTAGAGGCGAAGCTTTCCGGCATGAGCGAAGTGAGAGCGCTCTATGCACGCTCGTTTGCAGTGCCTAACGAGCAAATGGGCAGTGATGTGGTTGGTATGCTGCAGTTCCAGTTTATCGACTGGCATGAGCGGCGCCCTGCCCAGGCGATTCTGGACGATATGGCCGAGCGCGCCCGGGATATTCCCGGCATTACGCTGGAGTTCCAGGAGCAGGAAATGGGCCCTGGCGGCGGTAAACCCATCGTACTGGAGGTGAGCGCCACGAATCCTAACGTCGCTGATGCAGGCGTTAACCAGTTAGCCCAGTTAATGCGCGAACTGGGCGGTTTTACCGACATTCAGGATAACCGCAGCCTACCCGGCGTGGAGTGGCAGGTGAATGTGGACCGCGAATCCGCGGCGCGCATGGGCACCGATGTCACGACCATTGGTAGCGCGGTGCAACTGCTGACCACGGGCCTGCAGGTGGCGAGCTATCGCCCGCCCGAAGTCAGCGATGAAGTGGATATCCGCGTGCGCCTGCCGCAAAACTGGCGCTCGCTGGATCAATTGGAGCGCTTGACCATCAATACCCAGCGGGGTCAGGTGCCTATCTCGCACTTTGTGACCCTTGAACCGGCACCAAAGGTGGGCACCCTTAACCGTATCGACGGTCGCCGGGCGATTACCATCGATGCGGATCTCGCTCCCGGTTATCTTGCCGATGAGCGCCTGCGGGCGCTGCTAGAGGCGGGTCGCGATAGCCTGCCTGACGGCTTAATGGTCAATGTGGCAGGCGAGCAGGAGGATCAGCAGGAGTCGATGCAGTTCCTGGCCAGCGCGTTCATGATTGCTATTGGCCTGATGGCGCTGATTCTGGTCACTCAGTTCAACAGCTTCTATCAGGCGGGGTTGGTGCTCTCGGCAATTGTCTTCTCCACCGCGGGGGTGCTGATGGGCCTGCTGATTACCGGCCAGGCTTTCGGC
Organism: Halomonas sp. HAL1; assembly: GCF_030544485.1. NCBI lineage: Bacteria > Pseudomonadati > Pseudomonadota > Gammaproteobacteria > Oceanospirillales > Halomonadaceae > Halomonas > Halomonas sp. HAL1. The sequence continues at coordinate 3,436,403 of NZ_CP130610.1, forward strand.
ATTGTCATGGTGGGGATGGGCGTGATTGCCCTGGCGGGCATCGTGGTGAATAACAACATCGTGTTGATCGACACCTACAACGAGCTGCGCGGCCAAGGTATGACGCCCGGCGAGGCCGCGCTGGAAGCGGGTTGCTTACGCCTTCGTCCGGTGCTGTTAACGGCGATTACCACGGTGTTAGGTCTGATGCCGATGGTGCTGGGGATCAATGTCGATCTGTTTACCCCTGCCCTCGGCTTTAATGCGCCCTCCGCCCAGTGGTGGACGCAAATGTCGAGCGCCATCGCCGGTGGCCTCACCTTCGGCACCGCGCTAACACTGCTGCTTACCCCCTGCATGCTGGTGATTGGGGGTAAGTTGCGGCGCGAGAGGATTGCGAGCTAAAGCTGCGCTCCCCGGCAAAATGAGAATATTAAGCGGGGGCTTTGGCGTGCTCGGGGCTATGCGCGGCGTGTAAGCGTGCGATCAGCTGGTCTTCCAGCGCGAAGCGTTCGGTAAGGCCACGCGCTAGACGGTCGATCCAGGCAGGCAAACGGGCAATATTTTGCTCGCAGCTAAGGGTAGAGCCGAAATCGGTATCAAACTCCAGAACCATCTCGGTTGACATTTCCAGACGCTCGAGCAGCTTCTCTGCGATAACCAGCGCAGCATCATCGCCAAAGGCTTGCGCCTCTTCCGACAGCTGAGGATAGATTTCGAAGTGCCCAGCGCTGATGTAATCCATCAGTAGCTCACTGAAGGTATCAATAGGTGCTTTGCTCACCGCTTCCAGTTCAGCGTCACACGCCTCTTTCAGCTCAATGAAGCTGACTAACAACTGTCGACGCTGATCCAGCCAGCGGTCGATCAGGGTATGTACGCCTCCCCAGCGCTCCAGGGCATTTTTGCAATCTTCGAGCATGGGGTTTCTCCTTAAACTCACCGATTTAACTAACATTAGCCGGTCTAAATAACGAATAGGCTTAGAGTCGCGCCTCCACCTACCTCTGTCAATCCCAGCGGGTGCGGTTTCCTTGGTACGAAAGGTTCATTAATAATAACCCTTTCTTCTATGCCTAATAACTAGCGTTTTCATGCTAATCGTCATGACTTAACCCTGACTGAAATGATGCTCTCACTTTAGCGCCAGCATTGCGAGCAAAGGGTTATGCAAAGAATGCCGAGCAGATATTTACCGGGCCGTCGCTTATGACGACACCGCTCACTCGATAGGCTATAACATGGCCTGTTCTAAATGAGCAGCAACCAAATGGTCGATACGTTTGTTGTTCTAAACTGTTGTTCTAAACGATGGGTTTCAGCAAGATAATGTTCGTTAAAAATGCGGCAAGGGTTAATTAAAACAAGGAACTCACTATGAAAATGATATCCCGCTTTGGCCTTGGCTTACTGCTCTCATCCAGCTTGGTAACAGCTCATGCCGATGACGTCAAGATCGGCATGATCACCACCCTTTCAGGCGGCGGTTCGCACCTGGGCGTGGACGTTCGCGACGGTTTCATGCTGGCGCTTGAGCAGTCTGGCCGCGACGATGTGGAAGTACTGATTCAGGATGATGCTAGACGCCCTGACTTGGCGCGCAGTTTGTCTAATGAATTTATACAGCGTGATGATGTTGATATTCTGACCGGCATCATCTGGTCCAACCTGGCGATGGCGGTGGTGCCCTCCGTTACCCGTCAGGGCACCTTCTACCTTTCTCCCAATGCCGGCCCTTCCGATCTGGCTGGTCGCATGTGCCACGAAAACTACTTTAACGTGGCGTACCAAAACGACAACCTGCACGGCGCCATGGGTGCCTACATGCGCGAAGAGGGTTATGAGCGCCCGATCATCATGGCGCCCAACTACCCGGCGGGTACTGATGCGTTAGCGGGCTTCAAGCACCTGTATGAAGGTGAGGTCGTTGGCGAGCTTTACACCCAAATGGGCCAGACCGACTACGCCGCTGAAATTGCCCAGATTCGCGATAGTGATGCCGACAGCCTGTTCTTCTTCCTGCCCGGCGGTATGGGCATCTCGTTCATGAAGCAGTGGGAGAGCTCCGGTGTCGATATGCCGATCTTTGGCGCCGCCTTCTCGTTTGATGAAGTTCTTATCAAAGCAGTAGGCAGTGCGGCGATTGGTGCACGTAATACCTCGCTATGGGCCTACGATCTTGAAAATGACGCCAGCGCACGCTTTGTAGAGGGTTTCCAGGCAGCCTATGACCGCATGCCAACGCTTTACGCGGCACAGGGTTACGACACCGCCAACCTGATTCTGAGTGCGCTGGAAACTGCCCACCCTGATGACAAAGATGCCTTCCGCGAAGCGCTGCGGGCCGCCGACTTTGACAGCGTGCGCGGTGAGTTCCGCTTTGGCCCCAACCAGCACCCTATCCAGGATATTTACGTGCGTGAAGTCGTTGAAGGTGACGATGGGGAGCCCACCAATCGCCTGATCGGTGTCGCCATCGAAGATATCCAGGACGTCTATTACGAACAGTGCGAAATGTAAGCTCGCCTCGGCTGGGTGCGTGCATCCAGCCACTTCTCTTCACCTTCGTCAAGGTTAACCAACGTGTCCGTTACCCTGCTAATCGAGCAACTGCTTAACGGCGTTCAGCTAGGCACGATGCTATTTTTGATGGCCAGCGGCCTCACCCTGGTGTTCGGGGTGATGGGGCTGATCAATCTTGCCCACGGCTCTTTTTATATGGTGGGTGCCTACGCCACGGCGGCGGTCACTGCCTCGACAGGCTCTTTTCTGATCGGTCTGGCAGCGGGTATGACGGCCGCGGCCCTGGTCGGCGCACTGGTCGAGCTGCTGGTCATACGCCGTCTTTATCACCGCCCGCACCTTGACCAGGTGTTGGCGACCTTTGCACTGATACTGATTTTTTCCGAAGGCACTCGCTGGATTTTCGGGTCGTCGCCGATGCTGCTTAGCCCGCCTTCCTGGCTAACCGGGTTTGTCACCCTGCCCGGCGATACTCGCTATCCCATCTATCGGCTAATGCTGATTGGCGTGGGTATTGTTATTTCGATAGCCCTTTACTTTTTGATCTCTAAAACACGCTTAGGCATGCGTATTCGGGCCGGAGAAAGCGACCGCGAAATGATTGGCGCGCTGGGAGTCAACATTGCCAAGCTGTATACCGTGGTGTTTGCCCTGGGGGCTGCGCTGGCAGGCCTGGCCGGGGCGCTGGTGGGGGCGTTGCAGTCCGTGCAGGTCGGCATGGGCGAGCCGGTGCTGATCCTGGCCTTCGTGGTCATCGTGATCGGCGGGATCGGTTCAATCAAGGGCGCGCTATTCGGTGCGCTGCTGGTGGGGGTTGTCGATACGCTGGGACGGGTCTACCTACCGCTCTTTTTCCAAACATTCATGCCGCCTTCCGAAGCCACTGGGGTCGGTTCATCACTGGCTGCGATGCTGATCTATATCCTCATGGCCGTCATCCTCGCGTTCAAGCCCAAGGGACTGTTTGTTGCCAATGACTAATACCACTTCCCTTTCCAAGAACGCTGCGCCAGCCACCGACGCGGATAGCCACTTCGACCGCAAAGGCCTGGTCCAGATGATTCTGCTCGGCCTGCTGTTGCTGTTGCCTGTGGCCGCCTATTTTCTGGGCCACATCTATTACGTCAATCTGGCCTCGCGGATCACTATCATTGCCATGGCAGCCGTCGGGCTCAATCTGGCGATTGGCTATGGCGGCATGGTGAGCTTCGGTCATGCAGCCTATTTTGGCCTGGGTGGCTATGTGGCAGGCATCAGCGCCTACCATGCCTTCGACTTGACGCCCTTCATGAGCTGGCCCTTCAGCGTGCCGGGCAGCGATAGCCTGTTGGTGGTATGGCTGGCCGCTGTGGTTCTATGCGCCCTGCTAGCACTGGCGATCGGTGCCATTTCGCTGCGCACCACCGGGGTCTACTTCATCATGATCACGCTCGCCTTTGCGCAGATGATCTACTACTTTGCCAACTCCTGGCCCACCTACGGCGGCCAGGATGGGCTGCCTATCTATATCCGCAATACGCTGCCCCTGGTCGACAGCAGTGATGCGTTGACCTATTTCCTGATCTGCTTCACCGGGCTAGTGCTGGCGATGGCGCTGACTTCGCGGCTGATGAAATCCCGCTTTGGCGCCGCGCTGACCATGGCACGGCTGAATGACGTACGACTGGCAACGGCGGGGGTCAGCCCGTATCCCATTCGTCTGGTAGCTTTTGTTATCTCTGCGGCGATTACCGGGCTTGCTGGAGCGCTTTACGCGGACCTGAACGGGTTCGTCAGCCCGTCGATGCTCAGTTGGCACTTCTCCGGCGAGCTAATGGTCATCGTCATTCTGGGGGGTGTGGGGCGCCTTTATGGCCCGCTGGCCGGGGCGGTGCTGTTTGTGATGATGGAAACCTTCCTGGGTGGCATTACCGAGTACTGGCAGCTTTTCCTGGGGTTGGTGCTGCTTGGCGTTGTGCTATTTGCTAAGCACGGTGTCATGGGTTGGCTAGCAGGGAGTGAGCGCAATGAGTGAGATTGTCCTTTCACTGCAAAAGCTGCACAAGCGTTTTGGCGCGTTACAGGCGACCAACGATGTCTCGCTGGATCTTAGGCCAGGTGAAATCCATGCCCTGATTGGCCCCAACGGCGCGGGTAAATCGACGCTGATCGGGCAGATTGCCGGTAGCCTGCGCCCCGACGCGGGGCGCGTCTATCTGGCTGACACCGACATCACCACTATGAGCATAGCCGAGCGCGCACGTCTTGGGCTGGGACGGAGCTTTCAGGTGTCATCGCTGGCTGAGCCGCTTTCAGTGATGCGCAATGTGATGATGGGCGTACAAGCGCTACAGAGTCACAGTTTTCGGTTCTGGAAACCCGTCGCCAGGGATCAACAGCTGCTAAAGCCAGCTTATGAGGCGCTGGAACGGATGCAGCTCAGCCACCGCGCCTGGACACCGGTATTCGAGCTTTCCCACGGCGAGCGTCGCCAGGTGGAAGTCGCCTGCGCTCTGGCACTTAAGCCTCGCGCCCTGCTGCTGGATGAGCCCATGGCGGGCCTGGGCCCAGAGGGTTCAGCAAAGCTAACCGAGCTGCTCGAGGCACTGAAGCTGGAAGTGCCCATTCTTCTGATCGAACACGATATGGAAGCGGTCTTTCGTTTGGCTGACCGTATTTCGGTGCTGGTCTCTGGCAGCGTCATCGCCCATGGCGACAGCCAGACAATTAAGCAGGACCCGCGCGTTCGGGAAGCTTACCTGGGAGATTCTGATGCTTAAAGTTGCTGATATTGAGACGTTTTATGGCCCTTCCCAGGCGCTATTCGGCGTGACGTTCGAGGTCGCGGCCGGTGAAATGGTTGCCTTGATGGGCCGCAATGGCATGGGCAAGACCACCACTATCCGCTCGATCTTTGGGCTGACCCCAGCTAGCCGCGGCACAATTGTGTTCGAGTCGCAGAACATACGTCGTCTGCCCGCTTACCGCATCGCCAAGGCGGGGCTTGGCTTGGTGCCGGAGGGTCGTCGCTGCTTTCCTAACCTATCGGTACGCGAAAACCTGCTGGTCACGGCCCGCCCGGGCGAGTGGACGCTGGAGAAAGTGGAAACATTATTTCCGCGCCTGGAAGAGCGCCGCGTACAAATGGCCAAAACGCTCTCTGGCGGCGAACAGCAGATGCTGGCCATTGGCCGTGCGCTAATGACTAACCCGCGCTTGCTGGTGCTGGATGAAGCCACCGAAGGATTGGCACCAGTGATTCGCCAGGAGATCTGGCGGGCGATTCGCCTGCTCAAGGAGCAGGGGCAGGCCACGCTGCTGGTGGATAAGTCGCTGAGTGAGATTCTACCCATCGCTGATCGCTGCACCATTCTGGAAAAAGGCTGCACGGTGTGGGACGGCAAGCCAGCCGCGCTGGACAGCGCTATTCGCGACCGTTACCTGGGCGTTTAGGCGTGAAATGCTTTAATCCACTCAACAAAGCAGCCATCGTTGAGATAGTGCTCAAGAATCGAGAAGTGATCTACGTCGGGAAGTAGCTGCTGGGTAACGGTTTGGCCTTGCTGGCTCAAATGCTCAGCGTAGCTACTCATCTGCCTTTCAAACTCTTCAGACTCCCCCGCTCCAGCCACCAGCTTTATAGGCGCAGGCACCCGGCACGGCAGCCATAATGGGCTGAACTCCTGCACATCCCGCCCGCTGAGTTGAAGCTTGGGCTGCAGCCATGACCATGGAAAGGGCCGCAAGTCGTATAACCCGCTGATACAGAGGGCGCCGCGAATCAGTTGGTTCGGTAAACCATACGAACCCTCCCAATCCGTCGACATCAGCATGGCGCATAGATGCCCGCCCGCCGAGTGTCCCGAAATACTCAGCTGTTCCTGATCGACGCCTAACTCAGTAGCATGCTTGTAGAGGTAGGCAATCGCTGCTTGGCTCTGCCGTACCAGTTCGCTAAAGCGTACCTGCGGACAGAGCGCGTAGTTGACCACCGCGACGGTGATACCGGCGTTCACCAGATCATCGACAATAAAGCTGAATTCACGATGGCTCAGTGAGCGCCAGTAGCCGCCGTGAAAGAAGACATGCACCGGGGCTTTTGGATGCTCGTCATGAGGTGCATCGGCATGAAAGAGATCCATGCGCTCAGCAAGCGTTGGGCTATAAGGCAGATCGAGCGTTGTGCGGTTGTTAACTCTTGATGCTTCACTGCGCTCACGCCAATCCTTTACCAACACCGCCGGGGCACGACCCATCATCGGGTCGTAGGCGCGATCGATCTCTTCTTGAGTCGCAAAATGTTGATAAAGCATGTACATCTCCTTATCGCTGACGCCCTACTAACCCCGGCTTTTCATCAACAGCATACGCAGCGGGGCGATTGCCAGAATGGCAAATCCGATCAGCGTCCAGGCGGGTAGCGAGAGGCCTAACAGCGAGAAATCGATATTGGCGCACTCGCCCGAGCCCGTTAACACCATGGCCACGACATCCTGCATGGGGAGGATGTCCATCATGTAATCAAGCCCGGGACCACAGGAAGGCACTTCATCGGCGGGCAAGCCTTGCAGCCAGACGTGACGCCCGGCGATAAAGGCACCGGTGCCTACGGCAGCCAGCGCCAGCACTGCGTAAATTACTTTACCGACCCGCCCGGCCGGGCTGTGGATGGCAGCAATGGCAAACACAATGCCCGCCGCGATGACCGCGACACGCTGGAAGATGCATAGCGGGCAAGGCTCAAAGCCACCGATATGCTCCAGGCCAAGCGCCACCGCCATCATTAGAACGCAGAAGGCCAAACCGGCCAGGGCAACCGAACGATATGTATGCAGGATCATTGATGAGCCTCAGATGGCAACGCGGACAAGGCTCGGGACTCGCGCGCCTTGGCGAAATAGGCCTCTAGAAACGCTTCAAAGGTTTCCTTATCAGCGGCTTCAATATCGCGCTGCTGCTGATGCGAGGTTTCAATCAGTTGAGCAAGTAGCGCTTCACGGCTGCGCTGCATAGGTTCTGCTTTCAGCTGTTCCGCCTGTTCCTGGGCTAGGCTAAGCATTAAATCACTTAGCGAGCCGCCGTTCGCTTTGAGACGTTCGAGCACCTGTGCTGATGGCGTTAACGAAGGGTCCGCTAGGCGTGGAGCGAGATCTGCCAGTGCGTCAGCATGAGGACTTCCCTCTTCGACGGCATCTAACAGGCGGGCGACTTCACCCATCTCGGCGAATATTTGTTCGCCCCACTCACGCACCGACGTCGTTTCACCATGATTAAACAGCTTAAGCTCAGGGTCGCGGCCGCGCTCGACTACCCAGCGACGATTGTCGTCTAAGCGGTCACACTCTTCATCGGAGATCCAGGGGCTGTCGCTGAGCAGGCACCACATCAAGAAGGTGTCCACAAAGCGCATCTGGTTTTCGGTCACACCGAGAGGATCAAAAGGATTTAGATCCAAACAGCGAACTTCGATGTACTCCACGCCACGGGCTTCAAGGGCCTGGCTAGGGGTTTCGTTGTGCTTGGCAACACGCTTGGGGCGAATATCGCTGTAGTACTCGTTTTCGATTTGCAGAATATTGGCGTTTAGCTGCCGCCATTCGCCATCGACGTTAACGCCCATCTTTTCATAGTCCGGCCATGGCGATGAAATGGCATGACGCAGGGTGTTGACGTAGTTAGATAGCGAGTTAAAACAGATTTTAAGCTGCGACTGCACCTTGTTTTGATAGCCCAGATCGGACATACGTAGCGTCGTCGCGTAGGGCGCAAAATAGGTGTCGTCGCTGAGTGACTGCAGCTTTTCAGGCACTTTTTTGTCGTCAGGCAAAAAGCTCTTATCGATGGCGGGTGAAGCGCCGAAAAGATACAGCAACAGCCAGCTATGGCGGCGGAAGTGACGGATCATGCCAAAATAGCGGGTGGAGCGGTAATCGTTAAGCGGGATGTTGGTGGCTTTTTCCATCTCGCGCAGGGCGTGCCACATATCATCCGGCAACGATACGTTGTAGTGAACGCCCGCAATCGCCTGCATGATGCGGCCATAGCGCATGTCCAGCCCCTTGCGGTAAACATGCTTCATGGTGCCGACATTGGAGCAGCCGTAGTCGGCAATCGGCACGCTATCATTACCTGAGAGCCGTGATGGCATGCTACCGGGCCAGATCCATTCATTCTGCAGGTGGTGATAAGTAAAGGTATGCAGGTCAGACAGAAACGACAGCGCTTCACTCGGCTGGGAGTAGACCGGGGTGATGTACTCCAGCAGCGACTCTGAATAGTCGGTGGTGATATGCGGATGCGTCAATTTAGAGCCTAACGCGTGGGGGTGCGGCGTTTGGGCAATGTGCCCATTGGCATCGACCCGCAGCCCCTCTTTTTCAAGCCCACGACGCAGGCGGCCCAACCGACCAAGGCGCGCGCTGGGGATTAGGCGTTCAACTTGCGCGGTCAGCGCGGATGGCACAGTGAGTGGTTCAGGCAAGGTGAACACTCCTTGTCAGTAAAGCCCGCTGTGAGCGGACCTTGGTGTAGTCAGGTGGCATCGCCATCATCGCTGTCTCAAAATAGAAAACAGGATATGGCGGCAACCGTGTTTTTTTCAAGATATGGCTTTTTTCAAGGTACAGCTATTTTAAGGCGCGCGACTATTTGCCGCCGCGTGCTTTTAGCAACGCAGCACCGAGCGCGCCCATGGGCGCTTCCGCTTCAGCAGGCTTAGCCCTATGACGCTGGCCGCGAGACGATTTACGGTTTGCATTATGCTGATCCGTAGGCGAGCCATTGTTTTTGTTAGCACCGCCCCTCGTATCGTTTTCGGCCTCTGGCTGGTCATCCAGACGCATGGATAGCCCAACCCGCTTGCGGGGAATATCAATGCTCATGACTTTAACCGTCACAATATCCCCCGCCTTGACCACACTGCGTGGGTCGTCGATAAAGCGGTCCGACAGTGCTGAGATATGCACCAAGCCATCCTGATGGACACCGATATCCACAAAAGCACCAAAGTGTGTCACGTTGGTGACCGTACCTTCGAGCACCATCGAGGGTTTAAGATCGTTAAGTGTTTCGACCCCTTCGCGGAACTCGGCCGCCTTAAATTCCGGGCGCGGATCGCGACCAGGCTTATCCAGCTCTTTCAAGATATCGCTCACCGTGGGCACACCAAAGCGCTCATCGGCAAAGTCGGCAGGCTTTAACGCTTTTAGCGCAGCACTGTCGCCGATCAAACCGCGAACTTCCCGACCGTTCTGCTTGGCGATCCGCTCTACCAGGGGGTAGGCTTCAGGGTGAACGGCGCTGCCATCCAGGGGATTGTCAGCGTTATTTATGCGCAAGAAACCGGCGCACTGTTCAAAGGTTTTCGCGCCTAGTCGGCTTACTTCTAACAGCTCTTTACGGCTCTTGAAGGCACCCTTTACGTTGCGCTGGGCAACAATATTTTCCGCCAGCGCAGCACTTAATCCCGCCACCCGTGAAAGCAGTGCACTGGAGGCGGTGTTCAGATCGACGCCGACGGCGTTTACACAGTCTTCAATCACGACTTCCAGACTACGCGATAGCTGTACCTGGGAAACATCGTGCTGATACTGGCCCACGCCGATGGATTTGGGCTCGATTTTAACCAGCTCGGCAAGCGGGTCTTGGAGACGACGGCCGATGGAGACAGCGCCACGAACGGTCACGTCGAGGTCCGGCATTTCTCGTGAAGCGTATTCGGACGCAGAGTAAACCGACGCCCCCGCCTCCGAGACCATCACTTTGCTTAACCGATACTCAGGCGCCAGCGCTTTAAGCAACTCCCCCGCCAGCTTATCGGTTTCGCGGCTGGCGGTACCATTACCCACGGCAATGAGTTGCACGCCATGCTGTTGCGCTAATTTAGCGAGCACGCTGAGAGACTCGTCCCAGCGGTTTTGTGGCGCGTGGGGGTAGATGGTGGTGTGGTCGACAAACTGCCCGGTGGCATCGATCACCGCGACCTTACAGCCGGTGCGCTGGCCGGGGTCGATGGCAAGCGTCACTTTCTGCCCCGCCGGTGCGGCTAGCAGCAGGTCTTTTAGATTTGCCGCGAACACTTCAATAGCGGTGAGCTCTGCCTGTTCACGTAAGCGACCCAATAGCTCGGTTTCAAGCGCAGTGTAGAGCTTCACACGCCAGGTCCAACGTACGACTTCGGCTAACCATTTATCCGCCGCACGGCCCTGGTCGCTAATACCAAACTGCTTGGCAATCGCTAACTGGGCAGGATGAATAGGGGCGTCGTCTTCGCCGGGTAGACGAATCGACAGACTCAATACGCCTTCGTTGCGGGCACGGAACATTGCCAAAGCGCGGTGAGAAGGCGCTTTGGCGAGCTTTTCGTCGTGCTCGAAGTAGTCGGAGAACTTAGCGCCTTCCTGCTGCTTGCCTTCCAGCACGCGGGCGCTGAGTTCGCCCTCTTGCCAAAGCCGTTCACGCAGTTGGCCGATCAGTTCGGGGTCTTCGGCGAAGCGCTCCATCAGAATCTGCTTGGCGCCATCCAGCGCGGCCTTGGCATCTTCAATGGCGGGGATATCGCCCTCTGCTGGACGCAGATACTTCTCAGCTTCGCTTTCCGGGTTAAGCGTTGGATCGGCATGCAGCGCATCCGCCAGTGGCTCAAGCCCGGCTTCGCGCGCAATCTGAGCTTTGGTGCGACGCTTTTTCTTGAACGGTAGGTATAAATCTTCCAGTCGCTGCTTTGTTTCAGCAGCGTCAATACTCGCTTTCAGCGGGCCGTCCAGCTTGCCCTGCTCATCGATGGCGACAAGCACCGCGGCACGACGCTCTTCAAGCTCACGCAGATAGCGCAAGCGTTCATCTAATTGGCGCAGTTGAATATCGTCCAGCGCGCCGGTGATTTCTTTACGGTAACGAGCAATAAACGGCACCGTGGCGCCACCATCGAGCAACTCCACCGTGGCGGATACTTGCTCGGGACGTACGCCTAGCTCAGTCGCTAGGCGGGAAATAATACGCTGATTGACATCCATAAATTACAACTAACTCATGCAGCATTTTTAAGTGCCAACAAGGTATCACAATCCCGCCGTGGCTGGCATGACTTGCGACATCAGCGGCGCCACCCGCGGTCATCCCAGAACGGGCGGCGTGACTCGCGCTGCACGTCATCGCGGCTGAGGCCAATATCTTTCAACATATCGTCGCTCAAATGGCGCAAGCTATCCCGCTCGCGACGCAATTGGCGCCAGCGATAGAACTTTTCTCCCCAGGTAATTCTGGATTGTTCCTGTTTAATTGACTGGCATTGTTCATTCTGTAAAGGACACTGACTGTGCTGTAAACAGGCTATCGAGCGCTCCATTTCAACCTCCCTTCGCCGTCAACAACGGCGTAGTGAATAAGTGTTGAAGGAAGTATTGAACAGTGCCTAAAATCAATCCAACGAATACTTCTTATACCCAACATCAAAAAGATTGATAACCATGGCGACACTACCCACCATCGATCATGAGCTGCTGCGTACCTTTGTGGCGATAGTCGACCAGGGCGGATTTACCCGCGCCGCTCAGACGGTAAACCGCACTCAATCCGCCGTCAGCATGCAAATCAAGCGACTGGAAGAGGATGTTATTCAGCGCCCGCTGTTTCTACGCCAAAGCAAGCCGCTGCAGTTGACCAGTGAAGGCCATACGTTGCTTGGCTACGCGCGGCGCATTCTTGATCTGCATAGCGAAGCACTCAATGTGCTGCGCGAACCTGACATGGTGGGCCGTGTGCGACTGGGCGTGCCGGATGACTACGTGATGCGCTTTCTGCCCGGTATCTTGAAGTCTTTTTCCCAGGCGTGGCCGATGATTGATGTCGATGTGCACTGCGCGCCTTCATCGGTGCTATTACAGCAACAAGATGAACGGCTCGATCTAAGCATCGTTACCCGCGAGGTGGGAGATGAAATTGGCACTCTGTTACGGCGTGAATCAACCGTATGGGTGTCCGCGGCAAGCCACAGTACTCATTTGCTTTCGCCGCTGCCGCTTGCCATGTTTGAAGCACCCTGCTTCTGCCGTCGCCACGCCTGCAATGCGCTCGACCGTGCAGGAACGGGTTACCGGGTGGCTTACAGCAGCCCAAGCTTGGCCACGCTACAAGCCGTGGTGAGCGCCGGACTAGCCGTTTCAGCGTGGATGAATAGCTTGGTCACCCCCGACATGCAGGTACTGGGCGAAAAAGAAGGCTTTCCTCCCCTGCCAGAGGCGTCCATTGTCCTACTGCGTACCTCTTCCACCCAATCGCCGATCATCGATAGCCTGGCCGAGCATATTGTTGAGGGGTTTAGGGTATAAGCTGTGTCGACTTAAGAAACATTAAGGGGAGGCACAAACCTGAGCGTAACTACATTGTTATACCAATGTAGTTCTGTAGACTCGGCTCATATTAAAACATATAACATTATAGTCCTGCGCATCGGACTTAATGGTATTCAGCCCACGGCCAAATCAGTTTAAAATCCAGCTCGGTCAGCATATGTCCTTTTACATGCTCGAAAAAACTTGGCCAACCCGTGCCAGAGAGGTTTTTCATCTCGCTAGTAAATCGCAATAGGTTACAGCCTGCAAAGCGATGATTGCTATTTCAAGCTCTTTATCTAAAGAGCTTGAAAAGCGGGCTTAGCTTCATAGTCGCGAAGTACATCAAAACTTCATCGGATCGATGGTTCAGTACCACAGAAACCCAAGAAGAGCATTAAGCCCGCCTCATAAATAAGTTGGGCTAAAAGGTGCTACGCGCCATACATGCCTAGCGCCCAACAAAAAACCCAGCCGGGTGGCTGGGTTTTCTGCGGTATAAGTGCCTGACAATGACCTACTCTCGCATGGGGAGACCCCACACTACCATCGGCGCTAAGCGGTTTCACTGCTGAGTTCGGCAAGGGATCAGGTGGTTCACGCGTGCTATGGTCGTCAGGCGTAACTGGCTATGTACATCATGCTGAAGCGTACTTGCTAAATTGTGATCGTCTCATCGTGCTGCCTGGGCTCTTATCGAGTCAGGCCACACGCTGCGTATCCGGTTTCTTCGTCATCATCGCGACCAGACCCCTTGGGTGTTATAGGGTCAAGCCTCACGGGCCATTAGTACACGTTAGCTCAACGCCTTGCAGCGCTTCCACACCGTGCCTATCAACCAGCTGGTCTCGCTGGGCCCTTCAGGAGGCTCTAGGCCTCAGGGATGTCTCATCTTGAAGGGGGCTTCCCGCTTAGATGCTTTCAGCGGTTATCCCGTCCGACCATAGCTACCCGGCAATGCCACTGGCGTGACAACCGGAACACCAGAGGGTCGTCCACTCCGGTCCTCTCGTACTAGGAGCAGCCCTTCTCAAACATCCAACGCCCACGGCAGATAGGGACCGAACTGTCTCACGACGTTCTAAACCCAGCTCGCGTACCACTTTAAATGGCGAACAGCCATACCCTTGGGACCGACTTCAGCCCCAGGATGTGATGAGCCGACATCGAGGTGCCAAACACCGCCGTCGATGTGAACTCTTGGGCGGTATCAGCCTGTTATCCCCGGAGTACCTTTTATCCGTTGAGCGATGGCCCTTCCATACAGAACCACCGGATCACTAGAACCTGCTTTCGCACCTGCTCGACGTGTCTGTCTCGCAGTCAAGCACCCTTATGCTCTTGCACTCAATGCACGATGTCCGACCGTGCTGAGGGTACCTTCGTGCTCCTCCGTTACTCTTTAGGAGGAGACCGCCCCAGTCAAACTACCCACCACACACTGTCCTCGATCCGGATAACGGACCTGAGTGAGAACGCCAATGATGCCAGGCTGGTATTTCAAGGTTGGCTCCCTTCGAACTGGCGTCCAAAGTTCAAAGCCTCCCAGCTATCCTACACAGGCAACATCAGCGTCCAGTGTGAAGCTATAGTAAAGGTTCACGGGGTCTTTCCGTCTAGCCGCGGGTACACCGCATCTTCACGGCGATTTCAATTTCACTGAGTCTCGGGTGGAGACAGCGTGGCCATCATTACGCCATTCGTGCAGGTCGGAACTTACCCGACAAGGAATTTCGCTACCTTAGGACCGTTATAGTTACGGCCGCCGTTTACCGGGGCTTCAATCAAGAGCTTCGCCTTGCGGCTAACACCATCATTTAACCTTCCGGCACCGGGCAGGCGTCACACCCTATACGTCCGCTTGCGCGTTAGCAGAGTGCTGTGTTTTTAATAAACAGTTGCAGCCACCTGGTATCTTCGACCGGTTCGGGCTTAGAGAGCAAGTCTCATCACCCTACGCCGGCGTGCCTTCTCCCGAAGTTACGGCACCATTTTGCCTAGTTCCTTCACCCGAGTTCTCTCAAGCGCCTTGGGATTCTCTCCCTGACCACCTGTGTCGGTTTGGGGTACGGTCGCACATGATCTGAAGCTTAGAGGCTTTTCCTGGAAGCGTGGCATCAGTGACTTCCTGACCGTGGTCAGTTCGTTTCGTGTCTCGGCCTGAAAAGGGTCCGGATTTACCTAAACCCTCAGCCTACTCACTTTCACCAGGACAACCAACGCCTGGCTCACCTAGCCTTCTTCGTCCCCCCATCGCAACCATGTCCGGTACGGGAATATTGACCCGTTTCCCATCGACTACGCCTTTCGGCCTCGCCTTAGGGGCCGACTCACTCTGCTCCGATTAGCGTCGAACAGAAACCCTTGGTCTTCCGGCGAGGGAGTTTTTCACTCCCTTTATCGTTACTCATGTCAGCATTCGCACTCGTGATACCTCCAGCAGACTTCTCAATCCACCTTCATTGGCGTACACGACGCTCCTCTACCGCTCATCCTAAAAGGATGAACCCGTAGCTTCGGTACCTGGTTTAGCCCCGTTACATCTTCCGCGCAGGCCGACTCGACTAGTGAGCTATTACGCTTTCTTTAAAGGATGGCTGCTTCTAAGCCAACCTCCTAGCTGTCTGAGCCTTCCCACATCGTTTCCCACTTAACCAGGATTTCGGGACCTTAGCTGACGGTCTGGGTTGTTTCCCTTTTCACGACGGACGTTAGCACCCGCCGTGTGTCTCCCACGCGTTACTCACCGGTATTCGGAGTTTGCCTCGGGTTGGTAAGTCGGGATGACCCCCTAGCCGAAACAGTGCTCTACCCCCGGCGGTACTACATGAGGCGCTACCTAAATAGCTTTCGAGGAGAACCAGCTATCTCCGAGCTTGATTAGCCTTTCACTCCGATCCACAAGTCATCCAAATCTTTTTCAACAGATCCTGGTTCGGGCCTCCAGTTGATGTTACTCAACCTTCACCCTGCTCATGGATAGATCGCTCGGTTTCGGGTCTATATCCAGCGACTGTGTCGCCCAGTTAAGACTCGGTTTCCCTACGGCTCCCCTATACGGTTAACCTCGCCACTGAATATAAGTCGCTGACCCATTATACAAAAGGTACGCAGTCACAGAACAAGTCTGCTCCTACTGCTTGTACGCACACGGTTTCAGGATCTATTTCACTCCCCTCTCCGGGGTTCTTTTCGCCTTTCCCTCACGGTACTGGTTCACTATCGGTCAGCCAGGAGTATTTAGCCTTGGAGGATGGTCCCCCCGTCTTCAGTCAAGGTTTCTCGTGCCCCGACCTACTCGATTTCACATGATCAGATTTTCGACTACGGGGCTATCACCCGCTACGGCCACGCTTCCCAGCGTGTTCGCCTAATCAGTCACATGCTTAAGGGCTGGTCCCCGTTCGCTCGCCGCTACTAGGGGAATCTCGGTTGATTTCTTTTCCTCAGGGTACTTAGATGTTTCAGTTCCCCTGGTTCGCCTCGTACACCTATGTATTCAGTGCACGATACCGATCTTATGATCGGTGGGTTTCCCCATTCAGAAATGCCCGGGTCACAGGTTGTTGCCACCTCACCGAGCCTTATCGCAGGCTACCACGTCTTTCATCGCCTCTGGCTGCCTAGGCATCCACCGTGTGCGCTTCATTGCTTGACCCTATAACCCGAAGGAGTCTGGACTCGCAATGATCACGTTTCATTTTGCCGGATACGCTGACGCGTATCACAATTTAAGAAGCACTTCTTGCGAAGTGTTCTTGTCAGCATGATATACATTGTTAAAGAGCAGCTGTTCAATGAACAGTGATAAAGCGGCGGGCGATAACTAAAACAGCAGTTACAGCACAGCGACTTATCAGTGGTCACGAAACATTCACAAACGGTACTTAAGGTAAAACAGCGTAGCAACGTAATGGTGGAGCCAAGCGGGATCGAACCGCTGACCTCCTGCGTGCAAGGCAGGCGCTCTCCCAGCTGAGCTATGGCCCCATTAACGCTCTGCTTTTTCCGGGTAATTTTATTCATGCCAAGGCATTTTATAGCGATGCATAGCCTGCTATGCGAGGTATAAAATAACGTAGGAATGGATAAAATTTGGTGGGTCTGGGCAGACTTGAACTGCCGACCTCACCCTTATCAGGGGTGCGCTCTAACCAACTGAGCTACAGACCCGGCTATTTAACCATCACGCTTAAAAAGCACGTAACAGCTAAACTAACTACCGTTTGCTCTATCTTTGATCAGGTAATTCATTGTGGACGCTTACTAACTGTGACGCATCGTTTAAGGAGGTGATCCAGCCGCAGGTTCCCCTACGGCTACCTTGTTACGACTTCACCCCAGTCATGAACCACACCGTGGTGATCGCCCTCTTGCGTTAGGCTAACCACTTCTGGTGCAGTCCACTCCCATGGTGTGACGGGCGGTGTGTACAAGGCCCGGGAACGTATTCACCGTGACATTCTGATTCACGATTACTAGCGATTCCGACTTCACGGAGTCGAGTTGCAGACTCCGATCCGGACTGAGACCGGCTTTAAGGGATTCGCTGACTCTCGCGAGCTCGCAGCCCTTTGTACCGGCCATTGTAGCACGTGTGTAGCCCTACCCGTAAGGGCCATGATGACTTGACGTCGTCCCCACCTTCCTCCGGTTTGTCACCGGCAGTCTCCTTAGAGTTCCCACCATTACGTGCTGGCAAATAAGGACAAGGGTTGCGCTCGTTACGGGACTTAACCCAACATTTCACAACACGAGCTGACGACAGCCATGCAGCACCTGTCTCTGCGTTCCCGAAGGCACTAAGGTATCTCTACCAAATTCGCAGGATGTCAAGGGTAGGTAAGGTTCTTCGCGTTGCATCGAATTAAACCACATGCTCCACCGCTTGTGCGGGCCCCCGTCAATTCATTTGAGTTTTAACCTTGCGGCCGTACTCCCCAGGCGGTCGACTTATCGCGTTAACTTCGCCACAAAGTGCGCTAGGCACCCAACGGCTGGTCGACATCGTTTACGGCGTGGACTACCAGGGTATCTAATCCTGTTTGCTACCCACGCTTTCGCACCTCAGTGTCAGTGTCAGTCCAGAAGGCCGCCTTCGCCACTGGTATTCCTCCCGATCTCTACGCATTTCACCGCTACACCGGGAATTCTACCTTCCTCTCCTGCACTCTAGCCTGACAGTTCCGGATGCCGTTCCCAGGTTGAGCCCGGGGCTTTCACAACCGGCTTATCAAGCCACCTACGCGCGCTTTACGCCCAGTAATTCCGATTAACGCTTGCACCCTCCGTATTACCGCGGCTGCTGGCACGGAGTTAGCCGGTGCTTCTTCTGCGAGTGATGTCTTTCCTGCCGGGTATTAACCGACAGGCGTTCTTCCTCGCTGAAAGTGCTTTACAACCCGAGGGCCTTCTTCACACACGCGGCATGGCTGGATCAGGGTTGCCCCCATTGTCCAATATTCCCCACTGCTGCCTCCCGTAGGAGTTCGGGCCGTGTCTCAGTCCCGATGTGGCTGATCATCCTCTCAGACCAGCTACGGATCGTCGCCTTGGTAAGCCATTACCTTACCAACTAGCTAATCCGACATAGGCTCATCCAATAGCGGGAGCCGAAGCCCCCTTTCTCCCGTAGGACGTATGCGGTATTAGCCTGGGTTTCCCCAGGTTATCCCCCACTATCGGGCAGATTCCTATGCATTACTCACCCGTCCGCCGCTCGTCAGCATCTAGCAAGCTAGATCTGTTACCGCTCGACTTGCATGTGTTAGGCCTGCCGCCAGCGTTCAATCTGAGCCATGATCAAACTCTTCAGTTTACAATCATTGTGATCCTTACTCGCTTACCTACGAACTAGCCGAAGGCAGCAAAAGCGGATCAAACTTGGCTCAAGGTTCAAACGAATTCATTTCAATTTACATTGTCATGACCGCTTGCCTTGATATTTGGTGATTTGTCACCAACGTCAGCAAGCGCCCACATGAATTACCTGATCAAATTGTTAAAGAGCTGTTTCGCTGTGCTTGACTGGCGAGCCGTTGAACTGGCTTGCCGCAGCGAGGAAGGCGTATTCTACGCATTTCCTGGTGGTTGTCAACCGCTGTGTTTAGCGGGTGAAGCGAGCGATAAAAAATGCGCTAACTTCCTGACAAACCAAGGCTTTTATACCTTATACACCGCTGGTAACGCTTGGCGTCCCCGGCAGCGGATGCGTACTTTACGGTTTCGCGGCCGGGTTGGCAAGAGGTTTATTAAAATGAGTAGGAAAAACTTTCAGCTCTTAGGTTTTGCTTTGCGCATTACGGCCAACACAGGCCCGGAAGCGACATAAGTACCAAACAGTAATAGCAGCATTACTGAAGGTTCAACCGAGATCATCACAAACGCCAATACAATGGCTAACAGCACAACAAAAGGTACCGGCTTTTTAAAATCGAGGTCCTTAAAGCTGTAATAACGGATGTTACTCACCATCAATACGCCTGCTGCTGCCACCACCACCAACATCAACAGTTTGAAACCAAAGGCATCAGCGTCAAAGCTATGGAAGGTCCATACACTCGCGGCTACCAATGCTGCGGCAGAGGGGCTCGGCAAGCCGATAAACCATTTTTTATCCACGCTACCAATCTGCACATTGAAGCGCGCTAGGCGAAGCGCGGCACAGGCAACATAAAGAAAGGCGACTACCCAGCCGGTTTTACCGATATCCTGCAGAATCCAGGTAAAAGCGACTAATGCAGGCGCCATCCCAAACGAGATCATATCCGCCAAGCTGTCGTATTCGGCCCCAAACTCACTTTGCGTATTGGTCATTCGCGCAACACGGCCATCCAAGCCATCCAGCACCATCGCAATAAAGATCGCGACGGCAGCTGAGGTAAACTCACCATTAATGCCAGCGACAACCGCAAAGAAACCGGCAAACAGCGCCGAAGTGGTAAATAAATTAGGGAGTAAATAGATACCACGGCGGCGAATCTTTTTGCCGTCTTCAACAGTTTCCTCAACCACTTCGGTTTCACGTAAGAAGGCAGTCGCCAAATCCTCGTTACCAACTACTTCTGATTGGTCAGTACTATCTTGCTGTTCAGCCGTATCAGGCTGGCCTGGATTTGACTGATCAGAGTTTGAGTGCTCTTGATCGCGAGCGTCCTGTGTCATAGGTTTCATCCATTAAAAGTGAAGTCACGGGAACAGTAGTCGCTTTCATTCTACACGGTGAGTGCCACTCAGCCAGCCAATTGCTGTATTGATGCCTTGTGGGAGCTGGCGTTAACAGGCTAATAACTAAAAAGCGCCGCTCTGGGAAAGAAGCGACGCTTATGCTTACGTTTAGGTGCTTGCTTTTAAGGGCTAGCTGTAAAGGCTGCGTACTTTCGGGCTTAGAGCGACAAAACCTTATCACCCCGGGCAATCCCCGAAACCCCAGTACGGGCGACTTCAAGAATACCCACCGGCGCCATGGCCTGAAGGAAAGCATCTAGCTTGCCCGCATCGCCGGTGATCTGCACCGTGTACAGGCTTGGCGTCACATCGACGATCTGCGCACGGAAGATATCCACCGTACGTTTCACTTCATCACGCGCCGCACCAAGCGCCTTCACCTTGACCAACATCAATTCGCGTTCGATATGGTTACCTTCGGTGAGATCCACCAGTTTCACCACATCGATCAGCTTATTAAGATGCTTGGTGATCTGCTCAATCACCCGGTCATCGCCCACGGTAGTCACCGTTAAGCGCGACAGCGAAGGGTCTTCCGTGGGGGCAACGTTCAGCGTTTCGATGTTGAAGTTACGCTGGGAGAACAACCCGACTACACGTGACAGCGCACCCGGTTCGTTTTCTAACAGAATCGAGATGATATGACGCATCAGGTACGCTCCGTTTTAGACAGCAGCATGTCGCGCATGGCACCTAGCGGTACCTGCATCGGATAGACGTGCTCAAAGGGGTCGACCTTCACGTCAAGAAACACCAGCTCATGCTTATCAGCAAACGCACGCTCTAGCGCTGGCTCAAGCTCGTCAAGCGTATTGACGGTAATCGCGGTGAACCCATATGCCTCAATCAACATATGAAAGTCGGGCAGCGACTCCATGTAAGAATGTGCATGACGTGACTTATAGTTCAAATCCTGCCACTGACGCACCATGCCCAGCGATGCATTGTTAAGATTAACGATCTTAACGCCCACCCCGTACTGCTTACAGGTGGAGAGCTCCTGCATCATCATCTGGAAGCTACCTTCACCGGTAATACATACCACGTCATCATCCGGGAAGTTCTGCTTGATACCCATGGCGGCAGGGAAACCAAACCCCATGGTGCCCAATCCACCGGATGTAATCAGCCGGCTGGGTTTATCAAACTTGTAGTACTGGGCCGCGAACATCTGGTGCTGACCCACATCGGTTGTCACGTAGGCTTCGCCGCGGGTCACCCGGCAAACCGCTTCGACCACTTCCTGGGGCTTAAGTGCTTCGCCGGGCTTGGAAGGCTCATAAAGCTTGCCTTCACGGTCGGCACGCCAGCCGTCAATCTTTTCCCACCACTCCGTCAAAGCTTCAGGATGGGCAATTTTATGCCCCTGCACCAAGCTGATCATCTCATTGATAACGCTGGAAGCCGGGCCAACGATGGGCACATCGGCACGTACCGTTTTAGAGATCGAGCTTGGATCGACATCAACGTGAATGATTTTAGCTGTCGGGCAAAACTTCGACGTGTTATTGGTGACTCGGTCGTCAAAGCGCGCCCCAATGGCAATAATCAGGTCGGCGTGATGCATTGCCATATTCGACTCATAAGAGCCGTGCATACCTAGCCAGCCCAAGCACTGACGATCACTTTGCGGATACGCGCCAATGCCCATCAACGTAGTGGTGATCGGATAACCCAACTGTTTGACCAGATCGGTCAAGCCTTCGCTGGCTTTGCCCGTCACCACGCCGCCGCCGGTATAAAACACTGGGCGCTTGGCCTTCAGCATCATTTCGACGGCTTTCTTGATCTGACCAGTATGGCCACGCGTTACCGGGTTGTACGAACGTAGCTTTACCTTTTTCGGGTAAACGTATTCGTAGCGCTCGGTGGGAGCAGTCATGTCTTTTGGGATATCGACCACCACTGGGCCGGGGCGACCGGTCGACGCCAGGTAGAACGCCTTTTTCAACACTTCCGGGATTTCAGAAGGGTGACGGATTGAGAAGCTATGCTTCACGATCGGGCGTGTCACACCGACGATATCGGTTTCCTGGAAGGCGTCTTCACCAATCAGGTGGCTGGCCACCTGGCCACACAGCACTACCATGGGAATGGAATCCATGTAGGCCGTGGCAATACCGGTAACGGCATTCGTGGCACCGGGGCCTGAAGTGACGAGCACGCAGCCCGCTTTGCCCGAGGCGCGAGCATAGCCATCGGCCGCGTGAGTCGCCGCTTGTTCGTGACGCACCAAAATGTGCTTCACCTTGTCCTGGCGGAAGAGCGCATCGTAAATATGCAGCGCTGCACCGCCGGGGTAACCATAAATGTATTCGATGCCCTCATCTTGCAAGAAGCGGGCGATCATATCTGCGCCGGAAAGCAGTTCCACTGTATTTCTCCCCTGGAGGTCTCGAGTGCGATCCGTACCCACACGGGCACGGTGTCGAGTGCGGCGGTATGCCGCTGCCGGCCCTTGCCGGCACCTGATGCCAAACCCTGGCAGATGGCCCGGTTAGGGCCTGCACTCTTATCACGGCAGTTCGCCGTGTCGGGGCGTTGGCCAGGTTGGACGGTTAGCCCAAGCCCGGAAGTCCTTCGGCGGGTAGAGGCCTTCGCCTACCCTTCGCGCGGGGATTAGGGGTTGCCCGTTGAGTCCGCGCCCGCAAATCAGGAACCGACAAGATTCCATTAGCGCCCTCAGCCTGTCAACCTCCGATCGGGCCAAACGCAACAAAGGTCGCAAGAAGCCATTAAAAAAGCCCCGCCAGCAACGCTAGCAGGGCTTTTTCCCTATTCAATTGCGCAAAAAGGCGTTGCCAATGATTAGCTAAACACCAACTTGCCTTCTTCTGCCGTGATATGAATGGTATCACCGGGGGTAAATTTACCCCCCAGCAGGTCTTGCGCCAGCGGGTTTTCAATACGGCTTTGAATCGCCCGTTTGAGTGGCCGCGCCCCATAGACAGGGTCAAAGCCGACTACCGCCAATTGCGCCATGGCTTCAGGACTGACCTCTAGCTTCAGGTCGTGCTCAGCCAGGCGCAACTTCAAGCGCTCCAGCTGAATACCGGCAATCGCCTGGATCTGTTCTTGCCCCAGTGCGTGGAAAACCACCACTTCATCAATACGGTTAATCAGCTCAGGCCGGAAGTGGTTACCCACCACCTCCATGACCAAGTTTTTCATTACTTCATAGTCGCTATCATCTCCCCCCATGCGTTGGATAATATCCGAGCCCATGTTGGAGGTCATTACAATCACGGTATTGCGGAAGTCCACCGTGCGACCCTGTCCATCGGTCAAGCGGCCATCCTCCAGCACCTGTAGCAGGATATTGAAGACATCCGGGTGCGCTTTCTCCACCTCATCCAACAGCAGCACCGAGTAAGGCTTGCGCCGTACGGCCTCGGTTAAGTAGCCGCCCTCTTCGTAGCCGACGTAGCCTGGGGGCGCACCGATCAAGCGGGCCACGGAGTGCTTCTCCATAAACTCCGACATATCGATCCGCACCATCGCCTCTTCGGTATCGAATAGGAAGTTGGCCAGCGACTTACATAGCTCGGTTTTACCTACGCCGGTAGGGCCGAGGAAGAGGAATGACCCATTGGGGCGATTGGGATCTGAAAGCCCTGCCCGTGAGCGGCGCACTGCGTTCGCCACCGCCTCAACGGCTTCATCCTGCCCGATAACCCGCTCGTGCAGCGCCTCTTCCATGCGCAATAGTTTATCGCGCTCGCCTTCAAGCATTTTGGAGACCGGAATACCCGTCCAGCGGGAAACCACTTCAGCGATCTCCTCTTCGGTCACGTTGGAGCGCAGCAATTGGTGGCTTGAGGTATCCGCTTCGCCTTCGCCACTTTCGGCAATTTTCTTTTCGAGTGCTGGAATCTTGCCGTACTGAATTTCCGACATCCGCCCCAGATCACCCTGACGACGCGCCTGTTCTAAATCTAGGCGAGCCTGCTCAAGGTCGGCTTTAAACTGAGCCGCCCCCTGTATACTGGCTTTTTCAGCTTTCCAGATTTCATCCAGGTCTGCGTATTCGCGTTCTAGCTCGTGAATCTGGGCGCTCAAAGCTTCCAAGCGTTTTTTGCTCGCCTCATCGGTCTCTTTCTTGAGCGCTTCTCGCTCCATCTTGAGCTGAATCAAGCGGCGATCTAGGCGGTCCATCGACTCTGGCTTTGAGTCCAGTTCCATACGAATACGCGACGCGGCCTCATCAATCAGGTCAATGGCTTTGTCTGGTAACTGCCGGTCAGAGATATAGCGCGTTGAGAGCTTGGCCGCCGCAATAATCGCCGAGTCGGTAATATCCACGCCATGGTGTACTTCGTAGCGCTCTTTCAGGCCGCGCAGAATCGCCACGGTGTCCTCTTCGGAAGGCTCATCCACCAGCACTTTTTGAAAGCGGCGCTCTAGCGCAGCGTCTTTCTCGATATACTTACGATACTCATCAAGCGTGGTCGCACCGACGCAATGCAGCTCGCCACGAGCAAGCGCAGGCTTAAGCATATTGCCTGCATCCATGGCGCCTTCGGCTTTGCCAGCGCCGACCATGGTGTGCAGTTCATCGATAAACAGAATTACCCGCCCCTCTTCCTGAGAGAGCTCTTTAAGCACCGCTTTCAGACGTTCTTCAAACTCACCTCGGAACTTGGCGCCCGCCAGCAGCGAGCCCATATCCAGCGAGAGCACACGCTTATCTTTTAACCCTTCAGGCACTTCGCCGTTAACGATACGCTGGGCCAACCCCTCGACAATGGCGGTTTTACCCACGCCCGGCTCACCGATTAAAACCGGGTTGTTTTTAGTACGCCGCTGCAGTACTTGAATCGTACGGCGAATTTCGTCGTCGCGACCAATCACCGGATCCAGCTTGCCGTCCAGCGCACGCTGGGTAAGATCCATGGTGTATTTGTTCAACGCTTCACGCTGATCTTCGGCGTTAGCATCGTCCACCGTGGCGCCGCCGCGTAGGCTATTGATAGCCGCTTCGAGGGATTTGCGATTAATACCTGAGTCTTTCAGCAGTTTGGTGAGGGCCGAGTTCATCTCAAGCGCTGCCAGCAGCACTAGCTCACTGGCAATAAACTGATCGCCGCGCTTTTGCGCTTCACGGTCAGTTAAGTTGAACAGCTTGATAAAGTCCCGCGATGGCTGCACTTCACCATCGAACTGGCCTACCTTGGGTAAATTATCCAGTTGCTGTATCAACCCATCGCGCAGACGCGAGGGACTCCCCTCGGCTTTTTCAATCAGGGCTTTAATACCGGTGTCTTTGGTATCGAGCAGAGCCAGCAGCAAATGAGCGGGATCTAGCTGATTATGGCCGCGACCAACGGCCAGTGACTGCGCCTCGGCAATCGCGCTTTGGAGCTTGGCGGTAAATTTATCAAAACGCATGAAATTCCTCCTGGGGGTGCCGTGCGTTTGGACGCACCGCCTAACCCGGCAACTTGTCGTTGAACGTGCTAAACCACGATTAGCTTGACAAGTTAAATGGCGTCAGTTCCATGCTTTTCAAGAGGTGTGTGAACAAACCACTGGTTTAATTGATCCAGATCACACTGGCCATACGGCCGGTTTTACCGCCATCGCGACGGTAGGAGTAGAATCGCGACTCGCAGGCAGTACAGAAGTGGCCGCCACTTATATTGTTTACGCCTAGTGCTTCCAAACGAAACCGCGCCAACCGGTACAAGTCGGCCATGTAATGACCCAGCCGGTAGGGACTATGATCAAAAGCGTCGGCGATGTCAGGATGCACTGCCACAAAGGCACCATAGACCTCCGGGCCAACCTCAAACTGAGCGTTGGAAATCGCGGGGCCCAACCACACAAGGATGTCCTCGGGATCGGTATTCATTGCAGCAATCGTCGCCTCCAGCACTCCACCTGCCAAACCACGCCACCCCGCATGGGCAACGGCGACCTGGGTTCCAGCGCGATTGCACAGCATGACCGGCAGGCAATCTGCTGTCAGCACCACACAGGCGTACTCATTAGAAGTAGCAATGGCAGCATCCGCATCGGCGACGCTAGGTTCAAAAACCTGCTGAACGCGGGCACCGTGGGTCTGATTAAGCCACAGTAGCGGGCGCTCATCCCCGATCTCTTTTTGCAACAGGCGGCGACACAGTGCGACATGGTCGGGGTTATCGCCAACATGAGCAGCTGTATTAAAAGCGGCGAAATCTCCCTGACTAGGCCCTGATTCACGGGTGGTCACAAAGGCTCGTACATTGGCCGGCGCTGGCCAGTCAGGCATTAAAAGCGTCGGCCTTAAATTAATGGCATCGCTCATCTCATCGTCTCATTATCTTCGCGCAGGTAATCCAACAACATTAGCAAATCATCGGGGAGATCGACCTGAAAAGTAACAGTTTCGCCACTGACCGGATGCTTGAAAATCAACTTCCGCGCATGTAGCGCCTGACGCGGAAACTCGCGCAATATCTCCTTCAATGGCTCCGCAGCGCCTGGCGGCAGCTTGGCACGGCCGCCATACATGGGATCACCAATCAACGGATAGCGAGCATGGGCCATATGTACCCGAATTTGGTGGGTACGCCCGGTTTCTAATTTGCACCGCACATGAGTATGCGCACGAAACCGTTCGACCACACGGAAATGGGTAATGGCTGGCTTACCTGCTGTAGTCACCGCTTGGCGCTTACGATCTTTCGGATGACGGCCAATAGGCGCATCAATGGTACTGCCAGAGACCGGCTTACCAATCACCACCGCGTCGTACTGGCGCGACACGCTGCGTGCCTGCAACTGATCCACCAGAACAGTTTGAGCGGGTAGCGTTTTCGCCACCATCATCAAGCCGGTGGTATCTTTATCCAGGCGGTGAACGATACCCGCACGTGGCACTTCAGCAAGCGCCGGGTGATGGTAAAGCAAGGCATTGAGCAGCGTGCCATCCGGGTTGCCTGCAGCGGGATGAACGACCATACCCGCCGCTTTATTAATGACGATTACCGCGTCATCTTCATACACGATATCCAGCGCGATATCCTGCGCTTCAAAGCGCGTATCGTCTTCGATGGTGGCCTGCAGTGCCAACACTTCATCACCGTGCAGCTTGGCTTTCGGCTTGGCTTGCACGCCATCCACGGTTAATTCACCGGCATTAATCCACGCTTTTAAGCGTTCACGTGAGTAATCGCTGAACAACTCCGCCGCCGCTTGGTCTAACCGCGCACCGGCCAGTGTGGCGGGCACACGCTGCGTGTCTTCAACTATTCGAGACATGAAAAACCTCTTTAAAGCGCGAAAAAAACCCCAGCAAGGCGAAAAATCAGCCTCAGCATGGAAAAATCAATATTGACGGCACCTGACGAAACGTCGCTAAGCCTGCGTTTTATGTCGAGGTGTTTTATAGTGGGCGGACTGCGACCTATTCTACCATTTCTACTTATGGCCATCGCCGCTTTTTGGTGATTGAGGCTTGTTTGCAACGAGGATGAAGATGCGCGTTTTTTCAGCTGCCAACCGCTTTGGTGCTCTAGCCCTAAGCCTTGCCCTTTTAGCGGGCTGTGCGAGTAACGACACCAGTGAAGAAGAGGAAGATGAATTTGCTGGGGTGCAGGAGCGCGAGCTCTATGAGTTGGCCCGCACGGCCTTAGACAGCAACCGCTACCCGATCGCGATTGAGCGTTTGGAAGCGCTCGATACACGCTATCCCTTTGGCGCCCATGCTGAGCAGGCACAGCTTGAGCTAATCTATGCCTACTATGAAAACAGTAATTGGGAAGAAGCCCGGGCAGCGGCCAGCCGCTTTATTCGCCTTCACCCCGACCACCCCCAGGTAGACTACGCCTACTATCTTCGCGGCCTTTCGGCGTGGCAAGCAGGCCGTTTCAGCTTGGAGCGCCTGCGCCTGATCGACATCTCCAAGCGCGATCTGGGCGCCTCGCGGGATGCTTACAATGATTTCCGCGAGCTGATCCAGCGTTACCCACAGAGTGAATATGCGCCGGATGCCCAGCAGCGCATCGTCTATCTACGTGAGCTAATGGCCCGCCATGAACTACATGTCGCCGATTATTACCTGCGCCGTGGTGCCTATTTGGCAGCAGTTGAACGCGGCCGCTGGGTCGTCGAAAACTATCCTGAATCAAGCGCCACCCGGGATGCCCTAGCCACCATGGTGGAAGGCTATCAAGGCTTGGACATGGATGATCGCGCCAATGAGGTGTTAGCTGTACTGCGCGAAAACGCGCCTGACCACGAACAGCTGCAGGGCAGCCGTTTTGTACCCAAGCATTTAGGCCAAGATGATTAAAGCCTATAAACATGCTGCAACAATAAAAGCGATACACATCCGCAAAAAAACCACGCCTCGGCGTGGTTTTTTTGTGTTTGCTTTAGTGCTAGGCCTGGCTTATGCGCCGGGCTGCCAGCCATTAACAATCGGGTAGCGGCGGTCCCGGCCAAAACCGCGTGGCGTCACCCGCACGCCAATCGGGGCTTGACGGCGCTTATACTCGCAGCGGTCAACGAGCTTAACCACTTTATAAACGTCTTCCTCGTCAAAACCAGCCGCAATAATTGCCTCAGCGCTCATATCGCCTTCAATGTAGCTGACTAAGATCGCATCGAGCACGTCGTAATCGGGTAAGGAGTCGCTATCTTGCTGATCAGGCGCCAGCTCGGCACTGGGTGGGCGCTCAATCACCCGCTCAGGAATGGCAGGTGATTGCGTGTTGCGCCAGCGGGCAAGACGATAAACCCAGGTTTTATACACATCCTTAATGGCGTTATAGCCGCCCACCATATCGCCATACAGCGTGGCATACCCCACCGCCATTTCGCTCTTGTTGCCGGTGGTCAGCACCATCAAGCCTTTCTTATTGGAAATCGCCATTAGCAGCACACCGCGGCAGCGCGACTGCAGGTTTTCCTCGGTGGTATCGCGTTCCGTACCGGCAAAGCTCTCAGCAAGCGTCCCCATAAAGGCGTCGACCATGGGTTCAATCGGCATGATCTCGTAGTGCACGCCGAGCATATTGGCCTGCTCTGCAGCGTCCTGCTTGGAAATATCCGCCGTGTAGTGGTACGGCATCATCACCGCCTGCACCCGTTGAGGGCCCAGTGCGTCAACCGCAATCGCCAGCGAAAGCGCGGAATCAATGCCGCCGGAAAGCCCCAGCACCACACCATCAAAACCGCTCTTGTTGACGTAATCGCGCAGCCCGGTCACGAGCGCACAGTATAGGCTCTCTTCCGGTTCTACCTCCGGGTCAATCTCTCCGGCTTGGGGTTCCCACACCGTCGCGCTGGTTTGCAAAAACTGAACCGGCATCAGGCCTGCCTGCCAATACGGTGCCAGCACCTGTAACTCACCGCTGGCGTTAACGCAGCAAGAGCCTCCATCAAAGACCAGTTCATCTTGGCCACCGATGGTGTTCACATACACAATTGGAAGCTGCGTATCCTGGGCGTGTTTCTCCAACAGGCGCAGCCGTTCCGCGGGCTTATCCTGGTGATAAGGAGAGGCGTGCAAGGAGACCAGCACCTCAGCGCCCGCTTCCGCGGCGGCCTTAACCGGCGCGCCATCCCATAGGTCTTCGCAGATCACGATGCCCAGTTTGGCGCCTTTATGCTCATACACCAGCGTTTCAGTGCCGGGCGTGAAATAGCGCTGCTCATCGAACACTTGGTAGTTAGGCAGCGCCTGCTTGGCGTATTCAGCTTCCCACTGGCCGTTGTAGAGCACCCCAGCCAAGTTGTAACAGCGACCTTCACGAACCCCTGGGTAGCCAATAATCACCAGCACATCGCGGGCAACTTTTGATGCCATTAGCGCGCGTGCTTCACGTAGGCGGGTTTCCATTGAGGGGCGCAGCAGCAAATCTTCCGGCGGGTAGCCCGACAAAAAAAGCTCAGGAAAGACAACAATATCTGCTCCATGCTCAATCCGCGCTTCGCGCACTGCTTCAATCGCGCGTGCGGCATTGCCGGGAATATCCCCGACCAGAGGATCGAGTTGGGCCATTACCAGCGTTAAGTCTTGCATGGGCGTCAAAATCTCTTGAGAATCTTTGAAATAGGGTTACACCGTCATCGTCGTATTGTCCCGCAAGGGCCGCCAACTGGCAAAGGCCATGCGTCAATCCCAAGCCTAGTTCCCTCATTCGGGAGACAAAATAAGGATGAACCTCTTGATCATTCGGCTGATTATCTTCGCCGTTGTATTTTATGCCGGTTTAAAGCTCTACGGCATCTACCGACAACGTAAGCTTGAGCATGAAGCACAGCATAAACAAGTCAATCGCCATGAAGGCGGTAAAATGGTGCGCTGTCGCTGGTGTGAGGTGCACGTACCCGAAGATGAAGCGCTGCGCGACCACGAGCAGTGGTTCTGCTCCAGCGCCCATCGTGACCGCTTTTTGCAAGAGCAGCAGGATAAAGACGGCGCGCCTTAAACCTGGATAAGCCGCTCGGGCGTAGGCTGGTAAGGCGCGGGGTCGATCAATGGCTCGCGCCCAAGCAGTTGATCTGCCAATAAATGGGTCGAGGCAGGCGCCAATACCAAGCCATTACGATAGTGCCCCGCATTGATGTATACGTTAGGCCATTCTTGAAGGGCGCCGATAAAAGGAATGCCCGCTGGCGAACCAGGGCGAAGCCCGGCCCATTGATGCGCTACCGGGCAGGTTGCCAAGGCAGGCAGAATGGTTTCGGCGCTGTGTTTTAGCGATGCCAGGGCTGCCGCGTCGGTGGTCTTATCAAATCCAGCTTCCTCTAACGTAGAACCGACCAACAGCAACCCGTCTGCACGCGGAATAATATAACGCCCATCTTTTAACACCACACGCTGCACTAACCCTTTGGGTGCCTGGTAAGCGATCATCTGCCCCTTTACCGGCCTTACCGGCAGTTGCACATTCAGCTGCGCCAATAGTTGAGCAGCCCAGGCACCGCCGCACACCACAATGCGCCCAGCGATTAACGGCCCTTGTGAGCTAACCACGCCCTCCACCTGGCCCTCCTTTTGGATAAAGCCACTGACCTCGCACTGCTCTCTCAGCGTTACCTGCGGCATCGCCGTTAGCCACGCCTTCAACGCTTTGGCTAAGCGCGGGTTACGCACACTGCCCAGGGTCGGCATCCATAGCGCACTGTCGCCCGCCATTGCCACGCCAGGCTCTTTATCGCGGACGAAATCTGCCCCTACCCGCTCTAGCGGTTTGCCCAGCTGTCGAGCCCAGCACAGAGCACTATCGGCGTCATCTACGTTCAGGTAGAGCAGCCCTCTTTGGCGATACTCAGGATCAATGCCTGTCTCTTCCAGCAAGCGTAAAGCCAACGAGGGGTAAACCCCTTCTGACCAGCGGGATAGTTGCGATATCGCAGCATCGTATCGCCATGGATAAAGCGGTGAGACGATACCGCCACCGGCCCACGACGCCTCTTTACCGCACTCGCCACGATCCACCAGCGTGACCTGCTGACCCGCATCGGCTAACTGTAGCGCCGTCATCATGCCGATCACGCCGCCACCAATAATTAAGAAATCGCTCACAACATTGTCCGTTTTGGCTTACATAAAAAATAGTGACTATCGCCTAGGATGATTAAACCACCAACTGATCATGGCCGTTGACACCGGGCACTGAGCATAGCGCGGGCAATAACAAGGTCAAGTAAGGAGAGGCGATGAACGATGGCCATAACGGCGCGCGCACGCTACCTGAAAGCGGGTTTACGTTGCTTGAGCTAATGATCACGCTGCTATTAGTCGGCATTATGGCTGCCTGGGGGCTACCTAATTTTCAAGCATTGGGTGAGCGAACCGCGCAGACCAGCGAAGTCAATCGATTACAAAGCGCGTTTTCATTAGCGCGCAATACGGCCATCAGCCAGCGTCGCCAGATCACGCTTTGTCCGGCGGCTGAGGACCGCACGGCATGCAGTAGCGAATGGGGCGGTGAGCTCATGATCGTAAAGGGGGATCAAACAGATAATATTCAAACCGACGATATTTTGCACATTATGCCTGCCGAGCGAGGCACACGAGTAACTTACAGCCGGGGCTGGTCGCGCATTCGCTACAGCTCATTGGGCTATACCAGCGGTTATAACGGCAGTTTTGCTATTTGTTCAGGCAACGGTGCCGAAGAGTCGCAGGGGAAAAAGCTAGTGCTGAGCCAGTTGGGCCGTCTGAGAATCGATGAAGCGCCTATCGATTGCTAGGCGCTTCAGAGCAGAGTGCAACGTTACCCGGCAATACCGTCTAAATAACGCTCGGCATCCAGCGCCGCCATGCAACCGCTACCGGCAGAGGTGATCGCTTGGCGATAAATGTGATCCATGACATCACCGCAGGCAAACACACCCGGCACGCTGGTGGCGGTGGCGTTGCCTTCAAGGCCAGAGGTTACCTTGATGTAGCCGCCGTTCATGGCTAACTGACCTTCAAAAATGCCAGTGTTGGGGCTATGACCAATGGCGATGAAAAGCCCAGGCGCATGGATCTCTTTGCTGGCACCATCTTTAGTGGACTTAACTCGCACCCCAGTAACGCCCGAGTTATCGCCGAGGACTTCCTCGACTTCCTGGAACCACTCAAGGGCGATCTTGCCGGCGGCGGCTTTCTCAAGCAGTTTATCCTGCAGAATCTTTTCTGCCCGCAGCGTATCCCGGCGGTGGACCAGCGTTACTTTGGAAGCAATGTTAGAGAGATAGAGCGCTTCTTCCACGGCGGTGTTACCACCACCGACGACAATGACTTCCTGATTGCGATAGAAAAAGCCATCGCAGGTCGCGCAGGCAGAAACCCCTTGGCCCATAAACTGCTGCTCGGTGGGCAAACCCAGATAACGGGCACTGGCACCGGTGGCGACAATGAGCGCATCGCAGGTATAAATGCCGCTGTCGCCTTTCAACGTGAAGGGTTTTTCGCCTAAGCTGACCTCATTGATATGGTCAAACAGCACTTCGGTATTAAAGCGTTCAGCGTGCTGTTTCATGCGCTCCATCAATTCAGGGCCTTGAACACCTTGCGCATCGCCCGGCCAGTTATCGACATCCGTTGTGGTGGTCAATTGTCCTCCCGCCTGGATACCAGTGATCAGCAATGGCTTCAAGTTTGCCCGTGCTGCATACACAGCGGCCGTATAGCCTGCCGGGCCGGATCCAAGAATAATCAAACGCTCATGACGAGTTTCCATGACACCACCTTGTAAAGATCTGACTGATAGCTTTATTGATAGCTGGGTAAAAGCTTTATAAAAAATTAGGCACAGAGTCTGCCTGAAATGGTGCCAAGTACAAGCTATTGCAAGGTTTCATCTACGCTATTAGGCGAAGAAACCTTGAAAGAGGCGATGCAAACACCCATGTGTTATTACTAAATCACGCCATACTGGGGTAAGCCATACTAGGGTAATCAATACGACAGGAAGATCGTGACCGTTACGCTGAGGGCAACACTCAGCAATCAGAGGAGAGACACATGAGCAAGACACCCGATACGCTAAGTACCTTAGAGGTGGGCAGTAAAACGTACCACTATTACAGCCTACCCAAAGCGGCAGAGGCACTGGGCAGCATTGACCGGCTACCCAAGACGCTCAAAATCCTACTCGAAAATCAGCTGCGCTTCGGCGATGACGAAAGTGTCGCTGAAGAAGACATGCAGGCCCTGGTCGACTGGCAGGCCGAAGGTAAATCCAGCCGTGAAATAGGCTACCGGCCAGCACGTGTCTTAATGCAAGATTTCACCGGCGTCCCTGGCGTGGTGGATTTAGCCTCAATGCGCGCTGCTGTCGAAAGCCTTGGCGAAGACCCAGCCAAGATCAATCCGCTTTCTCCCGTCGATCTGGTCATTGACCACTCGGTCATGGTCGATAAATTTGGTAACCCCGCCGCGTTCCAAGAGAACGTGGATATCGAAATGCAGCGCAACCGCGAGCGCTATGAGTTTCTGCGTTGGGGTCAGCAGGCATTTGACAACTTTAGCGTCGTACCGCCTGGCACCGGCATTTGCCACCAGGTCAACCTGGAGTATCTAGGCAGAGCGGTATGGACCAAAGACGAAGACGGCAAAACCTTCGCCTACCCCGACACGCTCGTGGGCACCGACTCTCACACCACGATGATCAACGGCCTGGGCGTACTCGGCTGGGGTGTAGGTGGTATTGAAGCCGAAGCAGCCATGCTCGGACAGCCGGTGTCGATGCTGATTCCAGAAGTCATCGGGTTTAAATTGTCCGGCAAGCTACGCGAAGGCATTACCGCTACTGACCTAGTACTCACTGTTACCGAAATGCTGCGTAAAAAAGGCGTGGTAGGTAAATTTGTTGAGTTCTACGGCGACGGTTTGAAAGACCTGCCGCTAGCGGATCGCGCGACGATTGCCAATATGGCGCCCGAGTATGGTGCTACCTGCGGTTTCTTCCCGGTAGACGATGAAACCCTGAACTATATGCGCCTAACCGGGCGTGAAGATGAGCAAATTGCGCTGGTTGAAGCCTATAGCAAAGCCCAAGGGCTGTGGCGCGAACCCAGCGATGAGCCGATCTTCACCGATGCGCTGGAACTGGACATGACCGAGGTGGAAGCCAGTCTGGCTGGCCCCAAACGTCCGCAAGACCGGGTCGCCTTACAGGATATGGCGGCAGCCTTTGACAAGTTCATGCAGGAAGATAGCAAGGCCAAGCCAACCGAAAAGGGTAAGTTCTCCTCTGAAGGTGGCCAAACTGCAGTAGGTGTAGAGCGCAGCTTCGAACATGACACCAGTCAAGCCGTTAAGCTTGATGACCATGACTTTAGCCTTGACCCCGGCGCGGTGGTCATCGCGGCCATTACCTCGTGCACTAACACGTCCAACCCCAGCGTTATGATGGCGGCCGGTTTGTTGGCACGTAAAGCCCGTGAAAAGGGCTTAACTACCCAACCGTGGGTGAAAACGTCACTGGCGCCCGGCTCTAAAGTGGTCACCGACTACCTTGCTGCCGCTGGCCTCAATGATGACCTGGATGCGTTAGGCTTCAACTTGGTCGGTTACGGCTGTACCACTTGTATCGGCAACTCCGGCCCGCTGCCTGATGAGATCGAGCAGGCCATTAACGAGGGCGACCTCGCCGTGGCCTCGGTGCTTTCCGGTAACCGCAACTTTGAAGGGCGCGTCCACCCGCTGGTGAAAACCAACTGGCTTGCTTCACCGCCCCTAGTGGTGGCTTACGCCCTGGCAGGTAACGTTCAACGCGACCTTACCAAAGAGCCACTGGGTCAAGGCAGCGACGGTGAGCCTGTCTATCTCAAAGACATCTGGCCCACTCAAGCAGAGATCGCCAGCGCCGTTGAGCAAGTCAATACCGCGATGTTCCGCAAAGAGTATGGCGCGGTGTTTGAGGGTGACGACGTCTGGAAAGCAATCGACGTTTCAGAGAGCAAGGTCTATCAGTGGCCTGAATCTACCTACATTCAGCACCCCCCCTTCTTTGAAGGTATGGGCCGTGAGCCGGATGCCATCGAAGATGTGCACAGTGCCCGGGTGTTGGCGATGCTAGGCGACTCGGTCACCACCGACCATATCTCCCCGGCGGGCGCCATCAAGCCTGACAGCCCCGCCGGGCGCTACCTGCAAGAACACGGCGTCAAACCGGTCGACTTCAACTCCTACGGCTCACGCCGGGGTAACCATGAAGTCATGATGCGCGGCACCTTTGCCAACGTGCGGATCAAAAATGAGATGCTCGACGGCGTGGTTGGTGGTGAGACTCGTCACGTGCCCAGTGGCGAGCAGATGGCCATTTACGATGCCGCGATGAAGTACAAAGAGGAAGGCAAACCGCTGGTCGTGATTGCCGGTAAAGAGTACGGCACCGGCTCTTCACGGGATTGGGCAGCGAAAGGCACGCGTCTGTTGGGCGTTCGTGCCGTGATCGCCGAATCCTTTGAGCGCATCCACCGCTCTAACCTGATCGGCATGGGCGTTGTGCCGCTGCAGTTTGCCGAAGGCGAAAGCCGTAAAACGCTGGGCCTAACCGGGGATGAAGAAATTTCGATTGCCGGTTTGAGCGACCTAACGCCAGGTGGCACGGTCAAAGTGATGATTAAAAATGCCGATGGGGAACGTAGCGTTGATGCCAAGTGCCGAATTGATACGGTAAACGAGCTGGCTTACTACCGTCATGGTGGTATCCTTCACTACGTGCTGCGCAAGATGATCGGCGCAGCCTAAAGGTAAAACCTACCAATGCTTGCATGCCCCCACTTCGGTGGGGGCTTTTTTTGGGCTTGATCTAGCAGATTGCTGATAAGTGCATGCCTAAAAAGCACGGCGGCGGTAAGTGCGGTAATCCGGCGACCAGGACGCCTTTTCAATCAACTCCCGCAGAGTAGTGCCGCTGGTTTTCAGCGCCACGCCGTTCTGCTGCGCCTGGGCAGCCACTTCAAAGGCAATCGACTTGCTGATATCGCGAATACGTGACAGCGGTGGCAGAAGCGCCCCTTTGCCCTCTTTTACCAGCGGTGCTTCACGGGCAAGCGCCCGCGAAGCGCTCATCAGCATCTCATCGGTGACGCGGCTAGCACTGGCGGCAATCACGCCCAACCCGATGCCCGGGAAGATATAGGCATTATTGCACTGAGCGATGGGATACGTGCGCCCGTTATGCACCACCGGCGCAAAGGGGCTACCGGTCGCTACCAGCGCTTGACCATCGGTCCAACGGATAACATCTTCCGGCACCGCCTCTGCTTGCGAGGTCGGGTTGGAGAGCGGCATGATCACGGGGTGCTCACAGCCCGCGTGCATGGTGCGAACAACCTGCTCGGTGAAAATACCGCGTTGCCCGCAGACTCCGATCAACACCGTTGGTTTGATCTGCGCGATCGTCTCCTCCAGGGCTTGACCATTCCAGCCAACCACCACTGAAGGATCATGGGCTAGACGACGCTGGAAGTCGCGCTGCCACGCTTGATCGCTGGTCATCAACCCGTCCCTATCGACGATGAAAATACGTGCCCGTGCCTCGCTTTCAGTCAAGCCTTCGGCTTCCATGGCCACCACCACCTGCTCGGCAATCCCACAGCCCGCAGAACCGCCGCCGACAAACACTACGCGCTGCTGGGCGATGGTTTCTTCACGTGCCTGGCAAGCCGCCATCAAGGTGCCGACCACCACAGAAGCAGTCCCCTGTACGTCGTCGTTGAAGCAGCATAGCTCGTCACGATAACGTTCCAGCAATGGCACCGCGTTGGCCTGGGCAAAGTCTTCAAATTGCAGCAGCACGTTAGGCCAACGGCGCTTCACAGCGGCAATGAACTCTGCCATGAAAGCATCGTACTCTTCTTGCCCTACCCGCTCATGACGCCAACCCATGTACATGGGGTCATCCAACAGCGCTTTATTGTTGGTGCCCACATCGATCATGATAGGGAGCGTGTAGGCAGGGCTGATGCCACCACAGGCGGTATACAGCGCCAGCTTACCGATGGGAATTCCCATCCCACCGATACCCTGGTCGCCCAG
The DNA here is from genome assembly GCF_030544485.1 of Halomonas sp. HAL1. Classification (NCBI taxonomy): domain Bacteria; kingdom Pseudomonadati; phylum Pseudomonadota; class Gammaproteobacteria; order Oceanospirillales; family Halomonadaceae; genus Halomonas; species Halomonas sp. HAL1. The sequence continues at coordinate 3,473,921 of NZ_CP130610.1, forward strand.
GCCTAGAATGCGCTCACCATCCGTCACCACGATGACTTTAACGTTATCTTTGGTGGCGCTGCGCAGGATGTCATCCATATGCTCGCGGTCAGGGTAGCTAATAAACAGCCCGCGGTGATTACGATAAATATTGGAGAATTCCTGACATGCCTGCCCCACCGTGGGGGTATAAATAATCGGCAGCATCTCTTCCAGATGCTGAGAAACCATACGGAAGTAGAGCGTTTCGTTGTCATCTTGAATAGCGCGCAGATGAATGTGTTTCTCAAGGTCACTATGGCACTGCTGGTACTGACGATAGACCCGCTCTAGCTGATCCTCAATGGTTTCCACCTTTTGCGGCAGCAAACCAATCAGGTTAAACGCCAGGCGCTCCTGTTGAGTAAACGCGCTGCCTTTGTTCAATAGCGGCATTTCGAGCAAAGAAGGACCGGCGTAAGGAAGGTATAAAGGGCGTTTACTCTGGGTAGTCATAAGCATTCTCTTTTTATGTCAATCACTGCTGCAATGCAGCAACATCGGGCGTTTGCGGCGTTTGGGCTTAATGTAACATGCTCCTGCTACAAAGGTAGAAGAGAGCGACGTTGTTAACATACAAACGCCCCGGTTGAATGGGCTTCAAACCGGGGCGTCATCTATTTATCTACCCATCTGCCGCCTATTTACTTATTCCTTAACTACTTGGCTACTTGAGGAGCGCTAAGTCAGCATTAACTCGTTTTAGCGGTTGGCTTTCGGCCTTCTACGCCGTTAAAAAAGAAAGGCCTTAATTTAACACCCAGCATATTGCCGGCGAACGCAGCAACCAACCACACCCAGCCATGCAGGCTGCCAGACGCAATGCCGCTGAAGTAGGCGCCGATATTGCAGCCATACGCCAAGCGGGCGCCATACCCCAACAGGAGGCCACCAACGATTGCCGCCAGTAGAGATTTCAATGGAATCTTGAAGTTAGGCGCAAAGCGACCGGCCAAGCTGGCGGCGGCAAGTGCCCCCAGCATAATGCCGACGTTCATTACCGTAGTGATATCGCTCCATACGCTGGCTTCAAGCGCTGCTGCATTACCCGGCGCTTGCCAATAGCCCCATTGGCTTACATCGCCACCAACGAGCGCATAGCTCTTTGCACCCCACAGTGCGAACGCGGAGGTAATTCCCCATGGGCGGCCAGCCAGGGCCAAGGTGACGAAATTCAGTAACGCCAACGCCACGGCACCCGCCACCAATGGCCAAGGCCCTGTCAGCCAACGCTCAGCACTTTGTTTATTGACGGCAGGCGCCTGCTCTAACTGACCATGGCGGCGCTTCTCCATCACCCAGGTGAAAGCAGCAATCGCAGCAAACAGCACCAGGCTAATCGCCACCCCGCCACTGACACCAGCCACGTTGACCAGTGATACCGGCTGAAAGGCCGGCAAACTCTGCCACCAGGCAAAATGCGCCGAGCCAATCACCGAGCCGACAATAAAGAACACCAAGGTGATCAACATACGTGCGTTACCACCGCCCGCTGTAAAAAGCGTACCAGAGGCACACCCACCGCCTAACTGCATACCCAGCCCGAATAAGAATGCCCCCACCAGCACGGAGATACCGATAGGCGCGACAAAGCCCGACACTTCATTACCAAAAAGCGTGCCCACTCCCAACGCAGGGAAAAACAGCACCACCACAATCGCCAGCATCACCATCTGGGCACGCAAGCCACGCCCTCGCCGTTCGGTAATAAATACCCGCCACGCCGAGGTAAAGCCAAAAGCAGCATGATAAAGCACCATGCCAAACAGCCCACCGACAATCATCAACAGGCCCGTATTGGCCTCAAATACCACCCCTATAAGCAACGCGCCAAGCACGATCGCCGCAGTGGCGATAAGCGGCACGCGGTAACTCTGCGGCGCAGCAGCCGTCGTTGTAGACATATATTCACCTTTATCAATGCCAAAAGCGCCTCTTCACGAACAGGCGCTTCCAGACAGAATGGATCCAGTTAGTACGGATAATGATGACAAGCTTAACGCTGCTAATAATCGGCGTACAATTATTTGTGCAGCGGTATTTATGACGATTAACACTATTTACTGGCTTTCTTCCTCTCGAGTGACGTATAGCCTGTTCACCAACACAAACGCCACCACCGTCAGCGGTGCGGCCAAAATCAGGCCGGCTAAACCAAACAGAGTACTGGCTGCAAACAGCGAAAATAGCAGCATCGCTGGAGGCAAGTGAACAGCGCGCTGCTGTACCAGCGGCTGTAAAATATTGCCCTCTACCTGCTGAATAACCGTATACGCAATCAGCACAAATAGCGTGGTTTGAGGACTCACAGTGAAGGCAAGCAACAACGCAGGAATAGCAGCGATCAGGGGCCCCACCAGTGGCACAAAATCCAATAGCCCCGCCACCAACCCCAAGCCAAGCGGCGCAGGTACGCCTAACAGCCACATGCTGACACCCACTAAGAGCCCCGTGACCACCATGGCCACTAACTGCCCGCCCAGCCAATAGCGAAGCGCCTTACCGCTCTCATCCAGCGCTTCACCCAAACGTGGACGGCTTTTAATGGGCGCGAGTAGCAATAAACCACGGCGATAAAGACCCGGCTGTGCAGCCAAATAAACCATACCGACGATAAGTGCGAAAAAGCTGACAACACTGCCCCCCATAGAGACCACTACCATCCCCACTTGAGAAATACCGTTACCAAACAGGTCGCCCGCCCGCTCTGCCGCGTTATCAACCAATGGCGCTAGCTGCGACCCTTCAAGCCTTTCCTGAAGCTGTTCCCATGCCTCGGGTAACAGTACAGCCAGCGATTCCAACTCAGCAGACACCTGCGCGCCAAATGCCCAACTAACTAAGCCTAGCGCCAGGGTTAGCGTAATAATCACCGTTAACAGTGCCAGCCACCGGGGCACGCCTAGCCTCAAAAGTGGCGTCATACCCGTTTGCAATATACAGGCGCCCACCACCGCGCCAAAAATCAGGATCAGTAGCCCAACAAGCTTCCAAAGCATTAACGCGACGACCACCAGCGTTAAGGCTATCAATGCACATTCCGTAAACGACTGATGTCGATACCTTGACCGCATACAATATTCCCTTTGTGGATGCGTTGCTTTTGCGAAGCTAAGTACGTATCTGAGAAATACATAGCCTACGTGATAAGCACTATAGGACATCAGCACAACTCTGCTCATGCACAACCATGCTCATTCAGTTAATGACTGACGCCCCCGATTGAAGGCTGAGCTGTCACTAACAGCCTCGTTAGCAGCAAAGCGCGAGGCCCGAAACAAACGAAGCCCTTTCCAAGCGGAAGGGGCTTCGTCGTTACTGCTAGATGACTGACAGGTCACTACTGTGAATGGCAGTATTCAGATATTAAACAAACCGTCCCAGGCCAACGGCAGCACGTAAGCGATCCATCGTTACTGCCGCTTCTTCGCGCGCCCGCTCTGCGCCTTTCTGAAGTACCGCTTCAATATGAGCGGGATCTTCCATTAACGCGTTATAGCGTTCACGGGGCGCGCTTAAGTGAGCGTTCAAATACTCAAACACTTGGTTCTTCGCATCACCCCAGCTAATGCCTGCGGCATACTGCTCACGGAGACTGGCGGTCTCTTGCGCCGTCGCAAAAGCGGAGTAAATCTGAAACAGCGTGCAGGTGTCCGGATCTTTCGGCTCACCGGGCTCCAGTGAGTTGGTCTTGATCTTACGTACCAGCTTTTGCAGCTTTTTCTCAGGAGCAAAGAGCGGAATCGTATTATCGTAGCTTTTGGACATCTTGCGCCCATCCAAACCATTCAGAAGCTGCGTTTTCTCGTCAACGACGGCTTCTGGGAGGACAAAATGCTGGCCCTTGTAGAGATGATTAAAGCGCCCGGCGATATCACGGGCCATTTCGATATGCTGAATCTGATCACGCCCTACCGGCACCTTATTGGCGTTAAACATTAGAATATCCGCCGCCATTAGCACAGGGTAGCCAAACAGCCCCATGGTGATGCCTTTATCCGGGTCTTGGTTTTCCGCCTCTTCGTTCTCAGCCACCGCCGCTTTATACGCATGGGCGCGGTTCATCAGGCCTTTGGCGCAGACGCAAGAGAGCATCCAGGTAAGCTCAGGAATTTCCAAAATATCCGACTGGCGATAAAAAATGGCATTGTCGGTATCTAGCCCCAGCGCTAGCCAAGTGGCGGCAATTTCCAAGCGAGACTCCTGCACACGCTTCGGATCAGGGCATTTGATCAAGGCATGGTAGTCAGCCAAAAAATAGAACGACTGAACGTTGGGATCTTGACTGGCCTCGATAGCAGGCTTGATCGCCCCTACATAGTTGCCCAAATGGGGCGTGCCGGTGGTGGTGATACCGGTAAGAACGCGGGTTTTGGCGGTCTGGCTCATGGTTTTCAGGCTCTTAAGCAAATACCGCTATGATAACGTGCACCTAGGCGCGTGGCGAATGACGTTATTGCCAGCCAATTAAATCCCAGACATCGTCAGGGTTTCCAAAAGCCCCTCCAAGCAGCTCGTCATACACAATACTTCCGTCACCACTCACGTTAACGCTGCGCCCTCTTACGCTACCAAAAAAGTTAGCACCGGAATTGACCGAAACATTTGTATAAGGCGCATACACATTAGCTACTACACGGTTACTTGAGTTGAAATCCACCCCACTACCTGAGCCCTGATAGCCCGAAAAAAGAGAGAATGTCGCTTGGCCGTTGCTGTTAATTGAGTTAACTTCAGGCTCAATATTTAGTACGCTTCCAAAATTTACCTTACCTGCAACAAAAACGGTTAAACTCGAGTCTATATCAATCACTAGACCAGCACCACCACCCCCCATTGTGAAATCACCGCCTACTACGAGCACCACATTCCCACCTGTAATTTGTAACTTAGATTTACTAGCCATATTCAAATCATCAACATAGTAGATTCTGGCTGCTTCTCCAAATAAAGTATCGTCGCTCGGCACAGCTCCATTAACATGTTCGTGAATATCACTACCACTAACTGATATAGAACTGGGTGTCATCGTTATATCCACAACGCCATCATTGACCACCACATCGCCAATTGAGGCAAGATCATTTTGATAGCGAGCAATCTCCTCACTCAAAGTGTTACCTGCGAAGTCAACGATATCACAAGGCTGCGAATCAATTTCTGATATTGAAACTGACGTATGCGGAAAGAAATTACTGCGGTTATCTTCATCAATATGCCCTTCAGGCGGATTCCACTGAGGATCACCTGGACTAGAAACGCCTCTTTGAGCATATATACCCTTACCTACACTTGCCCCCCATGTTAAGCTAACGATTCCTTGTGCTCTGACCACGCCATCAACTCTTGTACTACTGCCGAAGATTACGTCTGCACGGCTTTCAGCATTTCTCTGTACGTACCCACCTCCAGCATTTAGATATATCGTTTGATTAGCCAAGATGCTCCCAAAAACCTTTGAAGAGCCATTTAAGGTAACAGTACCAAGAGCTTCTATACCGCCATGAATATGCTCGCTACCACCAAGAACCACGTTTGCATTTGCAGAAGTAGTACGCACAAGTGGAATATCCTGCTCAGCAAAACTGCCGGGCTGTCCCTCAACCCACCCTCCCACACCTGAGTTATAGCTACTGAAAGTCGAACCTCCACTAGATTGAACGCCTTCACAGCCGACTATTGGTGATTCAAAGGGGAGCGAACTAGCACCGCCACTATCACCGTCATTACCTTCACCATCGTTATCGTCACCTCCCAAACCAACATCTTCGCTTCCCTTTTTATAAGTTGCGACCGTTTCCCCAACAGCATCGTTGTTTGTTCCTTGGTCTATCATCGTAATAATGATTTCATCGTTATTTTTTTCAACTTTAACTGCTTTAACAATAGAACCAAGCCCCTCTATTCCTTCTAAAGAATCTAAAATATTACGCTCATACTCTTCGTAACAACTTGCATTATTCTCACATTCTGTATTATAAATCTCATCCAAAAGGCTTTGAGACTCATTCTTTCTAAACTCCGACATCATACTGTCGGAGTTCATTTTGGCTTGGACTGAAGCGCGATAATTCCCAGCTAGCTGCTCATCAATCAATGCGCTCTGCATACCAGACATACCTAACATTAGCGATCCGGAGAGAAGCGCCATAACAACGACCAAGGCAGCACCTTGCTGGTTATTCATATCTTCACCTATAAAAATGCTTCTACCCTATTTTGGATGCGGAGCACGATTTCTTCGTAAATTTCGCCTTCATTTTTGGCAAGCCTAATGACTAATTTATAAAGCCCACCGCCACCTTCTTCTTTAAGCAAAAATGATGCAGCACTATCGTCGTAAAAGCCTTCTACCAGCGGCTCAGATTGCCCCCACTCACTTTCACTTTCACATTTATTACTAACGCTTAAAGAAAATCTTCCGTTTGTTTCAGATAAAAAATATATTCTTTCCAGAAGCTCATCTTTATTGCAATCGTCGCCAGGGTGTAATGAAAACTTCATAGCTGCATTATTTGGTTCTGCGTCAATATGTGTTGCAGATCGGACATCCTGAACCAATGCTCCCGTAATAAAAATTAACGCTTCTTGTTTACGGCTTAACTCATCCACTATTCTGAACGTTTGAAAAGTGGTCAGAAATAGTTGGCCAGCTCCTAAAACAATAACTGTGCCAATTGTCATTGCTACCATTAACTCAACCAGGGTAAACCCGCTTTCAGAACACCTCATGGCAGAACCTCTAGGTTCGGCAAACGAAAGAAGTAATCTAGCTTGTCGTTGTCATCATTACTTAACGCCAAGGTGACGGTGAACTGGCATCTATCGTCACTAGCTTGATCAATTATACTTTGCGCCTCAAGCGCGTTGCGCAGCGGCGAATCGTCGTTATTCAACCACTGGTCACGCCATTTCTCTTGAACCTCATCGACGACGATAACGTCGCAATTATTGCCGGGTTGAAGCGTTGCCCAAAGCCGTTCATAGGCATCCACAGCTGCAACACTTGCCACCGAACGCTGGTAACCGGCATTGGCACTTTGCAGCGCTTTAAGCTGCATAGCCGCCACACCGAGTAGGCCAACGGATAGAACCACCAGCGCGATCAATGCTTCAATTAAACTAAAACCGCGCTGATGGATCATAGCTCTAAGTCCTTTCTTCGAATGCTGCCGGTTATATTTATAGCAAGCGTAATCGAGGCCTCTTCCTCCAGCTGTCGCTGCGGGCTGAGTGTGATATGGCAAGGACTAGAGCATTTATCAATATTAGCGTCACCCAAGTTTAGGAAGGTAAGCGAGAATGTTTGATCAGGCATAGTTATATTAGCCGTCCGCCCCACTCGCATGGTTTCCTCCTCGCTTTTCACCCAGTAACACCAGCGGAGACTATCATTGTCTTCGACCATGCCCTCAAGCCCACCGCACTCACCGGGCGGTAAGAACTCAACCGTGACGTTCTGGCGCTGTTTAATCGCCTCGCTACGGGCAAAACTTAGCACGGAGACCATTTCATTGACGTCAGCAGACAGCTGCTGGCGGGTAAGGAAATCCGAAAATGCGGGCACCGTCATCACAGCGATGATCGTTGCGATCAACAGCGTAATTAGCAATTCAATGAGCGTAAAGCCTCGTTGGGACATAAGTTACCAACACTCAGGCGTATTATTGTCGCCATTAGGCCCTTTTTGACCGTTGCTCTCTATCCAGAGTGTTTTACAACCGGCTGGAACATTGATTCCTTCTTGCGCCTCTAGACGATATGTCAAACCCGACTCTGTCAGCCGTATCAAGGGATAAACACCATCAGGTGACGCTTTCGTTTCAAAGCATTCTTCTTTATAAATATAATTCGAGGTATAACAGCGTTCCATTTCTAGAGCTGCCTGCATAAGGCCGGACTTACCGTCAGTGAGACGACTACGCTCTACATAGCTAGCATAATTCGGGTAGGCAATGGTCGCGAAGATGCCAATTATCGCGACCACAACCAGCAATTCGATCAAAGTAAAACCACGCTGGCCGTTCTGGAAAAAATGGCCAGTAATTAAATCAGAAACATTAGACACGCAGCTCTGCTCCTGTATTAGTTGGCTCATACATCCAGTATGTCGCAAACTAATACGCTTTGCATCACGAAGCCTAAGATCAGCTGCTGACAATCACCTGCTCACGTAACTCTTTTGGCATGGAAAAAGTAATGGTTTCTTCGCGGCCTTGTATCTCTTCGGGCACAGCAGCGCCCATGGTCTGAAGCTTGGCGATCACGCCTTTGACCAGTACTTCAGGGGCACTGGCACCTGCAGTAACACCGATACGGCGCACATTTTCAAGCCATTGGGGATCAATCTGTTCGGCATTGTCGATCAGGTAGGCGGGTGTGCCCATCCGCTCAGAGAGCTCTCTTAAGCGGTTCGAGTTTGAGCTATTGGGGCTACCGACCACTAATAACAAATCACTCTGGGCGGCTAGCTCACGCACGGCATCCTGGCGGTTTTGCGTGGCGTAACAGATATCATCATTGCGTGGCCCTTGAATCTCGGAAAACTTGTCGCGCAAGGCATCAATCACTTTGGCGGTGTCATCCATTGAGAGCGTGGTTTGCGTTACGAAGGCAATCTTGGAGGGATCACGCACTTCCAGTTTAGCAACGTCTTTCTCGTCCTCAACCAAATAGATACGCCCGCCGTGGGAGGTATCGTAACGCCCCATGGTGCCTTCGACTTCCGGGTGACCTTCATGGCCAATCAGAATGCACTCCTGCCCACGTTTGGCGTAGCGCAACACTTCCAGGTGCACCTTGGTCACTAGCGGGCAAGTGGCGTCAAATACCTTCAACCCCCGGCGTTCGGCATCGGCTTGCACCGCACGGGAAACACCGTGGGCAGAGAAAATGACAATGACGTCATCCGGCACTTCATCCAGCTCTTCAACGAACACAGCACCGCGGGCGCGCAGTGTCTCGACCACAAAGCGGTTATGGACAACCTCGTGGCGCACATAAATAGGCGGGCCAAAGACATCCAGTGCGCGATTGACGATATCAATCGCACGATCCACACCGGCACAAAAGCCGCGCGGGTTGGCCAATTTAATTTCGATAGGCTGTGTTTGCTGCGTGCTTGTCATAAGAGCGCCTTGATGCGACGTAGCATCTGCTTAATGAGTGTTCACCGGCTTAACGTCCAGTACTTCTACTTCAAACGTAAGCGTGCGGCCTGCTAACGGGTGATTGAAATCCACCTCAATACGATCACCCTCTATGGTTTTGACCACGCCTGGCAATTCCGTTCCCGCTTTATCGGCAAACGACATCACCATGCCAATTTCCGGGGGTTCGTCACCAAAATCTGTCCGCTTAAGGGTCTGAATATTTTGTGGGTTATGCTGACCGAAAGCATGTTCCGGAGTGATCTGAAACGTCCCCTCTTGGCCGGCGGTCATGCCTTTAATCGGATGCTCAAAACCGGGCGGCAGGTTCCCATCGCCCACTTCGAAGGTGGCCGGTGCTTTGTCTTTGGTGGAGTCCACCAAAGTGCCGTCTTCCAGCTTTAAGGTGAAGTGTAGCGTCACTTCCATGCCGTCATCGATTAGATAGTCACTCATTGCAGTTCTCAACGTTCAATTAATGGGAAGTTTCGGCCACTTTTTTGCGCCGCCGCTCGCCCATAATGGATTCCCAGATTAAAGCGACAGCCCCCAGGGTAATCGCAATATCCGCCACATTAAACGCCGGGTAGTACCACCCAGCGGCGTGGAAAGAGAGAAAATCGACCACATAGCCATGCACCAAGCGGTCATAAAGATTCCCCAGCGCACCACCGATAATCAACGGCAGCGCGATCGCCAACAGCTTTTCATCGTGTTTGATGCGTGTGAGCCAAATGGTTAAGCCTACCGTCGCGCCAATCGCAATCAGGGCGAAGAACCAGCGCTGCCAGCCGGGGTGAGTGGCTAAAAAGCTGAATGCCGCGCCAGTGTTGTGTAGCAGTGTCAGATTAAAGAACGGCAACACTTCCACTGGCTGAGCATAGCCGAGCTGGCTGCTGGCCACGTATTTCGTGGCCAAATCCAATACAATCACTACCACCGCTAGCCATAGCCAGCGCAGCGGCCGCTGCATCGGCGGCCGCGCGCTGGCATGGCTCGACGTATTCATATCAGGCGTATTTCCTTCTTTAAGCATAGTAACGAGTCTCACCACTGCCTTCAGGGAGGTTGCTGATACAGCGCCCGCATAGATCTGGATGCTCGGCATGCGTGCCTACATCCGGGCGATGGTGCCAGCAGCGCTCACACTTGGTGTTGTCGCTGGCTTTGACCACCACTTTCAAGCCTTCAAGCTCCGTTGTTTCCGCCTCTACATCACCTGCTTCAGCCAGAGGTTTCAGCGTGACTTCGCTAGTGAGTATGACAAAGCGCAGTTCATCGCCCAGTTTAGTCAGCGTCGCCTGCAGTTCATCGCTCACGTATAGCGTGACCTCTGCCGCCAGGCTGCCCTTGATCACTTTGGCATTACGGGCGTCTTCCAGGCACTTGTTAACCGAGTGCTTAACCTCTAGCACCTGCTCCCAGAACGCGCGGCCCAAATCAGCGTTATCGTCCAGGCTACCCAGATCCGTGTAGTAGGTCTCAAGCAACACGCTGTCGCCACGCTTACCGGGGATATTCTCGTGGATCTCTTCTGCGGTGAAGGAGAGAATCGGCGCAATCCAGCGGCTTAGCGCTTCCACCACGTGATAGAGCGCGGTTTGCGCACTACGGCGTGCCAGTGAGTCGGTTTGTGTGGTGTATTGGCGGTCCTTGATGACGTCTAAATAGAAGCCACCCAGCTCCCGGGCACAGAAGCCGTGTACCTGCTGATATACATCCAGGAAGCGGTACTCTTCATAGGCTTTTTCGATCCGCGCTTGCAGCTGGTAAGCACGATCCACGACCCACTGATCCAGCGCCAACATATCGCCAAATGCGACTTGGTTTTTCTCTGGATCAAACCCGTTAAGGTTTGAAAGCAGAAAGCGTGCAGTGTTCCGAATCCGCCGATATACGTCTGACGTGCGCTTCAAAATCTCGTCGGAAACGGCCATTTCGCCAGAGTAATCGGTGGAGGCGACCCATAGGCGCAGAATATCACCGCCCAGCTTATCCATCACTTCCTGGGGCGCGACCACGTTACCCAGCGATTTGGACTGTTTGCGGCCCTGGGAATCAACGGTAAAGCCGTGGGTCAGCAGCTGACGATAAGGCGGATGACCGTCAATGGCCGAGCCGGTCAGCAGTGACGAGTGGAACCAGCCACGGTGCTGGTCCGAGCCTTCCAGATAGAGATCCGCTCGCGGGCCGCTTTCATGGCCGTGCGGGTGCGAGCCACGCAATACGTGGCGGTGTGTGGTACCGGAGTCAAACCATACATCGAGTGTATCGGTGACTTTGTCGTAATCCGCCGCTTCCGCACCCAATAACTCAGCGGGGTCGAGCTTGAACCAAGCATTGATACCTTCTAGCTCAACGCGCTTGGCCGCCTCTTCCATCAAGCCAACGGTGCGCGGGTGCAGCTCACCGGTTTGCTTGTGTAAGAAGAACGGAATCGGCACGCCCCAGTTGCGCTGGCGGGAGATACACCAGTCCGGGCGGTTTGCAATCATGCTGTGCAGGCGCGCCTGACCCCAGGCGGGCGTAAACGCCGTGGCCTCGATGCCTTCGAGAGCACGCTCGCGCAGCGTTTTGCCGTCTTTGCCTTGAATATCCATGCCCACAAACCATTGCGCCGTGGCCCGGTAGATCACCGGCGTTTTGTGGCGCCAGCAGTGCATATAACTGTGTTTAATCGGAATATGCGCCATCAGCGCACCGACTTCGCGCAGCTTTTCGACGATATGGGGATTGGCTTTCCAAATCATCTGGCCGCCGAAGAACGGCAGGTCGTCAGCGTAAACGCCGTTGCCCTGCACCGGGTTAAGCATGTCATCGAACTCCATTCCATGCTCGCGGCAGGTCAAAAAGTCATCCATGCCGTAAGAAGGAGCGGAGTGAACAATACCCGTGCTGCCCACTTCGGACTCGACATACTCCGCCAAATAAACCGGCGAGAGACGATCATAAAACGGGTGACGGAAATTGATCAGATCAAGCTGTTTGCCTTGCGTCGTGGCAATCACTTCGCCTTGCAGGCCAAAGCGCTCTAGGCAGCTCTCCACCAACTCTTCCGCCAGCAGCAATAGCCGCTCACCAGTATCAACCAGTGCGTAGGTGAACTCGGGGTGAACGTTCAACGCTTGGTTGGCCGGAATGGTCCAAGGCGTGGTGGTCCAGATCACTACCGCCGCCGGTTTAGACAGTTCGCTTAAACCGAACGCGGCCGCCAGCTTGTCGGCGTCTTCCACGGGGAAGGCAACGTCGATGGCATCGGATTTTTTATCTGCGTACTCGACTTCGGCTTCCGCCAGCGCTGAGCCACAGTCAAAGCACCAGTTCACCGGCTTCAAGCCTTTAAATACGTAGCCCGCATCGACCATCTCGGCCAAGGCACGAATCTCGCCCGCTTCGTTGGCAAAATCCATGGTGCGGTATGGGTGATCCCAATCGCCAATAATGCCCAAACGCACAAAGTCGGCCAACTGCGTTTCGATTTGCGCACCGGCGTATTCACGGCAAAGCTCGCGGGCGTGTTCCGGCGCCAAGTGCTTGCCATGGGTGGTTTCTACCTTGTGCTCAATGGGCAAACCGTGGCAGTCCCAACCCGGCACATAAGGGGCGTCAAAACCGGCTAAATTCTTCGATTTAACAATAATATCTTTAAGAATTTTATTAACGGCGTGACCGATATGAATACTGCCGTTGGCGTAAGGAGGGCCATCGTGTAGTACAAACAGCGGCGCACCTGCGCGCGCTTCACGCAGGCGCTGGTAAATGTTCATATCCTGCCACTGGGAAACCCGCCCTGGCTCTTGCTTTGGCAGCATGCCGCGCATGGGGAAATCAGTTTCAGGCAAATTCAGCGTGTGCTTATAATCCATGGTCTGGTCAGCCGTTGTTAGTATCAGCGGCATCATCCGCCGAAGAAGAATCAGAAGAAATCGTATTTGAAGACGCCGCACTTGAAGACATTGCACTTGAAGACATGGCCTCACGCCCAAGCGGGGCCGAGGCCAGCGGAAGAGAATAGTCGTGGTTAGCCACTGCCGCCGTAAAGTAGTGGCGAGCACGGGCTTGGTCACGTTCAATTTGCGCTTTCAGCGCTTCAAGGCCGTCAAACTTGACCTCGCCCCGCAGTCGCGTACAGGGGTATACCGTCATGCGTTGACCATAAAGGTCACCGGCAAAATCCAGCAGGTGCACCTCAAGGGTCGGCCGCTCTGAACCCACCGTCGGGCGAAAGCCAACATTGGCAACGCCCGGGTAGCGTTCGCCGTTTGCAAGCTCAGCGACCACGGCAAAGACTCCCCGCAGCGTTAACGGCTGAGGCAGCAGCGGTAAGTTGGCTGTGGGTACGCCAATCGTGCGCCCCAACTGCTGATCACGCACCACACGGCCATGCAACGAATAGGGGCGGCCCAGCAAACGCGCCGCGGCAGAAAAGTTGCCACTGGCAAGCAACGTACGCACCCGCGTACTGGAAACCCGCTCGTCATCCACGGTAAAAGTGCGAGTGTGCTCTACCCCAAACCCCTGTTCGCGGCCCACTTCCGCCAGCAACGCAAAATCACCGCGACGGTCGCAGCCAAAGCGGAAGTCATCACCCACCACCAAGTGCTTAACGCCGAGCCCATCAATCAATACCTGATCGATAAACTCGCGCCCCGTCAGGCTGCGCAGCGTATCGTTAAACGGCAGCACCAGCACTTGTTCCGCGCCAAAATCACGCAGTAAGCGCACTTTTTCACGCAGGCGGGTTAACCGCGGCGGCGCTTGGTCACCGGCAAAAAATTCGCGCGGCTGGGGCTCGAACACCACCACTGTCAGCGGCACACTCCAGCGTGCGGCATGTTCACGGCACTGCTGAAGAATGGCCTGATGGCCGCGATGCACACCATCGAAGTTACCGATCGTCGCAACGCAGCCACGATGAGCCGCTTTCAAGTTGTGCAGACCTCGAATGACGCGCATGGCACCTCAGCCGTTGGGAGGACAAAGCCTCTGATTATAACGAACCCGCACGCCAGGGTGCAGCGTTATGAGTGCATTTTAAAATGACGGATGCGTAAACCTAATGCTGCCAGCCACGCGAAGTAGAGTGAACCGCCCATTACCACCAGCCCAGTCACCCAGCTTATCCGCTGCCACAGGCCAAAGGAGAGCCACGCTTGCCAGTCCGGCGCCACAAAATAGAGTGCCGCACACATTAACCCACTGCCACCAATTAACTGTACCGAATAACGCTTCCAGCCCGGCTGAAACACCAGCACACCCTGTTTATGCAGCAGATAACCCAGCAGGCCAGCGTTCAAGAAGGCCGACAGCGCTGTGGCCAACGCCAACCCGGCATGCGCCAGCGGCCAAATTAGCAGCAGGTTAAGCACCATATTAGCGACCATGGCGATAATGCCTACCTTTACCGGGGTTTTGGTGTCTTGACGGGCAAAAAAGCCCGGTGCCAATACTTTGATTAGCATAAAGGCTACCAAACCGAAGGCGTAAGCGCGCAGGCTCATCGCCGCCATTTGGATGTCGTTGTCAGTCATCGCGCCGTAATGGAATAGCGTGATTAACAGCGGCTCAGCCAACACCGCCAGCGCTAGCGCCGCGGGCAAGCCTAACAGCAACACAATGCGAATAGCCCAATCGAGCATCGCAGCAAAGTGCTCTTTGGACTGGTCAGCATGGCGCTTGGAAAGCGCTGGCAAAATCACCGTACCAATCGCCACCCCAAACACGCCTAGCGGCAGTTCTACCAACCGGTCAGAGTAATAGAGCCACGACACGCTACCCGCCGCTAGCAACGAAGCCAAGACCGTATCCAACAGCAGATTAATTTGCGATACCGACACCCCAAACAGCGCAGGCCCCATCAATTTCAGTATGCGCCGTACGCCCTCGTGGGCAAAGTTTGGCCAGGGTGTGGGCATCAGCCCCAAGCGTAATAAAAACGGCACTTGAAAAACCAGCTGCGCAGCCCCGGCGATCAGCACGCCCCAGGCCAGCGCCATGGCAGGCTCTTCCATTAGCGGCATTAAAAATAGCGCCGCACCTATCAGCGAAAGATTAAGCAATACCGGGGTAAACGCGGGCACTGCAAAACGGTTCCAGGTATTCAACACACTGCCTGAAAAGGCAGTAAGCGAAATCAGCAATAAATAGGGAAACGTTAAGCGCAGCATATCCGCGGTCAGCGCTAGCTTTTCCGGTTCACTGCCAAACCCGGGGGCAAACACCCAAATCAACCACGGCGCGCAGAGCATTGCCACGGCAGTAATCAGCGCCAGCACTGCGGTTAAGCTACCCGCGGTCGCATTTAGCAGCTCGCGTATCTCCTCCCGATTACGCTGGGTAGAGTACTCCGAAAGCACCGGCACGAAGGCTTGATTGAAGGCCCCTTCAGCAAATAGACGGCGCAAAAAATTAGGGATCTTAAACGCCACGAAAAACGCATCGGCGCCATCCCCTGCCCCTAATAAGGTAGCGATAACCACGTCGCGCGCCAGCCCCATCACCCTCGACAGCATCGTCATCGCACTGACGACGAGACCCGAGCGCATTAGCCCGCGGCGGACTATTGCGGTGTTTGAGGAAGAGTTGGGAGCTTTCTTCGCTGTCATAAGCTATCCACAAAAACCATCCAGAAAAACCATCCAGAAAAACTATCTAGAAAGACTGTCTAGAAAAACCATCCAGAAAAATCATTCAGACACAAAAAAACCGGCCGCAGCCGGTTTTTTATGGCGCCTGCCGGCTTACGCCGCCAGTGCCTTAATACGCTTGTTCAAACGGCTCTTCAGGCGAGCTGCTTTCTTCTTAGACAGCACGTCCTTGTCTGCAATACGGTCCACGACCGGCTGCATGGCCTTGAACTCTTCCATTGCCTTAGCGTGGTCGCCGGTGCTGATCGCTTTCACTACACGCTTGATGTAGGTGCGGACCATGCTGCGCTGGCTGGATTTCAGGACGCGACGGTTCTCGGCCTGGCGGGCGCGCTTGCGAGCTTGCTTGCTGTTCGCCACAGGGTATCTCCTTGGAGAATAAAGGTTGCCGAAAAAACGGCAACGAAATTAAATATGTGTTTGTCGGCTGCGCTATGACAGTACGACGTTCCGCAACATGACATTTCTAAATCAACCAGTTGATTTGGCAGGCTTTTCACCCTACCAAAACGTATAATAGGCAGTTAAATCGAGCTGCCCATTCACGGGTCTGTCTGAGAGGATGGCATAGTCTATCACGCGCCATGCGCGCTTGCTAGCAACGGCTGCGCGTCGAACAACGTTCAATGCGTGGCCTTTTAGCTTTTGAAGCAGTACCACGGCGGTGAAGCAAGAACGACGAAGCATGCTCGTCCCCACGATGAACCATATTCACTCAGAAATTCGCTTAGGAGACTTCAAGTGATGGTGGAGCCATTTAAAAACAATGACTTAGAAATTATGAAAAATAACCATTCCATACAGATAGCAATGAAAATATTAAAAATAAATACGTAACATAACCGTAAGTATACAACCATAAGTCTAATACAGTATAATTTACCTACTATTAGAAAAACTAACATTAACGGCCTATCGAGACATACTTAAGCAGCTACCAAAACCGTCTTAATTTAAGTTTATCTAATACAATGTTTCCTAAGCAAGGGTATATCACGTTGCCAGCAGCAGATGCATGCTAAACGCCTGTGAAACAACAATGCGTTAAAACTAAACTGAACGACACGCTACTTTTCATCATCATTTAGTGCGCTTGCCAGAACCTATATTCCTAAGAAATAGGATAGCAATCGCTAATTAATATTAGTATTCTTTTGATTGCCTAGCAGCATGGACTTACTAGTGAAAATAGCAGCTCTAACGAGACTCAAGGAGGGCGCCAAAAAAAAACATAGCGCTCATAATGTTCCGCTCTGTTTACAGGCGCGCTTTCATTCGCTTTTCACTCACCATCCAGATGGCATTTTTGAGCTTAAGCCCAACAACACCATCGTGCATTGCAATCCAGCCTCAAGTCTCATCACTGGTTTATCCGCCGAACAACTGGCTGGAAAAAACTTTGTCCAGCTTATTCACACCGACGACCGACCTGTAGCGGCAGCTGCCTTTAATGCAACACTTACAGGCCAGCAGCATCAACATTATCAAGCGTTTACCGCTAATAGCCAAGACGGCAAGGTCCAGTTTGAAGTCACCCATGTGCCGATTATTGCCGATAAGCAGATGATAGGTGTCTATGCGATTTGCCGAGACATTACCCAGCACAAACAGGATGAAAGCGAACTCCGCCTACTCAAACGGGGTATTGAAGCCAGCCCCAATGGCGTGGTGATGGCAGATGCGACTCAGCCCCACTTACCGCTGGTCTACGTAAACAGTGCGTTTACCGATATTACCGGTTATAGCGCCGAAGAAGCGCTAGGGCGCAACTGTCGTTTCCTACAAGGCGAAGACTCTGATCCCATGGCGATAGAGGAAATTCGCCGCGCCATAGTTCAACAGCAAGATGTTCAAGTGTTGCTATGCAACTACCGTTTCGACGGCACCCTATTTTGGAACCAATTATCCATTAGCCCCGTGTTTAACAATTCAGGTGTCTGTACGCACTTTATAGGTATACAGCAAGACATTACTCGACAGCGAGAACAAGAAGCGCGCTTAGCTTACCAAGCCGCCCACGACCCACTGACAGGGCTACCTAATTTAGGGGCTTTACAGGCGCGTCTTGAGCGCGCACTGCAAAGCTGTGTACAGCAGGGCCATAAACTGGCCCTGCTGCATATCGATTTAGACGATTTCAAGCCTATCAATGAAGCGCTTGGCCATGGGTTAGGGGACGAATTACTTAAACTCGTTGCGCAGCGTTTATTGGATACCGCAACCGCGGGCGTTAATGTGGCTCGAATGTCTAGCGACGAGTTTATAGTGCTGTTAGCACCTTACCAAAACGAACAGGAAGTGATTGCTTTAACCGATCATTTATTAGCAGCCCTTGCTCAGCCATTTATGCTTGGTCGACACCGCTTGCATATCAGTGCAAGTATTGGTATTGCTTCGAATAAAGGTAGCGTCACTCAGGCGCATGACCTACTCCATCACGCCAGTCTCGCGATGGATGATGCCAAACGCCAGGGACGTAATACATGGCAATGGTACTGCGGTGATACTATCGACAATGTCGCCGAGCACGTTGTTATCAGGCGAGAGTTACAAGAAGCCATACAAACTGGGCAACTTGAAGCGTATTATCAGCCCATCGTTGACGCTGCTAGCGGCATCATCCGCAGCGTAGAGACGCTTATTCGTTGGCATCACCCCACCAAAGGCTTAGTGCCACCAAGCGTGTTTATACCGATTGCCGAGCAAACAGGGCAAATTATTGCCATTGGCCGCTGGGTCTTGGAGCGCGCCTGCCATGATATTGCCGCGCTTAATGTGGGTCGTGATCAGCCTCTCACGGTAGCGGTTAATATTTCGCCAGTACAGTTTCGTCGTAATGGCTTTTTGGATGGAATTAAAGCAGCGCTTAAGGCCAGCGGCTTACCCCCCGAGTTACTAGAACTTGAAGTAACAGAAGGCACCTTAATGACCAATACTGACCAAGCCATTGCGCTACTCAACGAAGTACGTGCTCTGGGCATTAGCGTTGCGCTGGATGATTTCGGCACTGGCTTTTCTAGTCTCAGCTATTTACGCGATCTACCCATCAGTAAGGTGAAACTCGACATTCTATTTATTCGAGGAATTTCACAAAACACTAAAAATGCGGCTATCGTGCAAGGCGTTATAACCATGGCGCATCACCTAAACTTAGCGGTAGTCGCGGAAGGCATTGAAACACGCGAAGAGCACATGGATCTGCGGCAACGTCAGTGCGACTTATTACAAGGGTTCTTGTTCTCCAAACCTATGCCATTTGAGATGTTAAAGCGCTTACCTCGAACGCTTACGCCACCTTAAAAAGTGGCTGATAACTAACCTCTCTATAAACGTCATACCTTATTTCTATAACATACCAAACTGGTTGTCTTGCCAAGGCGGCCTATTTCCAGACAGGAAAGACTCCGTGCCACTGCGCCGCTTACACACTCGCCTTCTGTTAGCCGTTATCATACCGTTGGTAATGGTATCGGCGATGCTTTTTCCTATTTTCAATGTGCATATGGAAATGCGCTTAGACAGCCTGCGTGCCAAGGCCGATGACGTGCTGAAAATCGGCCAAGAAGCCTTGACCCATGATATCAGTGAAAGTATTAACTATACGCTCGCCATTGCTGAAACGCCCGGCATTAGGCAGTACCTAACGGTACAAAGCTTGCCATCCTTAAGCGACCAACAATATGCACTTAGCGACATATCGCAGCTCTCCCATTTTTTAAACACCCTGATCAGCCACTACCCACGGTCTACTAAGCTGGTCGTGATCGATAACCAAGGCCGCGAGGTGCTGCGCGCGCCCAGTGACGTTGAGACAGGATCGCGTATAGCAGGTAATAACCACTCTAAAACCGACTACTTCAAAGAAGCCGCCAAACTGTTACCGCGCGAACTGTATATCTCGCCACCTGGGCATAATTTGCAGTACGAGCTGTATGACAACGATCAGGCTCCGACGGTAAACGTCGCCACCCCCATTTTTGATGCCACGGGTGAACGACTTGGCGTGGTACTGCTTAGCCTTAACTGGCATTACCTTACCCACTCCCTGCAGCAAGCCATGCTGCTTGAACAAGATGCTAATACCATTCTGATCGACGCCCAAGGTCGCTGGCTTCTCAACGTGGCCTTCCCAGAGCTAGGAGCCACGGCCTTTGGGGATAATTTCGCGACTCTTGCGCCCCAATACTGGCACGTTATGCAGCAACGTAGTGAAGGGTTCGCCTCTATCAACAATCATTTATTACGTTTTCAAACTGAAGATATACGCACCCATCGCAACCGCAGCTTAGCGGGTACCATATTCAGTGAAAACATCTACTCGCCCTGGAAAATAGGTGTAATGCTCCCTCTACCCACTTGGCGCACGCTGATCGAAGAAGAGCTCACAGTGCTCTGGTTTCTATTACTGAGTTACGGCTTCGCAGTGGCATGTGGGATATTTTGGGCCTTCAGCAGCCATCGTCAACGCAAATTACGCGAAGACGCTCAGCGCCACGCGCTGGAAGTAAGCGACCTGTATGAAAATGCCCCTTGCGGCTATCACTCGCTTGATCAATCTGGGCGCGTAGTCAACATGAACCGCACCGAGCTTGCCTGGCTTGGCTACTCTTCCAAGGAAGCTATCGGTCTTATTGATTATCGAGAGTTCATTACGCCGGAAACCCGTGAACAGTTTGAACAAGCTTTCCAAAACGTAAAAGACAATCAAACTGGCAGCGCAGAATGTAGCCTATTAACGCGTAACGGCGAGCAGCGCCACGTGATGATCCAAGCCTCGGCCTATTATCGAAACGGTCAATTTGTACACACTCGCGCGACGGTGTTCGACCTTACCGAGCGTAAACAGCTTGAAGAAAAATTACATGCACAAGCCATGACCGATCCATTAACGGGCGTGTTTAACCGACGTTACTTACAAGCCCAAGCAACAATTGAAATGTCACGGGCGCGACGCCAAAACCACCCCATAGCGCTTATCGCGATAGATATTGACCACTTTAAACGCATCAACGATGAATATGGTCATGATGTAGGTGACGAGGTACTGAAAAACTTCACGCAAATAGTGAGTGATCTGCTTCGCCAAGAAGACTTACTGTGCCGGGTGGGGGGGGAAGAGTTTGCGGTGTTGCTCCCCAACACCGCAATTGAGCAGGCTCAGCAGGTGGCCGAGCGAATTCGTATCTCTATTGAACAGGCGACCACCACTGTTGAATATGAAGACACGCAACAAGCGCTCAAAGTCACGGCATCATTGGGTGTGACCCCGATTCATGCCCGAGAAAAATCGTTAAAACCTGCGCTCAAAAGAGCGGACATAGGGCTATATGAAGCAAAAGAAAACGGCCGTAATCAAGTAGTTATCTATACCGAGAGCGTCTCCACATCAAAACCAACAACTTGACGCTGCTCACAGGATAATTTCAATCCAATCCTGTGGATAAGCTCACGCCCCCCATCAATCGATGCCTGCTAGAAAGCGATGCCTAAGCGTTCGGCTTCTGCACGCCGCCCCTCATGAACATCTATATCTAACGCTTCACGACTGGCCAAATGCCAGCAGCAAAACCAAGACATATCACTGGGTGCTGAGTTTGCCAGTCCCATTTATAGTGAATATACAGTCCTTCAAAGAGCGCTCCGCGACCTTCAAACAGGCAGCGTAAAGTATCTAGCAGCAGGCTTTTACCAAACCGTCGCGGGCGTGTGGCTGTTAACTGCAAGGTGAACCCTTGCCGTGTCGACTTGCATGGACTGGACAGATGCACGTTACCAACCGCCGAATTCCCGAAAGAATTCGACGGTGGTTGGAGTCGCCCCGGGTGGAGTTAGGGGCTAAAGTGCCATTCTTCTTCGTTGTCAGAGTCTTGCTGGAAACCCAGCGAAGATGGCGTGGTCAGGTTCTGATAGATGAGGTGCGGAAAGACGGTCGACGGGAAGATCAGATCCGCGACGAACTGTGAATCTTCGGTGAACTTACCACCCAGGGTTCGCCCATTTACCGAGATCCGCGCATCGTTGCTGGCGTTTTTCACCAAGTACCCGACGTCCAGGTCTTGGGGGGAAGTCAGGTTGAACTGAACCTGGCTACCATCCAGGGAGCCACTGCTGTCAGCATTGCTCTTTAAGGAATTACCTTCCAGGGTAATCAGTCCACCGGTCAGCTTGCTGCTGGTAGTGATCTCATTCACCGTCAACACGTCACCAGCGTGATATTCCACGTTAGTGATGGCGAAGGTTTGCGCGTCACTCGTCATGGTCACGTCACCCTCACCGTAGACACTGGCGTAGCTGGCGCTGAAGATATCACCCTCCTGCACTACATCGCCACCGGCGCGCAGGGACACGCCCCCGCCGTTGACAGTGCCCGGTAGATTCAGGTCACCATCGGTGGTAAGACCGATATTGCCCTTGCCGATCAGGTCGAATACGGTAAGCGGATCGCTGCTGCCGTTGTTGATGTAGACACCGCCGCTGCCGCCGTTGGCCGCCAGGGAAGAGACGCGTACGTCCAGCGGATCGCTAGCGCGGGCAATGCCCTGTGCGGCGGCGATCCGAAGCAGACTGGCGACGATGTTATTGGCGTCGCCGTTACCGTCAAGGATCGAACCGCCCTCAGCGAACAGCATCACTGCGTTACCTGGGCTGAGCGCTTTCACCTGGTTTACGGTCAGGTTGCCGGTGGCAGTGCTCACCTTAACATTGCCATTGGCGGCGCTGGCGTCGAGACCGGCTAGGCCATCCTGTTCGGCGATGTCGATGTCGCCGTCACCACTGACACTAGCGTCGATACGGTTGGCGCGGGTATCGATGGCGCCGCCCGCACCGATGCCATTGGCCGAGGCCAGAGTGACGCTGTCTCCGCGCACATGGGTAGTGGCGTCGTTGTCGTTGGCCAAGCCGCCATCAGCGGCGCTCAGGCTCACATCACCGTCGGCACGAATGTCACCGAGGGTGGCATCACCACCATGCACGGCTACCGCAATCTCGCCATCACCAGTGCGCAAGGTGTTCAGTGCCACGTTACCGGTCTGGTCGAGGCGAATATCGCCGTTGTTGGTCATCGCCGTCAGGTCGGCGGCGTTCAGACTGAGCGCGCCGTTGGCACCAATGCCGTTAATGGCATTTAGAGCCACATTGCGGCTATCGATGCTGCCCTCGCCAGCAGCCGCGATGGCACCACCGGAGGTCAGCCTCACTCCGTGCTCACCCGGCGCGGCCACCCGGCCGATACCCAGATCACCGCCGGCGTCGACATTAATGTCGCCGTCCACGGTGCTCGCCTGGTTCAGCGCAAGTGCGTTTTGGTTGGTCAGGTCAATATCACCGCTGCCGCTGACGTTCAGGCTGGCGCTAGCCAGGTTCGCGTTCAAATCAATACCGTCCACAGCGCTCGCTGTAAGGTCGTCGGCACTCAGCGAACCTCTTACCCCAGTACTGATAACCCCGGCGCTGTTCAGAACCGTGTCGCCTTTCACCGCGAGATTATCGATGTTTAGATCATCTCCGGTGGTGAGATGTGCATCGCCATTGGCCAGCTTGGCATCCTTCACGGTCAAGGCATCGGCCTCAACCATATAAAGGTCGCCGCTACCAGTGATGGTGGCGTACAGGTTGCCCACTCTGGTTTTTAGACCGGAGAGCGCGGAACCGATGCTCCTGGCGGTGCTAAGGAACAGGTTCTGCCCGGTAACGTTCTCGCTGACTGCGTCGCTGGCGTTGATACCGCCCATGTTGCTGGTTAGAGTCACGTCACCGCCAGCCTGAGACCGAGTCAGGTTGATGTCACCATCGGTAGTCATCGTTACATCGCCATCAGCGGCAACCAGACTGCCGGTGGCCATGTCGATACCGCCCTGCCCGCCATTCACGGTCAAGTCGCTATCGCTGGCCAGGTGCGTGATTTTCACGCCGTTAACGGCATCCAGACCCACAGCACCCGCGGCGCTAGCAGTGCTGGAGCCGGACTGGGCGATAGCACCATTGAGGGCGGCCATAGCCAGTGTGCCGGTGGTGGCGGTCAGATTATGATCGGCCTGATTAATGGCGCCCCCAGCGCTCAGGCCCATATTGCCCTGGGCGGTGGCGCTGCCGCGCGTTAGATCGATGTCGCCGCTGGAGGCCACCAGCGATAGGTCGCCATTACCTGCTTCAGCCACAGTATCAGTGAGGCTAACATCAGTAGCCGCGGTCATCGATAGGTCGGAACCGGCAGTGGCGCTAGCGTTATCCAGATCGATATCGGCAGCAGCCGCGTCAACCGTCATACCGGTAGCGGCGCTGAGCACGCTATCAGTGACCGCAACTCGATTGCCCGCGCCCAGATCCATCTTGCCGTTTTGAGCCAGCAACGTGCTCTGCTCAATCACCGTTAAATCGCCGGTCTCGGCGGTAGCGGTCAGGTCACCATGGGCAGTGCCGTGAGAGGCGCTGTCCAGGGTGATATCAGAGCCTGCGGTGAGGCTCAGGTCGCCGGCTTGCGCGGTGACAGTGCTGCCCACGCTATCGCCATCGTTGCTAGTGTCAGTCAGCGTGATCTCACCATCGGCATCCAGGGTCAGATCAGTGGCGGCAGTAACAATGCTGTCGTCAAGCACGATGTCGGCAGCATCGGCGGTCATGGTGACCGCCGCACCGGCGGTGGCCTCGCTGCCGGTCATCGCCACACCGTTACCAGCGTCCAGATCCATTTGGCCGCTTTGCGAGGAGGCAGTGCTGTCGGTCAAGGCAATGTCATCGCCCGCCTTGGCGGTCAGATCGCCCTGGGCCTTGGCATGGCTGTGATCTAGCGTGATGTCGCCATCGGTGGCGGTGAGATCCATGGCACCAGCTATGGCGGTGGCAATGGATTGGGACAGGCTGACATCGGTAGCCGCAGTCATCGCCAGGTCGGAACCGGCGGTGGCTTGGCTGTTGTTCAGCGCGATGTCAGCGTCGCTGGCATCTACGCTCATGGACGTCGCGGCAGTGGCGCTGGAGTCGGTGAACGCAACCCGGTTGCCCGCGTCCAGATCCATTTGACCGGTCTGGGCATTGAGCAGGCTGCTTTCGATCAACGTGAGGTCGCCGGATTGGGCATTGGCGCTCAGGTTATCTCGGGCAACCACTGTGGAGGCGCCTTCCAGGCCGATGCTGTCGGCGGCGGTCAGCGTGGCATCGCCGCCTTGCGCGGTGACATGGCTGTTATCCAGCATCATATCCGCGTCAGCGGCGTTGGTGCCAGCGGCCAGCGTTACGTTGCTTGCGGCGGTGGCGTTGGAATCGGTGAAGGCGAGGTTCTGGCCGGCGGTGCCGGTCAGGTTACCGCCGCTGCTGGCGTCGCTCTGGTTCAAGGTGACGTCGCCGCTAGTGCCTGTCAGCGTCATATCGTCGCCAGCGGTGGCGCTGGAGTCGGCCAGGCTAACGGTGGTACTGGCGGTCAGATCCGCGGTGGTACCGGCGTTGATGTCGCTGCCGTTGCTCAGGGCCACGTCACCGTTTTGCGCGGTCATCGTCAGGGTAGCGTTGTCGGCATCGGCACTGGAGTGATCCAGAGCCACGCCTTTGCCGGCGGTGATCGCCAGATGCTGACCTGCGTAGGCAGAGCTGTCAGTCAGGGTCACATCGCCGACGTTACCGGTCAGGCTCAGGTCGCCACTGTTGGCGTCGGCACTGGACGTATCCAGACTAACGTCGGTGCCTGCGGTCATCGCCAGGTCGGTACCAGCGGTGGCTTGGCTGTTGTTCAGCGCGATGTCAGCGTCGCTGGCATCTACGCTCATGGACGTCGCAGCAGTGGCGCTGGAGTCGGTGAACGCAACCCGGTTGCCCGCGTCCAGATCTATTTGACCGGTCTGGGCATTGAGCAGGCTGCTTTCGATCAACGTCAGGTCGCCGGATTGGGCATTGGCGCTCAGGTTATCTCGGGCAACCACTGTGGAGGCACCTTCCAGGCCGATGCTGTCGGCGGCAGTCAGCGTGGCATCGCCGCCTTGCGCGGTGACATGGCTGTTATCCAGCGTCATATCCGCGTCAGCGGCGTTGGTGCCAGCGGCCAGCGTTACGTTGCTTGCGGCGGTGGCGTTGGAATCGGTGAAAGCGAGGTTCTGGCCGGCGGTGCCGGTCAGGTTACCGCCGCTGCTGGCGTTGCTCTGGTTCAGTGTAACGTCACCGCTGGTGCCAGTGAGATCCATATCACCGCCAATAGCGTTGGCAGTGGAGTGATCCAAGCTGACGTCGGTGCCAGCGGTCATTGCCAGGTTATTACCGGCAGTGGCGGTGGCGTTGTCCAGATCAATGTCAGCGTCGAGAGCATCCACTGCGAGGTCGGTGGCGGCGCTCAAGGTACTGTCGGTGATGCTGGCGCGGTTGCCCGCGTCCAGATCCATTTTGCCAGACTGCGCCAGCAGCAAGCTTTGCTGGATCACCGTCAGGTCACCGGTTATGGCCCTGGCGGTGACGTCGCCGTTAGCCACGCCACTGGAGGCGCTGTCCAGTGCAATATTGTCGCCAGCAGCCAGGCTCAAGTTCCCCGTCTGAGCAGTCAACGTGCTGCCAGTAGTATTCGGATCATCGCTGTGGGTCAAGGTGATATCGGAGCCAGCGTCCAGAGACAAATCGCTACCGGCAGTGGCATGGCTGTTATTCAGCGCAATGTCAGCATCAACGGCGTCCACGCTCATAGACGTGGCAGCAGTGGCGCTGGAGTCGGTGAACGCAACCCGGTTGCCCGCGTCCAGATCTATTTGACCGGTCTGGGCATTGAGCAGGCTGCTTTCGATCAACGTCAGGTCGCCGGATTGGGCATTGGCGCTCAGGTTATCTCGGGCAACCACTGTGGAGGCGCCTTCCAGGCCGATGCTGTCGGCGGCGGTCAGCGTGGCATCGCCGCCTTGCGCGGTGACATGGCTGTTATCCAGCGTCATATCCGCGTCAGCGGCGTTGGTGCCAGCGGCCAGCGTTACGTTGCTTGCCGCGGTGGCGTTGGAATCGGTGAAAGCGAGGTTCTGGCCGGCGGTGCCGGTCAGGTTACCGCCGCTGCTGGCGTTGCTCTGGTTCAGTGTAACGTCACCGCTGGTGCCAGTGAGATCCATATCACCGCCAATAGCGTTGGCAGTGGAGTGATCCAAGCTGACGTCGGTGCCAGCGGTCATTGCCAGGTTATTACCGGCAGTGGCGGTGGCGTTGTCCAGATCAATGTCAGCGTCGAGAGCATCCACTGCGAGGTCGGTGGCGGCGCTCAAGGTACTGTCGGTGATGCTGGCGCGGTTGCCCGCGTCAAGATCCATTTTGCCAGACTGCGCCAGCAGCAAGCTTTGCTGGATCACCGTCAGGTCACCGGTTACGGCCCTGGCGGTGACGTCGCCGTTAGCCACGCCACTGGAGGCGCTGTCCAGTGCAATATTGTCGCCAGCAGCCAGGCTCAGGTTCCCCAGCTGGGCAGTCAACGTGCTGCCAGTAGTATGCGGATCATCGCTGTGGGTCAGGGTGATATCGGAGCCAGCGTTCAGAGACAAATCGCTACCGGCGTTGGCATGGCTGTTATTCAGCGCAATGTCAGCGTCAACGGCATCAACGCTCATAGACGTGGCAGCGGTGGCGCTTGAGTCGGTGAACGCAACCCGGTTGCCCGCGTCGAGATCCATCTGGCCGGTTTGCGCGGCCAGGGTACTGTTCTCGATCAGCGTCAGATCGCCGGATTTAGCATCGGCGCTCAGGTTATCGCGGGCAGCGACTGTAGAGGCGCCTTCCAGGCTGATACTGTCGGCGGCGGACAGGGTGGCGTCGCCACCATTGGCGGTGACATGGCTGTTGTCCAGCGCGATGTTCTGGCCAGCGGTGCCAGTCAGATCGCCGCCGGATTGCGCCTGGCTGCGAGCCAGAGAGATGTCGCCTTTATCGGCGGTCAGCGTCATGCCGTCTCCAGCGGTAGCACTGGAGTCGGTCAAGCTGATGTTGTCGCCAGCATGGGCGGTGAGCGTACCGCCCGCGGTAGCATGGGCACCGCGTGAAAGCGCTACATCACCCTCATTGGCGGTAATGGACAAATCGCCAGCAGTGGCTTCGGCGAAGGCGCTGCGGTCTAGACTCACGGAGCCCTTGGCTTTGAGCGCCATATCGGCAGCCGCGATGGCTTTGCCGGAAGTGTCCAGCGCCAGATCCGCGCCCTGGGCATCCAGGGACATGTTGGTACCGGCCTGCAGGTAGGCGCCGTTGGTGACGGCGATGCCCTGACCAGCGGTGCCAGTCAGTTCGCCAGCGGCGCTCGCGTGAGTGCCGTTTGTTAGCGTGATGTCACCATCGGTGGCGGTCAGCGAAAGATCGCCACTGGTGGCCTCGGCGGAGGCGCCGTGGTCCACCTTTACGCTGCCTTTGGCCGCTATTGTCATGTCGGTCGCAGCGGTGGCGCTGCTGGTATTATCCAGCGTCAGGTCCGCACCCTGAGCATCCAGGGACATGTCGTCACCAGCTTGCAGGGAGGAACCGTTAGTGACGGTGATGCCCTGACCGGCGGTGCCGGTCAGTTCGCCGGCGGCGCTCGCACGGGCGCTATTGGTAAGCGTGATGTCACCGGCGGTGGCGCTCATCGCCAGATCACCGTTGCTGGCTTGCAGGTTGGCGCTGCTACTCAGATTGATATCGTTATTGGCTTTGAGCGTGACATCGGTGGCAGCGGTAACACTGCTACTGTTGTTCACTTCAATGCTGGCGGCCTGGGCATCCAGCGTGGTTTCGCCGGTGGACTGGAGACGGGTGCCGTTGGTCAGGACGATGTCACCGGTGTTCGAGGTGAGCGTCATGTCGCCGATTTCCGGCGTCGGGGCTAGCGCTACCCTGACCATCGGTGCCACGCCGCTGCTCAGGGTAGCGGTGCTCAATTGGAGCAGGCCACCGGCCAGCAGATCCATATCGCGGTTGGCGTTCAGATCGCTGTTGGTGACGGTGATGTCGCCGCCGGCTTGGGCATTGAGGTCCTGGGCGGTGCTCGCCTGGGTGCTGTTGGTCAGCGTGATGTCGCCGGTGGCACCCAGCACGAGATCATCGCCCTGGGCATCCAGGGTGCTGTGAGTGAGGGTAACGTCGCCGGTGGATGGAGCTGGCGCTAGCGCTCTGTTGTTCCCGATTTCAATATCGGGGTACATGCCGGCACCCACCTGAATGCCGCCAGCAGCGGAGCCGGTGGTGTTGGTCAGGGTGATGTCGCCGCTTTGCGTCAACAACAACAGGTCATCAATGTCGTCCTCGCCAAGACCACTGGCGGTGCCGCTCTTGAGGGTACTGTCGATGGCGTTGATGGTGTCACCAGCGAGGAAGCCCAGGCCATGACCAGCGTTAAGCTGGCTATTGGCGGCCAGGGTCACATCGTCCTCGGCCTGACCCACTAGATTGCCGTCGGCGGTTAGGGTTTGGCCGTTGATGCTCAGGTTGGCGCCGGACAGCATTTGCAGATTGCCAGCTGCCTGCATGCCCGCGTTCACGGTCATGTCGCCGTTACTATACAGGTCAGTATCACCGACACCTGTCTGGGTCACGTCGTCGTTGATAGTGAGGCTGCCGTCGGTCACCTCAAGGCGGATATCGCCATTGGCGTCCAGGCCGCTTAACGCCGTCAGTCCCAGGTTTGGCGTCACCCCGCCGATGGTCAGGTCGTTGTTGCGATTGGTGATGTAAAGGCCACCGTTACCAGCGTCCGCTTCCAGAGCACTGGCTTCCGCCAACAGGGACTGGCTACCATCGCCGATGCCATTGCCAGCGCGTAGGGCTAGGTTAGTGGCGTGCAGTTCAGCGGTGTCGTCGGCTTCATTAAGCGCATCAATGGCACCGGCAGCTTGCAACGTGATGGTGTTGCCGTCGCCGTCGGTGCGCACTTCACCAAGATGAAGATCGCCAATCTGGCTGATCAAGGTGATGTCGCCGGTGCTGGTGGCGACGCGGGTCACCTCTAGATCGTCGCTATCGTCGATATTCACTTCGCCATTGGCACTGGCAGAGACGCTATCCACGCTAGTATCCAGAGCGCGGTGCTGGTTGTCGCCGGTGGCGCCAATGGCACCGCCGGTGGCCGTCATCGCCAGAGTCTTGCCGCTAATTCGGGTGGTGTTATCCTGGTCGTCGTCGATATTGCCCTCGGCGGACAGGGTGATGTCACCGTCGTCGCCGCCAGCAGAAAGGGTTTCCAGCAGCATGGCGCCGGTCGCGCTGACGGACATACCGCCGTCAGTAGTGGCCAGATCAACGATATTTAGATCGCCCTGGTCACGCACGGTTATGTCACCCTTGCCAGTGACCTTGCCGTCCATCAAACGATCCACGGCGGTGTCCAGCTCGACGTCTCCGCCAGCCTGGAAGTACAGATCACGGGCGGTGACGTTCAGAGTCTCACCGTTGTCATCAACGATGCGGCCCGCGGCGATCAGATAAGCGTTGTTGTCGCTGCTGCCATCGGCATCGCGGATCTGCGTTTTCAGGCGCAGGTCGCCATCATGCTTGATGCCGATGTCGCCGTCGCTCTGCACACCGCTAATGCCATCAACGGTACCCACCACCAGTTCGTTGCCGCCGTTGTCGTTGACGATATAGACGTCACCTAAACCGCCATGGGCGGCGATCTCGCCAGTGTTAGTGTGTAATACGTGATCAACGCTGCCGATGTTGTCACCAGCGCGCACTGCGATCAGCGCCGCAGTCAACTGGCCAGCCTCCGGCGTCCAGACGCCGTTCTCCCAGGTGCCGCCTATGCCGCGTACCGCGCCGTCGGCTTGCAGGGTGAGCATCGACGGGCTGACAACATCGCCAACTACACTGATGTCACCAGCCGCATTCTTGACGTGAATTTCGCCGTTCGACTCAATGTCTCCGAGGCCTAGTGAGCCGTTGGACTCTAGATAGACAGCGCTATTGATGGCGCGCCCACTGGTGGTACCGATATCCAGGCGATTGGCTTCCACGCCGAGCGGCTTTTCCACCGAGAAGTCGATATCCTGGTTCTGGTCGTAGGCGCCAATCGCCTGTTTGCGCAGCGCTTCGCTAGCATCGCGGGCGACCTGAGCACTGAACACCGACTGATCCGCCGTGTCGCGGGATACCTGTAAAGTGTTACGCAGGTTGGTATAGATCTGAACGTTGGAAATGGCGTCCTGATTAAAAGCCTTAGCTACATCCAGGTCGTTGAAGAGTTCGTTCAGTTCGTCGACCTTTGGCGCGAAGGAGTAACGTTCGAAGCTGTCCAGCGCAGTGTCTGCAGCTGACAAAGCAAGATCAACCACCGCGAAGGCGGCATCGGCGCCAGCGTCACCACTAAAGGGAATTGCCTGGGCGGCGCCTGCGCCAATGGCGACGGCATTGCGCACCACAGTGGCAATGCTGAGGGCGGAGGCCAATGCATTGAGTGTTTGTTCTGCGGAGGCCACCTGCGCGCTCAGTGAATTAACCTGGGACTGAGAGACATTCAGGTTGTACTGGGTAAGACCCTGCTGAACAATGGCGCCCTGGAGCATCGAAATGTACGACTGCAGTTGCTGTTCCAGCGTTTCAAACTGTAGGATTTTGGCGTTCAGCTCCGCCACCCGGCCAGCGTAATCGGCGACCGCGGTTTCGCGCACCAGTTCCGCATCGCGCAAACTGGGGGTGTTGGCGGTCAGTTTGACCTGGTCGCCGCGAATGTTGGCATCGCTGCCGTTGCCATCCATAATCACGCCGTTGCGGGCGGTCACGGAAACATCGCCATTACCGCCGGTGTCGAGCATGCCAAACGTGATGTTAGTATCCGCGTCCAGGCTTATGTTGCCGCCCTGGGTGGTCAGATTGCCGGCGATGATGTTGCCGTTGTAGCCCTCGCGGTCAGCGTCGGCACGGGCGGTAAGGGTAATGCTGCCGCCACCGGGCAGCATGATGGTGTCGTCCTGATTAAGGAACACGATGTTGCCGTTGGTAGCGGTCAGTACCAATTTGCCGCCATCCAGCGTAATCACACCGCCGTTGTTGTCCAGGATAGTAACGGTGGTGGCGACGATAGTGACCCCAGAAGCTCCCTTGCCCACCAAACTTTCGCTGTCTACTGCCACTGCGCCCATATTAATCGCGTTAACGTCACCGTCGCCGCCGGCCACGGATAGGTAACTCACATCCAGAGATAGCGCCCCGTTTGCACCGACGCCATCCTCGCCGCTGATGTTCACTCGTTTGGCTTGCACATTGGCGGTACTGGAGCCGTTCGGGCGGGCGTCTTCTACCGCGCCACCGCTGGCCAGCGTGACCGTGTTGCCAGCCGATTTCACCGTACCCAGGTCAAGATCACCAGCGGTTTCGATGTTGATATCGCCACCGGCGGCGTTGGCGCGCACAAGGTTCAGCGGGTCGCCATTGAGATTGCGCACGAAGATGCCGCCGTTGCTGACGTCCAGCATCAGTTCATCGACATTCAACTCCAGCGCATCGGTAACGCCATCGCGCTGACCGATCTGCTGGGCGTCCATCGTCAGGCGTTGGCCGCTGATGTTCAGGCTGTTGCCATTGCCATCGCTGACTCGGCCGCTGGCGGAAAAAACCACATCGCCACCGGCTTTCAGCGCATCGAGAATGACATCGCCGTTCTGCGTCAAATTGATGTCGCCATCGGCCTCGGCACCCAGCAGAGTGAGCGAGCCCAGATTACTCAGGTACAAGCTGCTGGCGCCAGCATCGGCGAACAAATTGCCGTTCACATTAGTCGTGAACGCAGTATTCTCGCTGCCGATTTCCTCGCCACGAACGTCCAGGTTTTTCGCGATCACGGCGTTGCCGTCGCCGCTGCCGTTAATGCTACCTTCGGCAAACAGAGAGACGGTGCCAGTGGCTTTCACCTCATCAATCAGCAAATCACCACCTTGGGTAATCTGCACATCACCATCGCCACTGTGTCGGTCGGCGTTGGCTTTGAAAGTGAGCGTGCCGGTGTAGGCGCTGTTGTTGATGCCGATGTCACCATCGGCGGCAGACGCCTCAAGATTGCTGACGTTGGTGGTCAGCTCAATGCCCTTGCCGGCATTTAAGGTGGCGCTATCGGCGCTGAGCAGCCCCGCGGTTTCGCTGATGCCGCCGCTAGCGGTGAGGGCAACATCATGACCTTCCAGCGCCACGCCGTTCAGCACTAGGCCGCCAGCATTGTTAGTGAAATCCAGGTCCAAGCCCTGGCCCGAACGCTGCACATTCAGGTTATCGTTATTGCCGGTGAAGGTCAGATTGCCGTCGCTGTCACTGATCGAGGCGTTGCCGTCCAGAGTAGTGATATTAAGCCGTTCCAACGGACCTAGGTTGGTCACGTAGGTGCCCGCCAGATTAGTGGCGGTCACAGAGGTTAGGGAGTGCACGTCAGTGCGCAGCCGTTTGGCGGCAGAACCAATCGCCCCTTTGGCATCCAGCGAGAGGGTATCCGCCTCTACATTGAGCAGGGAGCTATCGCCCTTGATAGCCCCTTGGCCAGCGGTAGCGGTAACGTCACCGCCAATCGCGGTGATAGTGCCGAGGGTAATGTCGCCCTGAGTAGCGGTGACTTCAACGTTGTTGTTGTCGCCTTCAGCAAGAATTGAGCCAATCGTCAATCCAACGCCTTCGGAGAGATAAACGCCGTCCTGGCCAGAGCGCGCATTGACGCTGTTGCTTTGCGTTTTAAGCGCACCGACGCCCTGCTGACCGATCCGTCCAGCGGTATTAAGGTTCAACTCACGACCGGTGAGCAACACGTTGTCGCCGGAGGTGTAGATACCGCCATCCCGGGATTCCAGGCTCAGGTCGCCGGTGGCATTCACGGCACCGGTGAGCAACATGTTACTCTCGGCGCCGATGGAGACATCGTGACTACCGACGGCGCCGTTGCTCAGCGTGACTTCGCCCTCGCCATTGCTGATCGCCGAGGACGATACCGTTTGGCCGCCCACAGTGATGCGCTCGCCAGCGGTCACCGAGTTGACGACTAGTTCGCCATCCACGTCATTGATGTTGATGCCGCCGTCCTGGGTCGAAGCGCTGAGCACATCTACAGCGGTGGTCACCGCATGGCCAGCGCTGCCGATGCTACCGTCGGCTTTCAAATTGGTGGCCCAGGCTTCTACATTCGGCCCGCCGTTAACGACGCCGGTGAGGTTACCGTCCTCGGCATTGATAATCGCCCGCAGGCCCGCTTCAGCACTGTTGTCACCGGTAGTGATCCGCTCAAGAGCGACGTCACCGGCGGTGTCAGAAATAACAATATGGCCTTTGTTGGCGCTGGCGCTGAGAGTATCCGCATCGATCCGCAGCGGGTTGTTCTCGCCGCCGATGCTGGCCCCTTCCACGGTGGTGTTAAGGCTCAGATGATTGGCACGAGCATCGCCAAAGACGTTGCCAGCGCCGTTAATTACGCCAGCAGCGGTGACAGAAAGGTCGCCATCCACATTGGCGCTATCCAAGGTAATGCCGCCGCTTTTCTCAGTGACGCTGACTTGCCCAGTGACAGTGCCGCTGGTGGTCAATATATTGTCAGCTAGATTGACGCTCGCGTTATTGCTGGTGTCGATGTCATCGTCACCGGTATTCAGGCTCACATAGGCATTGCCGCCAGTGGCCACGTTCAACTCGTTCAAGCCGTCGGCTTCGCCCACATAGGCGTTGCCAGAATCATTCTCAACGGACAGGGAGTCCACGTTGGTATACAAACTTTGACTGCTGGTGCCAATGTTGTTGCCAGCCTTGAGCGTAGCGCTGGAGCCGGAGATAGAGCCCCCGCTAGAAACGATATTCTGATCGGCCTCTACAATAGTGCTTTGGGCATTTACGGTGCCAGACTGTTCGACGGCATCGCCAGCCATGGTCAATTCGGTGGCAGCGGTAATGTCGCCGGTGTTGACCACCGAAGACATCACTTCGCGAGTCTGACTACCCGATAGCAATACGTGGTCAGCCGTGATGTCACCGCTATTTTCTACACTGCTGGTGGCGCCGTTTAGGGTGGCGTTAGACACCTCGAACTTGATCAGACCGTTACCCGCCAGATCAATGTTGTAGGTGCCGTCACTGCCAAGCGTCACGCTGCCCACGTTGGCAATGATATGGCCAGTGTTTTCCACGTTCGGTGCAATCAGGTACACGAAGCCGCCGTCGCCGACTTTCAGTTCACCGTCGTTGCTGATTGATGCACTGCTCATCATGTCGCCGGTGAAGTTGAACTTCCCGTCCATGAAGTCCTGATCGGCGATATCGAAGGTAGATGCCACTAAGCCTGCCACATCGACGCTGGCGGAGCTTCCAAACATAATCCCGTTTGGGTTGAGCAGGAAAATATTGCCGTTGGCGGTGAGCGCGCCCTGTATCTGAGAAACCGTATCGCCAGTGACCCGGTTCAAGGCCACCGAGCTGCTGTTGTTCTGCACGAACTTCACTAACTCGGCGGCGTCGATGTTGAAGTCCTGCCAGTTGATCACCGCCTTGTCAGTGGTCTGGGTGATCAATGTTTGCAGAGCACTCTGGGTGATTTCGGCGCTGCCCCTGGCCACCGTGCCACCGGTGGGCGCTGCAAGTACGCCACTGCTGAATGCGAAGAAAGAGACCGAGACGGCCGCCGCTACCGAAGCATTATGTTTTTTGTTCCGTGCCATTTTGTAGTACCCGTAATATTCGTGATTGCGGGCCTCGGCCCGGTCCCCGATCAGAAGTTGTACTGCACCTGCGCGTACACATAGCTGCTGTCTTCGGTCTTATCGCCCAACGGAATGCCCCAATCCAGACGCAGCTGCACCGGTTCGATCGGGTTAGCGAGCACGCCCAGGCTGAACCCGGAAATATCCTGCTCGTCTTCCTGATCCACAAAGGGCTTTTTGATATAAGTGCGGCCATGGCTGACCCCGCTAATCAACTGATAGCGTTGGTCGCCCTCAAACAGGTCATAACGACCTTCCAGGCTGACGGTAAAACCGTTGTCGCCGGAATATCCTGACGGAGCATGGCCCCTTACGGAGTTCACGCCGCCCACGGCGAACTGTTCACTCGAGACCAGCGGATCAAACGCGTACTGTCCGTAAAGGCGCGGCACCGCCAACAAACGTGAGTTAATACGCTGGATGCGCATCAAGTCGACGGTGAGCTTGGTAAACTCGTTATCGGCACCGGCGTAGGGACGGCTCGATTCCACGGAATTGTTATCCATGCCGCCCAAGTTCTCGCCCAGCCCCTGATGGACATCCGCAGACAACAGAGTACGGCCAGAGAGATCGGAATGGTCTAACGCCGCGCCGAGGCGCACCTTGCGCACATTGTCTTGAACGACGGTGGTGTCGAGCAGCGACTGCTTGAGATCGGTACTTTCCAGCCAGGCGCTATAGGTCACCACATTGCGCGCTGAGAACACGTGATCCTGATGCAGACCCAATCCCAGGCTGGTGCTATCACCTTCGATCTCCAGCACCTTGAATTCACGACCGACGCTAACGTTACCGGTGGAGCCGTAAAGTTCCATGCTGGTGCCGCGGGCGTTTAGCGGCGTGGTGTAACCGGCATAACCGAACCAGGCATCACCGTCACCCAAAGACTTCATCCCTATCAGATCCAGCTCGTCGCCGCGGCCGGAGAGATTCTGAAACTTCACACTGGGCATCACCCGGTAACGTCCGGTGTCCTTACTGCCATAGTTGTTCACTTCCAGGGAGCCGGTAACGCGTGGTGCTTCCTCCACATCGACAACCAGGTCGGTATAACCCTGTTCGCCCCCCGGCCGCAGTGTTGCACTAGCGGTGATGCCGGACTGACGATTGAGACTGGTGAGCGAGCGCTCTACCTCATCCAGCATAATCGGCTCACCGGTCTCCGTTCCGGCCGCGCCCAGCACCGCACTTACCCGGCTGCTGGCATAACGTTGATTGCCGCGCACGTCGATGGCGCCCAATTGACCTTCTAGCACCACCAACGTCACTGGCCGGTCGTCCCCAAAAGTCTGCTGCGGCACCACCACCTTGGCCAGCGGATAACCGTTTTGGTGGTAGTAATCGGTGATGAGTGCCGCCGTATCCTGAATCTGCTTCAGGGTCATCGGCTTACCGATTTCTGAGGCGATCAACCCCGACAGCGTGGCGCTGTTGTAGATGTGATTCCCTTCAAAGCTGAAACCGCTGACCAGAACCTGGGATGCCGCCGGTTCGCTTTGCTGAGCCTGCGCCACTGTAGCCGTGCCCAGAGCCACTACCCCTGCGCCGCACCACAGCGCCATAGCCAACGCTGTTTTACGCGTGAAATCTGCTTTATTCTTCATACAACTCCCAAGTCATACACACCAGCGCACTTTCGTCCCCAGTGGATACTTGGAGCGCGCAAGATAAAACGATGAAAAACTGAAAGCGTTAGCCGAAAACGTCAGAAAGGAGGCGTCGCAGGCATTTATCCTGGCGCGCAGTAGCAAGCGTGCGTGCGAGTTCTTGACTCACAGCACGGGTTTTGACCGCATTCCGTTGCCCCCCTACCCTACTCTCTGCGCTGCCAGCTCATTGCCCGACCAGGCCCCTCAAAGGGGCCGGAAACCCTGCCCAGATGCAATTTATAAATCCAGTCTTCCCCTGGTTCGGACGGGCTGTAGCTCAGTTTACTTTTCATGAAAAATATGCCAAGCGATGACCATAAGTCAACTTATTTTATTAATGAAAATAGCGAAAAATTATCCTTAAAGGATTAATTTTAGTAATTCTATTTACTTAGATCATTAAGCTGTTTAAGTCAGTTTCTGCGTCCAGAGCCTCTAGAGGACAATGAATCGGTGGCAGGGAGAGGGGAAAGCGCTGACCCACGTCATAGAACGGATCTTCATGCAATACAATTTCCCAACCGTCCCATAGCCTAACGAATACCCTTTCAATCCCCCACTTCACTAACAAAAAAGCAGGGCCGTTAAGCTGCGTAGCGGGAAAAATAAACCACTACGCGAACCAAACAGCCCTGCTTTATATCTCGTTATGCCGTTACTTTTAATGGGGTAACTGCACTCAATGTAGATTAGCTAATGTATATGCTGTTATTGCCCTCGCGAGTTATTGGTGAGGCCGTTTTCATATGCCCTGTGACCGCCCCTTTACGCGCAGGGTTCTGCCACAAATGATCAACAAGCTCTCCATTAGGTAGGTAGCCTAAAGGGGCGTCCATCAACAATTTCTGCAAGCGAGACGACTCGCCATTCTGGCATGCATTAATGAGATTGCTCAGTAATGTCTCAACCTCTTCTAAAGAGAGTGATACTTCATTCGCCGACATAATACGCGGGTGAGAGGTCTCCACCACACTTTCACCAATCAACAGCTCTTCATAGAGCTTTTCACCAGGCCGCAAGCCGGTAAAACGAATTTCAATGTCGCCCTGGTGAGCGGGATTAGGCAAGTCAGGGGATGAGAAATAGGGGTCAAAGCCGGATAAGCGGACCATTTTACTCGCAAGGTCCGTGATCTTGACGGGTTCCCCCATATCCAAAACAAACACATCCCCCCCTTTTGCCATCGCCCCTGCCTGAATGACCAATTGCGCGGCCTCAGGAATGGTCATGAAATAGCGCGTTATTTCAGGATGCGTAACCGTAATGGGGCCACCGGCTTCAATTTGGCGACGAAAAAGCGGTACTACAGAACCACTTGAGCCTAATACGTTACCAAAACGAACCATACAAAAACGTATGTCTTGCTGTGAACTTGCCATCGCTTGGCAAACCAATTCAGCTAAACGTTTACTAGCCCCCATCACGTTAGTTGGCCGCACGGCTTTGTCGGTCGAGATCAACACAAAATCAGCAACGCCGCTGGCAACTGCAGCACGGGCGCAATTTAACGTCCCTAACGCATTATTGATCAGCCCTTCCTCAACATTGTGCTCCACCATCGGTACATGTTTGTAAGCGGCAGCATGATAAACCGTTTCAACCTGGTAGTACGTCATCACCGCCTGCAAGCGACCACGATGCTGTACCGAACCTAGCAACGCGTGGATTGCTACACCCGTAAAACCTTCCAATTGGGCGATTGAGTGCAGTTCTTGTTCAATGGAATACAAGTTGTACTCAGAAATCTCCAGTAACAGCAGTTGCGCAGGACGTTGGCGTAAAATTTGCCGACATAGCTCACTGCCAATAGAACCTCCAGCACCGGTCACCAACACCACCTTATCGGTAATATTAGCGCCCATTAGGCCTTCACTCGGAGGAACCGGGTCACGGCCAAGTAAATCTTCAACGGCTACATCACGAATTTCTGTCGTTTGCGCCCTTCCCGCCACTACATCAGCAATACCCGGCACCGTTTGTACAGGTACTGACACCCCTTCTAACGATTCAAGAATTTCCCGCCGCCGCGTACGAGTTGCACTCGGCATAGCAAGCAAAACCTTTTCTACGCCATAAGCATCTAGTAAAACCTGAATGGAGTGAGGAGAGAATATTTTCAATCCTTGAATAGAAGAACGATGCAGCTTTATATCATCATCCACAAAGGCTATGGGCTCATATTCATTGCCATTGTGTAAAGAAACCACCAGCTGGCGTCCTGAGCTACCCGCCCCATACACTAATACACGCGTTTTATAGCGCACTTGGCTACGCAGATAGAGTGCTCGTAAGGCCATACGCACACCACCAATCGTCAACATGGCCAACATTGCGTAAATGAAAGGTACCGAGCGAGGAACAGGCACCAAGAGTAAATGATTAATAACCACTAACGATAATGTTGAGGCCAACACCCCCGCCACAATAGTCAAGGCGGCATGCATACTCATATAACGAATAATGGCGCGATAAAACCCTAAACGAATGAAAACTAGAAGGCTTATCGGTATCGTCGCGGGAAGAACCCACCACACCTCTGCATTACCTAAAAACTGAAAATTATCTAGCCTTAAAAACATAGCTAGCAAAAAACTGATAGTAATCAATGCAGCGTCGACTACCAGCTGTATCAAACGCTTTTGAGATCTTGATAAGCCAAATAGATGATGTAATGTTCGTGACAACATAGTTCTTACTTCCCAGGCAATTCAATTAAATGGCATTTAATACGCGATGCCATGCCCCTCAGACAGCGTCTTCCGCTTGCTCCCAAAACTGCAGGATGTGTCAACGTGTATGACATCCTTGTTTAGCAAAACGGTTGGCGTGTATCCAAAGGCCGTTGCCTGCTTTCTCCTTCCAGCTGTCCTTAACAAACCCAAACACCTTGCTGTGTTGCTACCGCTTATTGGCCCAGAATCTGCCTGATTTTCTTATTGAGCCCATTAGTATTTCTGCATACTTAAGATATCCAACACAATAAGTGCTTTTTATATGCCGGAAAAGAATTTCACTAAAATTATACGCTGCGCAGCCTAGATTACTACGTTTAATTAGCACATAGCTAGATCATGTAATTCTATTTTTATAGAACATTTGAGCTAGCAATAGCCTTTCTTAACACGCTAATAATTGCATTAATCGTGCAAAACCCCTATCAAACGATGCTTGACGCACTACCCTGACACCGGTGGCCACCCAGCGTACCGAAGCTAAGGGGAGGCACTCGATCACCGCTAGACAAGTACATACTGGCTAGCACTAATAACCATACCCAATAGATGGCCAACACCACAGGGTAAGCAAAAAAGGCATAGCTTAAACCGAAGTCAAAAAACATCACGGGCAGCAAAAGCCCCGCTAACACCACAGGCCGCTGCTCTGGTGTGGCTACTTTCAACTGGCGTGAGAAAAACCACAGCGGCCATAGATAAAGCAGCAAAGTGGCGACTAACCCCAATAAGCCGTGGCGTACCCAAGCATGTAAAATATCATTATGCACATGCCAGTAGCGCGCCACCCTGGGGTTGATTTCGCCCTCAATTTGTAATGCTTGCATGGCGCTTTGATAATCCGCCAAGCTGTAACCCAGCAAAGGCTTTTCTGCAATGAGCTGCAAACTTACTCGATAAAGCTCCAGTCGGATGCCAATGGATCCATGGGCATTGCCCTGCAAATAATCCTGTCCTTCCTCAATCGCGCTATTAACCCGCCCTTGTACACCTACTTGCGCCAGCGTATACACACTAACCAACAATAATGCGATAGAGACTAACAACACCGCGCGCCACCAGCGCGGCCAATTATTCAAGTAAATACGATAAAACACCAAGCCCGCCAGGGGTAATGCCAACCACCCCCCTCGTGTACCTGAAAGTACTGAGGCCACAAGCCCGCCTAACACCCCCAAGCCACATAGCAGTAGCCAGCGGATGCGTTGGGGGCACTGCCAAGCCCAGGCCAACCCCGCCAGGCAGATAAGCCCCACGGATAATGATAGGTTGCCGTAAAGAATGGCGTGTAACGGCTCATAGCCAGAGGCACGTCTAGCCCCCTGCGCTATGTGCTGCCAAGCGGCCCAACTACCGCTAGCTACACCGGCGAAGGCAAAAGCACCAAACCCCAGCGCAGCGGGTACTTTAATATGGCCAAGCGCCGCGCTGGCAACGGTGAGTAACCCCGCCACCAGCAAAAGTGGCAGGCTACTTTGCACAGCCCCCGGCCCCTGCCAAATGGCTGCCAACATGGCCGCTAAGGCAAGTAATAAAGGCACCAAGCGAAAGCCTAGCAGCGCTGGGCTAGCTGACCTAAAGCGCTTACCGCGAAATAAGTAAACACTGCCTACGGCGGCAGCAATGGCTAGCGCTAACCAACCGCCGTTATTAACCAAAAGTGGTGCCGCGCATAACAGCGCCACACCCACTAGCCGCATCACCTTGGGGAAAAAAGCGTCTCGCAAGCTTGTTACTCTACCGTTACGCTTTTGGCCAGATTGCGGGGTTGGTCAACATCCGTACCTTTAAGCACCGCCACATGGTAGGAAAGCAGCTGTAGCGGCAGCGTATAGAGGATTGGAGCAAGCTGAACGCAACAGGCGGGTAGGGTCATTAAATGAACGCCATCGCTTTCTGTCAAATTAACCTCAGGGTCAGCAAAAATGAACAGCTCCCCTCCACGCGCCCTAACCTCCTGCAGGTTAGATTTAAGCTTGTCGATCAACTCACAATTAGGCGCCACCGCCACAATAGGCATATCTTCATCGATAAGCGCCAGCGGGCCATGCTTTAACTCTCCCGCAGCATAGGCTTCCGCATGGATATAGGAGATCTCTTTAAGCTTCAGTGCCCCCTCCATCGCTATGGGATACTGCTTGCCACGCCCCAAAAATAGCGTGTGCTGGCGATCTACAAAGGCCTTTGCTAGCTCGGCAATATCATCGCTAAGCTTAAGTGCCTGGGTGAGCGTTTCTGGCAACGCCTTTAGGCCAGCAACAATACGAGCTTCTTCAGCACTTTCACCCCGCTGCAGCTGGCGCAGCGCCAATGTTATCACCATGAGTGCGGCAAGCTGAGTGGTAAATGCCTTTGTAGAGGCCACGCCAATTTCAGGGCCCGCTCGGGTTAATAAACACAGGTCTGACTCACGCACCAAGGAGCTACTCGCCACATTACAAATAGTGAACGTACCCAGGTAGGCAGGCTGGCCATTAATGCCCCGGCGCGCTTGAGCAAAACGTAGCGCCGCCAAAGTATCGGCGGTTTCACCCGATTGCGAAAGCGTTAAGAACAGCGTACCGCTGGGCACCACCACATGGCGATAGCGGTATTCTGAAGCGACTTCAACCTGGCAGGGTATGCCCGCCAGCTCCTCCAGCCAGTAGCGCGCCACTTGCCCTGCGTGGTAACTGGTGCCGCACGCCACAATGTGAACCTGCTTGACGGCATCCAACAGCGTTTCAGCGCCAGGGCCTAAGGCATCAACACGCACACGGCCCTCTGCCAATAGGCCACTTAATGTATCAGCAATGGCCTTAGGCTGTTCGTGAATCTCCTTCAGCATAAAGTGGCGGTAGCCCGCTTTACCGGTAGCGCCATCATCATGCTCAAAGTAGTGATTTTCGCGGGTTACCAGGGCCCCATTAATATCACGAATGTAAACACCCGCTGAGGTCAGGGTGACCACATCACCCTCTTTTAAATAATGAAATTGGCGCGTAACCGGTAACAGCGCCAACGGGTCAGAACCGAGGTAATACCCCTCTGCGCTTAAGCCCACCACCAGTGGGCTGCCTTTTCGTGCACCTACCAACGTATCAGGCTGGTCGGCGTGTATAACGGCCAACGCATAAGCACCTTCTAACTGCTTCAAGGTTGCCTGTACGGCTGCGGTTAGTTCACCGGTACGGGCAAACTCATGCGCTATCAAGTGGGCTACTACCTCAGTATCTGTCTCCGAGGTAAACGTATAGCCCTTTTCGATTAACTGGCTACGCAGCTGTTCATGGTTTTCAATAATGCCGTTGTGCACCACGGCTAGCCGTTCGCCAGATAAATGCGGGTGCGCATTACGCTGATTGGGCTGGCCGTGGGTGGCCCAGCGGGTATGCGCAATACCTAACTTTCCCGAAGTAGGCTGTGTGGCTAAGGCCGCTTCAAGCACAGCCACCTTGCCTACTTCACGAACGCGGTTTAGCTGCCCTCCTTCGGCTAATACGGCGACTCCCGCCGAATCGTACCCTCGGTACTCAAGGCGTTGTAGGCCTTCGATCAACGTGGTTAGTACATCATGACAAGCAATGGCCGCAACAATCCCACACATAGGTTCCCTCGAAATTAACCAGGTTCTAATTATTTAACGTCTTATGGATTTGCATGCTGCAAGAACAGTTGTCAGGTGGCTTTAAAGGCCGCTACCTGAGTGCATTACTGAGCCGTTTGATTGCCCGGTGCAGAGTGCTCAACCGGCACCATTAATAGGCCTAAGGCTTCATAGATAGCACGTTCGGTTTTACGCAAATGGCTGGCAGAAGGCACCC
Organism: Halomonas sp. HAL1; assembly: GCF_030544485.1. Classification (NCBI taxonomy): domain Bacteria; kingdom Pseudomonadati; phylum Pseudomonadota; class Gammaproteobacteria; order Oceanospirillales; family Halomonadaceae; genus Halomonas; species Halomonas sp. HAL1. The sequence goes on from NZ_CP130610.1 coordinate 3,517,550, forward strand.
AGTACCCAAGCGCTGGTGGGGAGTGGTACTGGCCCAAGTAATGGGTGGGCGCCGGAATGGGGGCAAGCCCCGCCGCCTGAAAGTGGCGCATCGCCCGGGGCATATGGGACGCGGACGTTACTAACACAACAGGGGCACCGGGCCCCAGCGTATCGAGCACCGCCTGGGCCTCCTGGCCCGTATCGGTAGGCCAATCCAACACCACGAGCTGTTGCTGCGGCACACCCAGTGATTGTGCAGCGGCTGAATAGCCCCTAGCGACCGGCACAACAGTGGGGTCTCGGCTAGCGCCAGAGACTATCAATGGCAGGGCGGATGCTTGACGCCATAAGCGGATACCCTCGGTTAAACGAATAGCCGAGCTTTCGCTTAGTTTAGCCACACTGCCGTAAGGGGCTTCTGGCTGCCAGCCACCGCCCAGCACCACAATACCCGCAAGAAGCGTATTTTCCGGCAAATGGACAAGCGCAGGGTAACGACTTTCAAGCGGCGCCAGCAGCCGCTCGGCGAACGGCCCCCAGCTAGCAAGAAACAGCACCGCCACTCCAACCACGGCCGTGGTCACGCCCCAACGCATAAATCGCCGCCAAGATAACAATGCCCCCAAGGCCAATAGACCCAGGCTAACCGGCAGCGGCATCAACAACTGTGCGGCTAGGCTTTTAACGAGCTCATACACAGTAATTTCCAGCCGTTAACATTAGCAACATGCTATTAAGCGCTGCCAAACAGGTCACGGGTATACACATCAGGGAAAACGCACGTTCAGAAAACACGTTTCAATTTCAGCATCTTCAATGGTCGACTGCCTAGTGCTCAGCATCGCCACCCGTTCCGGCAACCGCAATTTTCATTCAAGAGTCCTTGATTAACTTACAACACCAACGATTATTGAGTGGCCTTAGCCATTACTTGTTTAAGTATCAGGCAGGTTTTATTAATTTCCGCCTCGGTCAACGTTGGGTGGCAGAGAAACATAAGGCTGGTTTCACCTAATTCACGTGCTACTGGTAACGGCTCATCGGGGCGGTAGCCCGTGCCATCAAAGGCTTTCTCCAAGTAAACCTCAGAGCAAGAACCAGAAAAACAAGGCACGCCCTGCTTGATGATCTCAGCCATAATGCGGTCGCGGCTCCAGGCTTCGTTAAGCTTTTCAGGCTCTACAAATACATAGCATTTATACGCCGCATGCTCGATATGCTCTGGCACTTTTGGTACTCGCAAACCAGCGCAATCATTGGCGGTTTGCCAGATATGCTGGGCGTTGGCTTGGCGGGCGGCCTTCCACTCGGGCATGCGCGCAAGCTGGATGCGCCCGATGGCGGCCTGCATTTCCGTCAATCGCCAGTTGGTGCCGAAGCTTTCGTGCAGCCAACGGAAGCCTGGTGGATGCTCACGCTCATAGACCGCCTCCCAGCTTTTACCATGGTCTTTATAAGCCCACATCTTGCGCCAAAGAGTTTCATCTTTGGTGGTCACCATGCCACCTTCGCCACCAGTGGTCATGATTTTATCTTGGCAAAATGACCAGCAGCCTACGTGGCCAATGCTACCCACACTGCGGCCTTTATATGTGGCACCATGAGCCTGAGCGCAGTCCTCAATAACATATAAGCCATGCTGTTCAGCCAAGGTCATGATTGAGTCCATCTCACAGGGCCAGCCCGCTAAATGGACCACAATAATTGCCCGTGTATTCGGAGTGATCTTTTCGGCTATGGTAGCAGCGGTAATATTTTGAGAATCGCGGCCTACATCGGCAAATACCGGTATGGCACCGGCAGTTGCTATACTTGAAACGGAGGCTAAAAACGTGCGTGAGGTGACAATTACTTCATCATGACAATGCCCTTCCCCAGTGCTTAATCCCTTAAGTGCAAGGTCAATAGCAGTGGTACCATTGGAAACAGCTATTGCATATTCAGTTCCGGAATAAGCGGCAAATTCACGCTCAAACTGTCGGCCTTCTTGGCCAGTCCAGTAGTTAACTTGGTTGGAAAGCAGTACGCGCTGAATAGCCTGGGCTTCTTCCTCGGTAAAAGAAGGCCAGGGTGAGAAGGGGCCATTAAGCATTACACCACCAATATTAAAAGGAATTGTAAAAAGAAATTATTGCGAAACTGATCGAGCAGGCACACCAATGACAGTTTGGCCACATTCAACATCTTGGACTACTGCAGCACCTGCTCCAACGACAACATTCTCTTGCAACTGAATGCCTTGACGAATTGCAGCGCCAACACCGACCCAGCAGTTTCGGCCAATAGTTACATTACCAGCAACATTCGCACCGGGTGCAATATGCACACATGAGGATATATGACAGTCATGTCCAACTGTAGCGCCGGTATTCACAATGCATCCCAACCCTAGGGTTGCAAATGCATTAATGACGGCGCCGCCAACTACTACAACCCCTTCTTCAATATTCGCAAACGGGCTAACAATAGCTTGTGGATGAATAAGTGTAGCTAAACGGCCTTGCAAGGTCTTAATCTTAACGGTCATTGTTTCTCGTATAGCGTTATTCCCAATTGCTACAATAACGCCATCATAAGAATCTAGCACCTTAATTAAGTCTATAAAAGCACCCTTTAAAATCCAATGTGCCAGTGTTTTTTTTTCAGGCCAAGCATCATCATAGAAATCAATTTCCTGCCACCCTGAAAGCAAAGCTATATCAGCTACCACCTTGCCATGCCCACTAGCACCAAATATGGCTAGGCGTTTTCGATCACTCATTTTTACTACCCTTAAAACGGGGCATGGCTACATCACTTGCATGTGAAATACCCTCACGAATAAATACTTTCTTAACAGTTAATAAAATTATTCTCATATCAAGCCAAAAAGTATGATTATCAACATACCAAACATCGTAATCAAATTTCCGTTCCCAAGAGATGGCATTCCTACCATTTACTTGTGCCCAACCTGTGACTCCAGGACGAACTGCATGGCGTCGTGCTTGATGTGTGTTGTAAAGGGGTAAATATTCTACCAATAAAGGTCGAGGCCCAACCAAACTCATATCTCCCTTCAACACATTCCAAAGCTCCGGCAGCTCATCCAGGCTAGTAGAGCGCAGAAATCGACCAAACGGAGTGATTCGTTCAGAGTTAGGCAGCGGTTTGCCTTCAGCGTTATAGGCATCGCGCATGCTGCGGAACTTGACCATATCGAAGGGCTTTCCATGTAGCCCCGGCCGCACCTGGCGGAAGAGAACCGGCGAGCCGAGCTTCAAGCGAACAATCAACGCAATGATTAACAACAGCGGTGCAAGAAGAATCAAACTGACAAGAGATACTGCAATATCAAAGAGGCGCTTAATCATAAAAACTCGCAACGTTAAAAATAAGGAACCAGCAGCCCTGTTATAGCTTTACTACACGAGTTCGTCTTTCCCTTTAGTCACTTTTTTTCCAGATTTTCTAGCTTTGGCGACAAGTGGGTTAGTGGCGTAAGCAGAGGACTCAGTTGCGGCAGAACGGCTAATTTTCAGCCCCATGATGCTGCAAAGGCGCTCAGTGAAATAGCTGAACTGCAAACGCTCCATCAAGGGTTGCTGCGCAGTATCACGGCCGAAATTCTGGCCTTGCTCTGGTATATCGTTCAACTCCATTTGCTTAAAAGCAGTAATCACGCTTTCCTTGTTCGGCTCAGCAACAAGCCCAACCTCATGCTCTTCCACCCAGCGAGCCACACTGGTGCCTCGGCCGCAGATGGCAAGTATCCGGCAGCCGGACAGCACATAGGCAGATGACTTGCTGGGAAAGGCGTAGCGGGTCACTTCGTCATCAATCGGCAGCAGCGCCCAGCGATGGCGATTGACCAGCGCCACGGCTTCAGGGGCAGGTACCACACCGTGATAGGTGACGGCCTCGAACTCTTCAGCTAACCCCGCGATCTGCGAGGTATAAACGCCGGCGCCGGCGAAGGTGAAGCGCAGGCTGCCACCTTGCTTCAGGTAATCACGGATGACATCCAGCAACAGCGGAATGCGCTGCAGTCGGCCCGCATTACCACAGAACACCACGTCTCCATCGCGACTGGCGGCTGTGCCCTGCTCTACAGGAAAGGCGGGGTTGTCGAGCAGGTCGATTCCAGCCTGGGTATTCGAACGCTCGCGGATGCAATGGCGCATATCCTCAGAGAGAGTAATAAGGCGCTCGGCATAGCGCATGGTCAGGCAATCCATCCAGGTCAGCACCTTGGATAGCAAGGGATTTAGCCGAACCACGATATGGGCGGCCTCTGGATGGATGTCCTGCAGGTGGTAATAGTAGCGCGCGCCGAACAGCTTGCAGTAGAGCATGACGATAAAAGGCACCACCACTGGCGGGTTGGTGGAGACATACACCTTGGCCGGGCGGCACCGGATAAGGCTGATAAAAGTCCACGCCATAAAGATCAGCGCATCCAGGCTGCGTTTGGCCAGCCCGGTGGCGGAATTAGAGCGGGAGCGGCAGTCCATCACCTTCACCCCATCACCCCGATCTGCCTGCTCCAGCCTCTGGCGCAGGCGGCCATCTTCAGATTGGGTAATCGCGACCACTCGCTGCCCCATGGCACAGGTTTCGGCCAGTCGCAACAGCGCTTCACCAATCACTTGGCTCTGAGGCCAGAAGCCGCGATTAACGATGGCCAGGTCCGCCTTTTTCTTGAGCATCACCATTCGTACCTGTTGAAGTCATCCATGTTGCGCCAGCAATTGGCCAGCTTGGCGGTGCCGCTGATAAGCCGCACCACGCGCTCGGAGGTGTTGCGCACCTGGTAGGCCTCAGGCACTTCACGCTCGGTGCCTGAGAAGACGTCGCGCGAGGCAGTGGCGATGCGCACGCCATCCAGCAGCCCTTCCTTGCCCAGGCCAGTCAGGGCGATGGCGCCGGTATCCAACGCTTCGGGGCGCTCGATGGAGCGGCGCATCGTCACCGCGGGGAAGCCAAGAATCGAGGCCTCTTCGCTGATGGTGCCGCTATCCGAGATGGCGCAGTGGGCGTGCATCTGCAGGTGATTGTAATCCAGGAAACCGAACGGCTTGAGGAAGCGAATGCCCTCACCGCCTTCAGCCAGGCCCAGTGCCTCCAGGCGGTTGCGAGTGCGCGGGTGAGTCGAGACCACCACCGGGTAGCCGTAGTGCTGGTGTAGGGCCTGCAGCGCCGCGACCACCTCGCGCAGGTTGTCGCGGCTATCCACGTTCTCTTCGCGGTGCACGCTGACGATGAAGTACTTACCCGCGTCCAGCCCAAGAGTCTCGAGAATACGCGACTGTTGGATCTGTGGCAGCATATGCTCCAGCACCTCGCGCATGGGCGAGCCGGTCAGATAGATAAAGCGGTGCGGGAGGCCTTCGCTGATCAAGTGGCGCCGCGCATGCTCGGTGTAGACCAAGTTGAAGTCGGCCAGGTGATCGACCAGCTTGCGGTTGATCTCCTCCGGCACGTTGGCATCGAAGCTGCGGTTTCCGGCTTCCATATGGTAGGTGGGGATTTTCATGCGCTTGGCCATCAGGGTGGCGATAGCGGTGTTGGTATCGCCCAGCACCAGCACGGCATCGGGCTTCTCCTCCAGCAGCACCTGCTCGGTCTTGATCAGAATCTCGCCCAAGCTACGCCCCAGCGACGAGGTATCCACGTTGAGGAAGTGGTCCGGCCGGCGCACGCCCAGCTCCTCGAAGAACACGTCGTTAAGCTCGTAATCGTAGTTCTGCCCGGTGTGGACGATTCTATGATCGACCACCTGATCCAGCGCAGCCATCACCCTTGAGAGGCGAATGATCTCTGGGCGCGTGCCCAGAATGGTCATGACTTTCATCGACAGACTCACTTTTTGGGAGGGTTCAGCACCGGCTCGGAAAAGGTATCCGGGTTGTCCCGGTCAAAAATCTCGTTGGCCCAGAGCATGCATACCAACTCGTCTTCCCCCACGTTGGTGATGTCGTGGGTCCAGCCCGGCACGGTTTCTACAATCTCCGGGGTGGTGCCTTCTGTGAACAGCTCGTAGAACTCACCGGTGAGCATGTGTCGGAAGCGGAAGCAGGCCTTGCCTTTGATCACCAGAAACTTCTCGGTTTTCGAGTGATGGTAGTGGCCGCCACGGGTAACGCCGGGGTGGGCGGTGAAGAAGGAGAACTGGCCGGCATCCTGGGTTTTCAGCATTTCCACAAACACGCCGCGCTCGTCCCCATGTTGAGGTACGATGTAGGTGAAGCTTTCCGGTGGCAGATAGCTCACGTAGGTGGAATACAATGCGCGGGTCAGACCGGTGCCTACCGGCTCGGTAACCAGGTTATCCCGGGTGGCTTTGAAGCGGTTCAACTGGCTGGCCAGCTCGCCCACGGCAATCTGATAAACCGGCGTTACATCTACATAGGGGCCAGCCAGTGGCTCACCACCCAGCAGGGCCATAAAGCTGGCGATTACATCGTCCACATACACTAGGCTGATCACAGCGTCCGGGTCGTTAATCTGTACCGGCAAATCCCGAGCAACGTTGTGGCAGAAAGTAGCCACCGCCGAGTTGTAATTGGGCCGCGCCCATTTACCGAACACATTAGGCAGGCGATAGATGTACACCGGGCTACCGGTGTTCTGGTTCAATGCCAGCAGGGCTTCTTCTGCTTCGCGTTTGCTGGTGCCGTAATCGTTATCCCGCTCGGCCTGGATAGACGAGCTGTAGGTTACCGGAATCTTTCGGCCACTGGCCTGCACTGCATGACACAAGGCCTGGGTGAGCCCGGCATTGCCGGTGGAGAATTCGGCCGGATCCTGCGGGCGGTTAATGCCCGCCAGGTGCACGACCCAGCCCACTCCTTCCAGCAGGCCAGGCAAGTCTTGCTCGGTGTGTTCACGGGTGAAAGGCACCACGTCGAAACCGCCCTTCTCCTGTAGGTGCATCTGCAGGTTCTGGCCGATAAAACCGTTAGCGCCGGTTACCAGTACTTTCATCAATCAGTCCTCCGGGTTGAGGTATTCACCCCGTTCCAGGGCACGAATGAAATCCAGCTTACGCAACAAGGTTTGCATACTGGCCATATCCAAACGTTCGGTGTTGTGGGAGTTATAATCCTCGGTATGGGAAATCTTCTCTTCCCCCTGCTCCACAAATTTGCCGTAGTTCAAATCCCGCAAATCCGGCGGAATACGATAGTACGCCCCCATATCTTGGGCACAGGCCATTTCTTCCCTGCTCAGCAGTGCTTCAAACAGCTTCTCGCCGTGGCGGGTACCGATGACGTTAATGGGGTGATTCGGTTTATCCATCAAATCGGTAAGTGACCGAGCCAGAGTTTCGATGGTGGCGGCAGGCGCTTTCTGCACGAACAAATCGCCATTGGAGCCATGTTCGAAGGCATACAGCACCAGGTCCACCGCATCCGCCAGCGTCATCATGAAGCGGGTCATGTTCGGGTCGGTAATGGTGAGCGATTTACGGGCACGAATCTGGTCCACAAACAACGGAATAACAGAGCCGCGAGAGGCCATCACGTTCCCGTAGCGGGTACCGCAGATCACGGTTTTCTCCGGGTCGACATTGCGGGACTTGGCCACCATTACCTTTTCCATCATCGCTTTGGAAATGCCCATGGCGTTGATCGGGTAAACGGCCTTGTCGGTACTCAAGCACACCACCCGCTTCACTTCATTCTGGATCGCCGCTTCCATCATGTTTTCGGTGCCGATCACATTGGTTTTCACCGCCTCCATGGGGTAAAACTCGCAGGAAGGCACCTGCTTGAGTGCGGCCGCGTGGAAAATGAAATCCACTCCCCGGGTAGCGTTCAGAATGCCCTGGTAATCCCGCACATCGCCAATGTAGAACTTGAGTTTGGGGTTGGCGTAGCGCTTTCGCATGTCATCCTGTTTTTTCTCATCCCGGCTGAAGATGCGGATCTCTTCGATATCGGTATCCAGGAAGCGGTTGAGAACGGCGTTGCCGAAGGAGCCAGTGCCGCCAGTGATTAACAGGGTCTTCTTCTTGAAGGGCATGGGGAGCAGTCCTTATTTCTTTTCGTAGGCGTATTTGAACAGAGCGATATTGGCTTCTATGGCATCGCGTTGGGTAAACTTGTTTTTTGCCCAAGCTAAAACCCGCTTACGCGCTTCCAGGTATTCATCAGCAGGCATGGTGGCTAACTCATCCAGCACAGCACTAAAGGCATCTGGATTATTCAGCGGCAAATCCCAGCCGATACCCTGTTGATGAAGATTTCGCCAGGGTGTAGTGTTTGCAATCAGCACCGGCAGCCCGGCACAGAAAGCCTCGGTAATAACATGACTATAGTTCTCACCCTTGGTGGGCATGAAAAAAGCATCGTAGTTCGCCATGGTTTTAACCACTGCATCCGGCTTTAACTCTCCCTTGTGTTCTACCTGGATGTGAGACGGCAGACCCTCAATAACGCTTTCACACTGATGCCAATAGTCCCTGTCTTCGATGGGCCCGTAAATATCGTAGTTAAGGGAGCGCTGAACCTTCTGCAACATCTCAAGTGCCGCTAGCAGGTTCTTCATTGGCGAGATTCGGGAAACAAAAACGGCCTTTAAAGATCTCGAAGCGCGGGGCTCCAGACACTCCGCAAACTCTTGTGCACCGACATCTCCTGCAACGCGGATATCCACTCCGGTACCCAGCACCCGGCGGATGTCTTCCGCTTCGTAATCGCTGGATGCTTGAAATATGGTTCTATGGTGCAACCCAAGTAATTTAAATGCGGTAATGAAAACACGTTTTTTCAGAGCTTTCAGCGAGAGCGCACCTTCCGAGAGCTCGCCCCTTGGACCAAGCACCACTTTCTGCCGAAGTACCTTGGCAACCAAAAGCGGGAATAAAGAAAACCGCGGTGAGAAAAAGCTGTTCAGGTAGACGATGTCGTAGTCTTTGGCGCGCAACTCCCGAGCGATTTGTGCATAACCGATTTTGCCAGGTTGCACGTAAAAGACAGACGCATTGCCTACTTGATTCCAGGCGCCGCAGGTTACTGACGCATACGGGGACATATCGCCTAAGTCCCTGTCACTGGTGATGAGTTTGAAGGTTATTTCATCGCCCGCCTGGTCGAACAAGTTTTTGATGGTTTTTATGGGGCCGCCGCCTTTGTAACCGGGGAGGTAGTAGCCGGAAAATACTAACAAACTTATAACTTCAGACTTCACGTCTGGACTATTAAAATCTAAAGAATTCAAAACTCATACTCTCTTTGAGGCGCAGAGACAAAAACAAAACCACCAAAATACAGAATTATTAAAATTCCCAAAAATAAACTTTGGCTCCAGCATCGCAACGACAAAACCGGCAAGAAGTGTTAAAAACGAAGCTTGCTTAATCGGAGAACTTCTAAATTTTCTAAGCCCGGAGAGCAAACCCAAACACACCAAAATAAAAGCACTCCCTCCTAAAAGAATGCCTCCCTGAGCTGTTAACAAAATAAAAACATTATGGGGATAAGCACCTTCACCAGCATTCACCAACAAATTAAACCCCTGACCAGTCAGGGGTGATTGCATTATAATCTTACCAGCTACAACATAATCATCTACACGACCAGTTGATAATTCATTAACAGATTCTAAACTATCAAACCCGCCTTGATTTAATCTTAAGTCATCCAGGTTATAAACTGCATATATAATTAAAATAACAAGAGAAAACGAAACTGCTAAAAAAACCTTAATGCGTTTTGACAAAGCCCCTAAAACAAAAAGTGGAACTAAACTCGCTAATATACCAGTTCGTCCCACTGTAATAATTTGATTCGAAGCGAACACGAAAACCTGAAGTACCGACATAAATAAGGAAGAATAACCCAGAGAATATGCCCATGGCATGAATAGCGCTACCGCTGGTGACCAACCCGTTCTCGACCCTCCCAATCCAGTGTTAGCCACGCTTAACTGCTGATTCAGAGGATTAGGGTAGTCAGGAAATAATAACATCATGACGATTGATAGCGAGGAAAACAAAAAGAATAAAAATACTGCCCTTCTTGCCACAACTAACACTCTACCGTACTCGATAAGCACCGATGTCGCCGCGACAAACAAAAATATTTGCAAAGAATTTTGAACGTGATACACAGATTGACTAAATTCGCCAAAAATGATGGCTGGAATGGACGCCAAACAAAAAAAAGAAAAAATAATAAAAACTGGCTTTCCACCACAAAAAAGGAATCGTTTTTTTACAACAAGCGCGGAAACTGAAATAGTGATTAAAACAACAAAAAGAAAAGACTTTAAAATCAACAACAGAGCTGGGCTAACACCAGGAAGCCAATAAACTGGCCCTAAACTTAGTAGAAGAGCATATAAATTAGTATAAAAACTTGACGAGAGTAGGTTGTCGAATCTGCGATCCAATCTCATAAACAATCCCTGAATCCAACTTCAAATGTAACTTCCCTAAAAGCCCTCATTAAAACCGCCCCGAAAAGATAACTAATGACAACCCAAGCGCAGACAGCTTTTGAAAAGTAAACAAATCAGCATCAAGATAGCCCCAAAAAATCATTCCCATTAAACCATGGAGCCTGCGGTAAGGAAACATCGGGGTTATTGAGATGGACAATAATGTTCATTAAATACCGAGCACCTTCTGGTGCTGCCAAGCAGGTAGCCCAGCTACTTAAAATTTCACGCTCCGACTCTGAAACTTTTCCGCCGTTGATTCTTTCCGAGAGCATTTGACCTAATTCGCAGATATCACCTGAACTAAACACTCCACCGACACCACTTGCCTTAACAACAACAGCAGACCCACAAGCATCACTCGCAATCGCAGGCGTCCCACTCATAAGGGCCTCCGACACCACCGCTCCCCAGCCATCGTGTCGACTGGGCAGAACCAGGCAATCCGCAACTCTCATCTCCTCGCGAACTTGAGCCATTGGAAGTAAGCCGATCCAATCTACTCGGCCAGGAAGCATACTTTCCGCTTTTTCTCTTAGCCCCTGTTCCAGCGGCCCACTACCCACAACTGCTAATTCAAAATTCTGATTTTTGGGCAACGAAGCTAGCGCCTCAATGAGCAGATCTAGTCGTTTACGCTCTGTAAATTGCCCCACGCAAATAAAACGAAACCTGCTGGATGGCGCCTTAGGCTTGCCCTGGCTACTCTCAGCCTCAGGCAGGAAATAGGCAAATGGAAAAACCTTGTTTCGATTTACTCCTCTAGACACAACCCAATCTGCCGTATTCAGGCCTATGGCCAGAACTGCCAATAAACTTTTATCTGCAACTTTGAATAAGTAAGAGTAGATTAATCTTTTCAAATAACCGAAAAAGCCATGGCCATCGACTGTTTCCATTACCACTATTTTTTTTCGGCCGGATTTTCTCAAAACTGACTGCACAGCAGAAATTACACCATTTCCACGAATACCCTGACATATGTGCACGACATCTTCAGGCGCCTCATTGGCAAGGGCCACCGCTTCAGCCTCAGTAGGAATGAGTTTAAAGCTCGCCTTGCCCAATGAAGGCGCAACCCAGCCTTGCGTCACCCTATCTGGCGACATCTCTTGATGAGCCACATAGCAAACATCTACACCCAGCACTGCAAGTTCGGATGCAAGGTTTGCCATGTGAGGGCTTACGATTAACTGCCAGAACCAGATTTTCATAAAAATTTAAACCTTAAAGTCGTTTTCTCAATCCCCAGCGCTTGAAATACCTGCGCACTGCTAGTGGTGGCGTATGCAGCTAGCTGAAAAAAACTTAGGTTTTCGGTTGGGGTGGAGGCCAGGCGTAGGCGCAGAGAAATAAATAAGCCAAGCCCTCTAATAACGGAATGCTTTTTTTTGATGCTAAAGGAAAACCGTGTTGCCCCTGCAGACAACACTAAACGCTCGTATAATGCCTACTGCGCAAAATTCAGCGTGATGATTCGGATAGCTCGTCATAAACTTTTATATAACTTTCAGAGTTCTTAGCCCACGTAAAATCAGCGACTCTGCGCAACCCATTCGCGCCCATCTTCATTCGCAACTCACTATCCGTTATCAACTTTCTAAGCGCACTTTCTACATCATCAGCATTCTTTCTTCTCGCTAGAAACCCATCAATTTCATGGCGTATGGACTCCTCTGCACCTGAATCCCAGCATCCGATTACAGGTTTTCCTCTAGCCATGGCCTCCACATAAACAATACCAAAAGCTTCTAGCCAGCTGGGCATCACAAACAAGTCACTGGCTGCAATCACTGTCATTGCATCAATGTAGGGAAGGTGCCCTAAAAAGGTAACGTTATTCTGTATGCCATACTCTTTGGCGAGATTCTCAAGCGAAGGCTTTTCCGGCCCTTCGCCGACATGCAAGTAATGCCAATCAACAAGTCCATCCCGATAAAGATTGGCCAACGCTTTGAGAGTAATATCAGTTCCCTTAAAAGGGTATAGCCGGGCAACAGAAGAAATTAATGTCTTGCCTGAATACTCCGAGCGCATCTTTTCAACTCGTTCAGGATCTTCATTAGGACTCTGATGCCCATTATGAAGTACAGAGATGTCATTACTCTTAAACCCAAATTTCTTTACAAAATCCTCCAACGGCCTACCAACCAAAAAAACTTTATCAAACCACTTAGAGTAATCAAACGCTTTTTTAATAAAACTCAATTCATTTTGATATTTAAAGAGTGCAGGATGTCGACCGTGCACTGTCACTATTACAGGCACGTTAGCTCTTTTCTTGATAGCTTTTGCAAGAGTTATAGAGCCGCCAAGCTCATGAATGTGCACAACATCAAACTGCTCAAAGCCGCCCAACTTTCTTACGTATCTCAGAATGGCATACTCCAAAATTTTTGCACTGAGTAGAAAGAACTTAGATGAAAGCCGCCAAACATAGGGTAGGGTCGGGTATGGCATTGGAAGGAATTTAGTAGGCATAGGCTGACACTCCTCCAACCATAGAGTCCTGCCCTTTCCAGCGCTATATGGTGCAATCAAAGTAATGTCTGCACCACACTCCGTTCTGGAGGCAATCTGTTGCACAATCTGTGTTGCGCTATTGCGGTTACTCTCATTCGGCCATAACAATGCGATACATAGAACTTTCATTGGAAGAACAACCACCCTTTATATATTATTTGAAACCATCAAAGTCGCAAATCCAACTCACCCAAAGGCAACATACCCTGCAGCCCGCCTTATTCATCACATCGGCGATAGCGCCACTATTTAATCTCGGCAATTCGCTTGGCGAAGCCCGTCATAGCCCGGTTTTTTGTGCGTTTTTCTTGAGCCTACGCCCAACAAAACCAAACACCTCCCGAACCTCACCTCTAAACACAACACACCAACTCACCAAAACCACCAACCAATACGCCACCATCCATGCCCCCAGCGCCTCACCCCAAAGAGTGAACACCACGGCTCCGGCAACAGAGATTACCGTGAAGGTATATAGCAATAGTCTCGGCATGGGTTTCCATAAATATATGGAGAACTCGGTTCGCAGAAAGAAGAATACCCAGAATGAAACGCAGGTGCTTACCGCCGCGCCAGAGGCGCCATAGGTTGGGATCAACCACCAGTTACCCACCAGATTCACGGCGAAGGCGATAATCGCTGCCAGCATGGCAAAAGAGCTGCGCCGGGTGATGCCAATGCCCACAACCGTGGTTTCAGACAGCGTATACAGCAACGGATACCCGATACAGGAAACCACAATCCATTGTACGGCGGCGTAGTTGGCCGGCAGGAAGAAAGTGACCACCCATGACAACAAGCCTGCTAACGCAAACCCAAGCACCACCAGCGCCAGTATGTAGCGGCTTACCTTATGGACATTTTCCAGCCCTTTACCGGCGCTGGCCCATTTGTACACCGTAGGCGCCCAGACAGTGGAGAAGACACTTTGCAGGATAGTGGCCGCGGCCGCGAAGCTGACCGACACCGAGTAAACTCCCAGTTCTTCAAAACTCGCCAGCGTTCTTAGGAATACTTTGTCTACCGCTGTTAGTCCCCAGAAGGCAAGGCCACCGAGTATCAATGGTAGGCCAAAACGGAGCATGCTTTTGAGCTGGTCAATGTCCAGCTTGGAGCGAATAGCCGCCAACCATTCCGCGCGAGTGTTCCATCCGTAAATCGCACAGACAAAACTTATAGCAGCGGCGTTGGCAAGCACCAGATTGGTTAAGTCTTTCTCGGCATCTACAACTATATAGCCACCGATGATTGCCAGCAGAAGCAGTTTGGGCAACAGCTGGCTCATTGAAAAGGCCAGGCCGCGCTCGTTCATCCGTAGCACGAGAGACAAAAAACGGGAGATGTAGCTTGCCACCAGCGCCAACGCTACAAGCACACTCAAGTGCCACTGCGGCACCTCAAACAACCAACCTGCTAGCGCTCCACCGAACGACAGAATTACCAAGACCGTTAGCACCAATAACACCAAGCCTGGCAACATCGCCCTTTTCAGCAGTGCCGGCTTGTTCTCGGCCTCGTGAAATTCCCTAACGTACGATTGGTCCAGACCAAGGCTGAATAGCAGAATGCTAAAACCAAGGGTGACCTGCAGCATTGCCATCCGCCCTACGTCTTCCTGAGAAAAGAACCATGTGACAACAGGCAGAGAGATGAGGCCGAGGACCGCTCCCCCAATCGGGCCTATGGCGAAGGCGGCTATTTGTTTGGGGGTCACTGATATGGCTCAACTTTTAATTGAGGCCTCTGACCACCCTTCACAGACAACGCTTTCTCAACCAGTTTTTGGGTACGTTCATAAGCCCTTTCGCGGGACCAATAATCGCTTACAAGAGCGCTGTTGCTGGAACGTTCCTCGTTGGTTAGAGGTGTTTTCAGAAGAACTGGATTGGCTTCCAACTCCTGAACGGTTGAAAGCACCACTCCTGATTTTTTGAAGAAGTCGCATACGGGGTTTTCTTGCCTTACAAAAACCCGGGCACCCAAGTAAAGCATGATCACAATATTACCAACCGCTTGCTGGCGAACATGGTTCATGATCACGTAGCCACACTTCTTGATAATGGTCACGTAGTCTTCGATAGGCATGAAGTCCATCAGTGGCTCAAAATTTTCGCAAAAGTATTCTTTACCTATCTCGGTCAGCTTGCTGGCCAATTGATTATCACCATAGCTGAGAGGGGTTACGACCTGCTGGTCTTTCACTTGCAGTTTATGGAGCAGGTCAAAAACCTCGGCATGATTTCCGGTATAGGTGGCACTATTGCCCACCAGAATAGCATCACCGGTTACGCTCTCCCCTTCGAAGCCCTTAATGAGGTTGTCTTCCATGGTGCCGTAATTCCAAGGCACAAATTCTGGAAAATATTTCCACTTTCTGGACTGTTTCACCATTTCGTACTCTTCTGGCAACACCGGAGAGAACACCGAAATTCTCTCAATCGCGCGAATCTTAGTCGTGCGACGCCGAAAGGCACTGGTAATGCCTTTGACAACAGCGACTGCTCTTTGTCTGGGCGCCTTCCCAAAGAGGCTTGCGTACAGTTCTCCTGTTTTGTCGAGATACAGCGGAATATCGCCAAGCAGATCAGGGTAATAATCAAACCCCCATCCTAGCCAGATTATCGGCGTGTTCTGAGGGATATTCTGGAGCTCGGGGTATGTGTATGATATCAGAGAGTGAAAGACCACGAGATCATACTTTTGGTAGACATCCTTCGACAGTTTTGGCTTCTTGTTGAAGAAACTACTGCGCTGCGTTTCGATATAATCTGGTGTCAGTTTGACGTATTTGAGTATTCTCTGTGGCGCAAATACGAAAACGTCATTCGAGCCAGGGAAGACTTTTTCGAATACTGGGAAAGCGTGATCCAGGAATTTATCATCGGTGGCGATGTGGAGAATTTTCATTGTGTTTTAAGAAACTCGAGTTCAACTGTTTTCAGGTCTTTTTTCCTGTTCCTCAATGGTTTTGCTGGTACGCCAGAGTAGACTTTGAACTCCTCGCAATCAGCAGCAACTAGGCTCAAGGCACCAATCGCTACCCCTTCCTTCAACACTACACCCGGCAAAATCACGCTGCCGGAACCAACAATTACGTGCTTGTGAAGCTCGACATCCGCTGACCGGACATTTTTGAATTCATCCGAAATCATGGGGTTAGTCAAAGTTGCCCCGGAGTAATCATCATTACTGCTATAGATCGAAACGCGGGAGGAAATATTTACGAAGCTTGCCAGTACTATGCGACCCGCACCGATCAAAGAGCTGAATACCGCGATATGGATGTAATCACCTATCTCGATACCGCCCTCACCTGCCGAAACAACACAAAAGTCATCGATACGCACGTGGCTACCAATGGATATTTTGCCTGGGTTGTACAGCGATGCCTTATCAGAGATAAATACATTAGATCCAAGACTAGAAAAGCCTATATTCTCGAGTTGTTCCCGGGACAGGAAAGCCATTACTAGAATTACCTCAGACGAAGTGAGCAGTCACGCTTTATATTCAATTAAGGCATCAGGCCTGATCGAATCAATTCAATGATTTCGCTTTGCTCTGTTCTTTTTAAACTATAATAAATGGGCAAGCAAAGAATGCGGCTGGCTATCTCGTGAGAGATGGGCAACTCAGCTTTCCCTCCCAAAAATCCGACGGTTTCTAGAGAAGGATAAAAGTAACGTCGAGCCAGAATCGCGTTCTCTTTCAACAGCTCTGCTACCATTAACACTTGCCGTTCCGTTTCGAAAACAATAGGAAAGTACGCCGAGTTATATGAAAGATCGTCACTTCTTTTTTGAAGTTGTACTGAACCCACCAACTCATGCTCATAGTTAGTCCAGACTGCGTTTCGTGCAGCTAGGTTACTTTCCATTTCATCCAAAACACAAAGGCCCATCGCCGCCTGTAGCTCATTCATCTTGGCGTTGATGCCCAGCTCTTCGATGGTCTCCGGCCCGGTGATCCCGAAGTTGATCATCTTCCTTGCCCGTTCCAAGTCCTTCTTACGTTTGAACACAATGGCGCCGCCCTCACCGGTATGGAACAGCTTCGTGGCATGGAAACTGAGGGTAGCGGCATCGCCGTGTTTGAGCAGGCTTTCGCCTCTATATTGCACACCGAAGGCGTGGGAGGCATCGTATATAACTTTCAGACTATGCTTTTGGGCAATAGCATCGATGGCTTCTACATCGCAGGCGTTGCCAAATACATGGACCGGCACAATAGCACGGGTCTGAAGTGTGATTGCAGCTTCAATGTTCTCAGGCGCCAAACACCAGGTTTCCGAATCGATGTCTGCAAATACGGGTTGGATGCCATCCCACTTCAGGGAGCTTGCCGTCGCGATGAAGGTGAACGGCGTTGTTATGGCTTCAGCGGGCTTCTCGTTTACTGGCTCATTAATACCGAGCGCTCGATAGGCAATTTGCAGTGCCAGGGTGCCATTGGAGACAAGCAGAAGGTTTTCAACACCCAGATACTCTTCCAACCGGCGGGTTAGCTCTTGCACTAACGGGCCGTTGTTAGTTAGCCAGTTGCGCTCGTATATGCCATCAATGTATTGGTTGAGCTTGTCCCGGTTGGGCAGGTACGGCTTGGTGACGGGGATCATTCTGCGTCTTCCAGTATATCCAGGAGGTATTGACCGTAGCCGTTCTTCTTGAGCTGGTCTGCCTGCTGGAGAAATTGCTCTTTGGCTAGCCAGCCTTGGTTAAACCCGATCTCTTCGAGGCAGGCAATTTTGTAGCCTTGTCGTTTTTCTACGGTTTCCACGAACTGGGCAGCTTCCAGAAGGCTCTCGTGGGTGCCGGTGTCCAGCCAGGCAAAGCCACGCCCCAGCAGCTCAACATTGAGTTCGCCACGATTCAGGTAAGCCTGGTTGATGCTAGTAATCTCGAGCTCGCCACGGTGCGAGGGCTTCACCGCCTTGGCAATCTCGATGACGTCGTTGTCATAGAAGTAGAGCCCCGTTACGGCATAGTGGGATTTGGGCTTAGTGGGTTTCTCCTCAATGGAGATGGCACGTTTATTGGCATCGAATGCCACCACGCCAAAGCGTTCGGGATCCTTGACCTGATAGCCAAACACGGTGGCGCCCGAGGTACGTGCCGCTGCTTCCTTCAGCTTGGGCGAAAACCCGTGGCCATAGAAAATATTATCGCCCAGCACCAAGCAGACGCTGTCATCACCGATAAAGTCTTCCCCGATGATAAACGCCTGCGCCAGTCCATCCGGGCTCGGCTGCTCCGCATAACTCAGCTGGATGCCGAAGTTGCTGCCATCACCGAGCAATTTTTGAAAATTGGGCAGATCTTCCGGCGTGGAGATGACCAAGATCTCGCGAATACCGGCCAGCATCAGCACTGAGAGCGGGTAGTAGATCATCGGCTTATCATAGATCGGAAGTAGCTGCTTTGAGACGCCCATGGTGATGGGATACAAGCGTGTACCGGAGCCACCGGCGAGGATGATGCCTTTACGTGCCATATGTGCTTCCTCTCTGGGATCAGCGATCGACCATCGCTGCGCGATGGATCGCGCAGCAAGCTGTGCTGCTACAAGGGATGTCTTGCTTTACGCCGTGGCGACGCCTAGCCGTTCGCGTTGGTAGCTGCCATCCTGCACGCGGCGGCACCAATCCAGATTGCTGAGGTACCACTGCACGGTCTTGCGAAGCCCGCTCTCGAAAGTTTCCCGCGGCGTCCAGCCGAGCTCACGCTCGATTTTGTCGGCATCGATGGCGTAACGCAGGTCATGGCCGGGGCGGTCAGCAACGTGAGTGATTAAGGAGGTGCGAGGAGCATGATTTGAGGGAACCAGCTCATCAAGTAAAACGCAGATCGCCCTAACCACGTCGATATTCTGCTTCTCGTTATGGCCGCCGATATTGTAGGTCTCCCCTACTTGGCCTTGGGTCACTACGGTGTAGAGCGCGCGGGCATGATCTTCGACGTAGAGCCAGTCACGAATCTGCTCACCTTGGCCGTATACCGGTAGCGTCTTGCCTTCCAAGGCGTTGAGTATCACCAGCGGAATCAGCTTCTCGGGGAAGTGATAGGGGCCATAGTTGTTGGAGCAATTGGTGATCAGGGTGGGCAGACCATAGGTGCGATGCCAGGCGCGGACTAGATGGTCTGAGCTCGCCTTGCTGGCCGAATAAGGCGAGCTGGGCGCGTAGGCGGTGGTTTCTACAAATAGCTGTTCGCGGGCGTTAGACACGTCTGCCGGGTGCGGCAAGTCGCCATAGACCTCGTCGGTGGAAATGTGGTGAAAGCGAAAGGTCGCTTTTCGCTCGGCCTCAAGGCTGTTCCAGTAGGCACGCGCCACTTCCAACAGCGTATACGTTCCGACGATATTGGTTTGGATGAACTCCGCGGGGCCATCAATGGAGCGGTCCACGTGGCTCTCGGCGGCCAGGTGCATCACCGCATCGGGCTGGTGTTCGGCGAACACTCGCGCAAGTGCCGCCTGCTCGCAGATATCCACCTGCTCGAAGGCGTAGCGTGAGCTATCAGCGACTTCCGCCAGCGACTCCAAGTTGCCGGCATAAGTCAGCTTATCGACGTTAACCACGCTGTCGGCGGTATGGGCGATGATATGGCGAATCACGGCTGAGCCAATAAAGCCCGCGCCGCCGGTGATGAGAAGCTTCATACTGATTTTCCCTGCCCAGCTTGGCTAAGCATGTTCTGCCATGCGCTGGAAGATGGCGTTACGTTCAAAGAGCACCACATTCATGCTCATGCTGTACCAGCAATAATTTTAGGCACGCTACCGCCCAGAGATTCCCTGGGCGTATTCTCAAACCCTACTTCTTAATCATAAAAAATGCGCATAAAAAATCTGTACAAAAAATGCACTAAACTGCATAACTACCAGCATGTTACTGTACGTCGGCTATATATAATTAGCAACATAAAGAAGTATTTTCAACCGCTTTATGCTGCTATTTCTTACTGTTCAACCGATTTGTAACTGTAGTGGTAGTAGCCATACCCATAATCGGTCGCGGCTTTTCTTTCTACCGCGTTTAGAATGGCCCCTTTCACTATAACGCCTGCACTTTCTAATCGGCGCGTCGCTAGCTGCATTTCTTTGGGGGTGTTCATTTCGTAGCGCGCGACCAACAGTGTCGTGCCGCAGTGATTACCGACGATGACTGGGTCGGTGACGGCGAGCACCGGGGGAGTATCTATAATGATGAGATCATAATGTTCCTGCATCTCGTCTAACATTTGCTTAAAGCGTGACCCCATGAGTAATTCTGAGGGGTTTGGCGGGGCCATACCGCGCGCCATATAGCTCAACCCTTCTATTTGGCTACTGCGTAGCTGCGCCTGCCACGTTGAACGGCCTGACAGCACATCGGAAAGCCCGTTAGCGCTTTCACCGCCAA
Source organism: Halomonas sp. HAL1 (assembly GCF_030544485.1). Classification (NCBI taxonomy): domain Bacteria; kingdom Pseudomonadati; phylum Pseudomonadota; class Gammaproteobacteria; order Oceanospirillales; family Halomonadaceae; genus Halomonas; species Halomonas sp. HAL1. The sequence goes on from NZ_CP130610.1 coordinate 3,537,878, forward strand.
AGGCATAGTGCAGGTGGCCTTTGCGCATGTCGGCATCCATCACCAGCACCCGCTGGCCGATTTGGGCGCAGACAGCCCCCAGGTTGATAGAAATGAAACTTTTGCCTACCTCAGGGCTAGCCCCGGTGATCATCAGGCAGCGATTAGTGGCTTCCAGCGTAGCGAAATGCAGGCTGGTGCGTAGGCCGCGTAATGACTCGATAGCAATATCACCGGGGGCGTGTTCTGCCAGTACGCCACTTACCATTTTAAAACCGCGTTTTTTACCTTTCTTCTTAATCCAGCGCACCAGCTTGTTTTGTGCTTCTGATAACGGCACGCTGGCATAAACCGGCAGGCCGCTTTGTTCGATTTGCTCAGGGCTTTCAATCCCCCGGCGCAGTAATCCAATCACTAGCACAACGCCCACGGCTAGCATGCCGCCTAGCAGCGTGGCCATCACTACAATCAAAGGCTTTTTAGGCGCAATCGCGTTTTTGCTCACCAACGCATCGTCAATAATCCGCACATTACCCACCGTGCCAGCGCGTGCCATTTGCAGCTCTTGGGTTTTGTTTAATACGTTGACATAAATGGCCTGCGTGACTTCTACATCCCGCGTTAAGCGAACAATTTCTTGCTGGGTTTCCGGCAACTGGCTTACCCGCTCGTTTAACGCATCCAAATCATTTTTTAAGTTACGTTTTTGGCGCAGTAGTGCCTGATAACTTGGGTGACTAGGGGTGAAACGCTGGGCCAATTCCGCCTCTTGAAACTCCAGCTCATTCAAGCTTTGCTCAAGCGCTATGTAGCGCTCAATCGCCGCTTGAGATTCAGTATTGAGGTCAACACTCTCTGCATTTACCCGGTACTCATTTAAGCGGTTTTCAGCCGCGTTCAGCTGCTCACGCAGCTCGGGGGATTGTTCTTCCAAAAACGCCAGGCTTTGCTCTGCTTCTGCAGATTGTCTCTCAACATTCTGGGTCAGAAAAATTTCGGTGACCGCATCTAGTGATCGCTTAATCTCCTGCACATCACCACCGGTTAGGGTTAAGCGCAACATGCCCGTGCTACTGCTCCTACCGCCGCCTTCTTCGCTCACACTTAGCCGGCTCTTTAAACGTTGAACGGCGACTGAGCGCTGCAGTTTGGTTAGTGTAAACTCCGCTCCTGCCGCTGCAGCCATATCGACCACACTCACCTTTACCTCACCGCCTAGAAAAGAGTTAAGTACACCTACTTGGCCGGTGCCCAGGCGCTCACCCTCTAGCCAAAATGAATACTCTTCTACTTGGCCTTCTGTACTGCTTTCTGCCTTTAAGGTAAACGCTTGGCCGCGATAGGCGTCATCTACCTCTAAACGCCCGACGTTAACGCTTTCCCCACCCCATACTGCGGCGCTATTTTGCATAAAACTAGGCCGCTCAATGCCCCGGCGTTGAATAAACTCACCTATAATCGGCAGCGTGCGCGGCGTCACCACCGTGTCTAACGCTACTCGGTCGACTACTTGGCCCAGCACCATACGGGACTGGAGTATTTGCACCTCCGCAGAGGTCGACGATTCACTCGTTTGGCCCAACACCTCGCTTAACTCACCAAAGGGATTAAGTGATGAGCGCTGCTCTATCTGTACCAGCGCGTTACCCTGGTAAACCGGCGTGGCTAATAAAGCGTAAATAACCCCAAATGAGGCAAACAACACCGTAATGGCGATAATCCACCATTTACGGTCTAACAGCAGACCCAGCAGGCGGCCTAGATCAATTTCATCATCCTGATGTGAAGCACCATTCAAGGGGGTTACATCGCTCATACGTACGTTATGTCCACGTTTATAAATTAAAGTGTGCTAGGTGACTGCGGGCTAGCCTAACTTACTCGCCCAGGTGCGGCAGGCTTCGTCCATTAGCCGGTGTACGTACTCAAACACTTCCTGGCTTTTCAGGTAGGGGTCGGGAATGTCACGACCTTTTCCATTATCCAGCCAGCGGCCCAAACGCATCGTTTTACCTAGGGCTTCAGGGGCGATTTCTGCCACTGCCCGGCGCTGGTTGTCGCTCATCACTAAAATCAAGTCTGCGGCTTGCAGCATCTCAAGCGTTAGCTGACTAGCACTGTGCTCAGCTACCTTCAACCTTGCCGCTTCCGCCAGCTGCCGCGCTTTTGGATCAACACCCTCACCTACCCGCGCGCCCAGCCCGGCAGACGAAAATTGCTTGTCAGGTAGCTGCGCCCGCAACATGGCTTCCGCCACCGGGCTGCGGCAAATATTGCCTATGCACACCACCAAGATGTTATGAAACATAATTTAACAATGCCCTGTTCGCACTCATTGTCATTGGCTGACGGTGTCATCATCCATCTGCACTGCTTACGGATTAGGTAGTGCTTAAAAGCTAGGTACCCATCTATAAAGCTTATACACGTGCATTGTTACAAACATTGTTACAAGCACGGTTACAAGCACGTCACAGGCACTGTTATAAATCGCGTGAATCGGTAACGCTTTCTGCAGCAAAACCCGGTAAGCGAATAGACGGCAGAAGTTGGCTAATAACACGGTTCCAGCGGGCAATAGGCGCTGTGGTTACGTACACCACATCACTTGGCTGCATGGCAAAGCGGCTGCCCAGTGTTAATGCCACGGCGTTACTGATATCCAGCTGATACACCGTGGCTAAGCGCTCGCTGCCTGGCTCGTTACTACGAATGACAAAAATACCGGATGGTTCAGCGCTAGCCTCATCAATACCGCCTGCTCTCGCCAACACATCCGTTAGCGTGAGGCGCTCGTTGCCCAAACGCACATTCCCTGGAACTCCCACTTGGCCCATTACCGCGACCGCTTGATTCTCCGAGGTGGGCACATGGAGCACATCGCCATCTTGCAACAGGCGGTTTTGGCTTTGGTCGCCTTCACGCATAAGGCTAAATAGCGAAAGGCGCTCTTCTATGCCATTACGTGTTAGGTAGACCTCATGCCAGTTGGCCTCTTCACCTGCGCCGCCCGCTTGGCTAATCGCATCCGCTACCGTGAGTGGCACCGTGGTAACAGGCACGCTGCCGGGCTGGCCTACCGCGCCGCTTACCAATACTTTTTGAGAACGAAAGGCTGCAATATTGACATCGACTTGCGGTTCTTGAATCACTCCTGCTAACCGTTGAGTTAGCAGGCGGCGCACTTCTTCAAGCGTCAGCCCTTCTACCTGTAAGCGGCCTGCAAAAGGGTAAAAAATGGTGCCGTCGTTGCGTACCTGATTACCTGCATCTTCCGCGCGGCGTTCGCTACCGGCAGGAATGGTTAATTCAGGGTGGTCATACACAATAATACTCAGTACATCGCCGGGGCCAATGCGGTATTGCCAGGCATCAATAGCTTCGCGCAACTCACTCGGCATGGGTGTGGCGCGGTTGCCTGCACGGGGCATAGAGGCCACTAGCCCTGGAGTGATTGGCTGCACATCTACCAGGTCATTAATGGGCGCGGTTTGGGTGTTGTAATCCATGTGGCCGCCGGGGGCAAGCGAGCAGCCAGAAAGCGCAAGCACACCAACCAGGGCGGCAGCGAAAGGTAATCGCCGCAAAGGGCGCGTGGCGATACGACACTGATACATCCACTTTACTCGCATAGGGTTATAACAGTACCTGCGACATTTTTATTAGCAGGCTTGCTGATTTGGTTCAATAACTTAAATGAGAAAGCCGCATCCTACCTAACTCCGCCCTTCCACGCTAGCAGCTATTAATATAAGTCGCGCTTAGGCATCTTTTTATACTGAAATGGTAAATGTCAGCCTAGCCACTCCCAAAACCCCTTACTCTTTCCTTTACTCTTTGGGGCTTCATCGAGCCGCTGCCGCTGAGGAGCATCCTCCGTGTCTCATGCCATCTATCATTATTACCACGCTAATTACGGGAGCTTTTTTCATGTAGGATATAGGCCAAAATTTTAGTTTGGGTCTATGTTTAAGATGAGTTGCGCGCTACTATCAAGGCAAATTTTTGACGTAAACTTTTTACGTGCAAGCCATCTTTTCTGCTGAGCATAAGCAAATACTGTGTTTTGCATTCGATTATTGCTGATAGGAGATAGCATTATGTTGAAGAAACCCCTGGCTTTTCTAGCTATTACGGGCATGTTGGCTTCGCCATTAGCGATGGCCCAAACCTCCCCACAAGCCTCTCCTCAAAACCCTACGCCAACACCCGCTTCAACGCCAGTTTCAACGCCTGCTCCCGCATCCTCGACTGGTACTGGAGCTGCCGCCGGTGGTACTGGAACTGCCGCCGGGACGACTGCAGCAGCAGGCGGCGTCACGGCTGGTGGGGCAGCGGTTGGCGGCTTAGCTGGCGCACTGGGAGTTAGCACTACCGTACTAGTAGTAGGTGCAGTCAGTGCTGTGGCGCTCGGCGCTGCCGTTAGCGCTGCTGATTCCTCTGGCTCTGGCAGCACAGGCACGCGCTGAGGTAACGTTTGAACACTACCGATAGGCACCTACCTTGCCATTACTCAACGACGCATAAGAGCCGCTTGTTAGCGGCTCTTATGCGTGGGTGCATCCGCTCTTTTTTAGCGATGTGGTTTAGAGCCGTTATTCTAGGCAGCCTGTTTGCTTTGGCTGGGTGTAGCACCTTCGAACGCTCTAGCATTGCTCAAACTATCGTTATTTTCGATCCAGGCCGTGGCCAAGCGACTGCTGAGCAGGCAGAAAACATTGCCTTTGCTTCGATTGCTCTGGACACCTCTGTACAGCGTGGTTTAGTGGTGTTGGGCGCCCAAACGGGCGAACAAACTCACTGGCCGATTAGCGCGGGTGGGTTTTTAAGCCTTTCCCAAGGGGGCCTTTATGCTGTTGCAACCCCACAAGGGGATTTGCTGACCACACGTTACGGTTTACCGGAAGAAGCAAACGCTGGCACTCCTTGGCAGCTTGCTGCTCCTGCAAACTTTTCAATAGAGCGCCACTGGGTTGATAGTGATGGTTTGAGCCACGCTCAACGTGCTGAAGGCACTATGACCTGCGGTGAACCGCAGCGCCGCGAGTTGCTATTAACTGAGTTGGTACTGGAGTCGTGTCACGTTGATTACACATGGGATAGTGGTCAGACTACCCGCGCTCAATGGTGGAGAGACCCTGCTACCTTAAGGCTTTGGGAAGTTGATGAGGCGGCTTGGCCTCAAGGCCCAGATATTAGCTGGCAAGTAGCTCGCCCTTGGTGGGGTAGTTAACCAATCAAAGCTTATCCTGCCATGTACTACCTTATGCTGCGTTGAAGCGAGAGATATGAGAACGATAACCACCCGCTCCGGCTTTATGGCGCGCATTTCGCCCGCTGTAAGATTTGCAGCCACTGTTTTGTTGGTGAGCGCTGCCTCTTTTAGCGTGATGTTAAAAAGCCACAGCACTCTATTGCCTCAAGCTCATGCAGATACTGCTTTTTCTGAGCTAACGCTTGCGGACGCTTGGTTGGAGACATTACCTCAGCTTGCGGAACCCGTTAGTTGGAGCCATGCATATGGTTTATTAGCCAAAGACCAGCAGCACTTTCAACAAGAGCGGCGCTACCTGATTGAAGAACTGAACACACTGATTATAAGTACTCAGGTAGCGGGCAATATCTCCTATCGCCAAGCCTTAGTCGCATGGCAAGAAGCACTCCGCGGCCTGGAACATCAACCGCTACGCAGCCCTGAACGCTTAGATTTACCTAAGCTTGGCGCTAACTTACGAGAAGCTCCATTGCTGAGTCGCGTGGTAAATTGGGGAGCTTGTGAAATACCCACCTGGGTAGAAGTGTGGGGGCTGCAGGGTGTTACCCGTATTGCATGGCAGCCGGGCATGACTCTCGACACCCTTATTCATGACTTAACGCCTCGTGATTTTACGTCTATTGATTATGTACATCTTATTACCCCACAGGGCGAGGTAATTCATCGTGGCATTGCCGCTTGGAATCATGAAGAGACACCTTTAGCTCCCGGTAGCCGAATCGCCATTGAGCTGCCCAACCGGCAAGGATTGAGGGGGGCGCTACCGTTCCCAGGCGTTACGCACGAGCTTGATATTATTAATCAGCGGCTGCCAGGTGTGTTAGCCGCGCAACTCCCTGGCGATCAATGTTCTCAATGGCAAGTTCAATAATGCACTCTTCGGCTTCTAATCCTCTTTATCGCCTAGGTTCAAGAAACCTTTCGGTTTATTCGCTACTAGCTGTTTTTACCCTTTGGCCCTACTTGGCACTTGCCAATGGCACTGCCGGGCAGCTGGGCACAGGGCAAAGCGATTTTGGCGGCGTCGGCATTATGCAAACGCCCACCGCGCGTATGCACCCGCTGGGTGAAATGTCGGTAAGCTTCAGCCGTACGGAGCCCTACCGCCGTTATAACGTTTTTTTCCAGCCAACTGAGTGGTTTGAAGGTGGCTTCCGTTATGTAGAGGTTGAAAATCGTCGTGGTGGTGAGCTGTTTGATCGTAACCTTGATAAGGGGTTTGATGCTAAGTTTCGGCTACTAGAGGAAACGCGCTATTGGCCCCAATTTGCCGTTGGGGCGCGCGATATTGGCGGAACCACCCTGTTCGGGGCTGAATATTTTGTTGCCAGCAAGCGCTGGTACGATTTTGATTTTTCTGCTGGTTTTGGTTGGGGTTACTTGGGTAATGCGGGTGATATCACCTCGCCCCTGGGTTGGCTGTCAGACCGCTTTGATGAGCGTTCATCAAGTAGTGGATCTGACGGCGGTGAGTTTAACACTGGCCAGTTTTTTTCTGGCCCCGCTGCTTTTTTTGGCGGCATTGAGTACCAAACCCCTTGGAACCCGCTGGTACTACAGCTGGAGTATGAGGGTAATGATTACGCTAATGAGCCTCAGAATAATAACCAAACGCAAGAAAGCCGCTTTAACGCGGGGGCACGCTTAGCCATTAGCGATAACACGGAGCTACACGCAGGCTGGCAGCGCGGTAACACGGCCATGGCGGGTATTACCTTTAATCTGAACTTGGCTGGGCTTAGCCAAGTGAAAGATGACCCAAGACCAATCGCATTGGGTGCTGAACCGCAGGCTGACTGGGCGGCCGTAAGCCAAGTATTGAACGATAACGCGGGCATACAGGTAGAGCGCATTTCTCGCCAGGGCGATAGCATTACGGTGACTGCTCAGCCTGAGCGGTTCCGTTCATTGGCCCAAAGCGAAGGGCGTGCTAATCGCATTTTGCATGCCCAGGCTGATGCGAACATTGATTCGTTTCGCTTCGACTGGCAAGAGCGTGGCTTACCGCTGCGCACTAGTGTTCATAACCGCGAACACTTTGTTCAAGCTGCCACTTCGTCAGACCTTGAATACACTCACCGCTACGGTATTTATGCCCAAGCCAGCCTGAAAAACAGTGCGGGTGAAACGCTTTATGAAGCCCCTTCCCAACGCTTTAGTTGGCAGTTATCGCCTCAGATAGACCAAAACTTTGGCGGCCCTGATGGCTTTCTTTATCGCTTGAAAGCGGTGTTAAATGCAGAATACCAAACGGATCCAAATGGTTGGTTTTCAGGCAGCTTAGCGTGGACTTTGCTAGACAACCTGGATAACTATGAGTACATCGCCGACTCTGACCTACCGCGGGTACGTACTTTTATTGGTGAATACCTCTCTGAGTCTTCCTTTGGCGTTGAACATTTGCAATACACTCGCACTGCAAAGCTAAGCGATAACGTGTATGCCATGGGCTATGGTGGCTTGCTTGAAATGATGTACGCAGGGGTAGGTACTGAGCTGCTTTATCGACCATTTGATGCGCCCTGGGCACTGGGTGCCGATGTTAACTGGGTGCGCCAACGTGCGTTTGACCAGCGCTTTGATTTACGCGATTACAGCACGTGGACTGGCCATTTAAACGCTTATATAGAAACCGGCATTGAGGATGTTTTGGCCAAAGTGAGCGTGGGCCGTTACCTAGCCGGGGATGTAGGCGCCACGTTAGACTTCTCCCGTGAGTTTGAATCCGGAGTACGCATAGGTGCCTGGGGTACCTGGACAGATGCAGGCGACGATTTTGGTGAAGGTAGCTTTGATAAAGGGTTGTATCTTGCCATACCATTGGATGCGTTTTTCACATTCTCTAGCCGTGACCGTGCAACACTACGTTGGCAGCCACTTACCCGCGATGGCGGCGCCCGCCTGAATCGTCAATATGAGCTTTACGATTTAACCCAGGAACGGCAAATGGGGCGTTATTGGGAAGAATATAATCGCATGTGGCGATGATAATGAATTAGCAGAAACGGCCGCCCGCACTATAGACCTTGGTCTAACATCGACCTTGGTTTATAATGCACTGCAACAAGCCCATCTTGGTGCTAATTGCAGGAGAACATACCATGCCTCCCGAACTGACGCCTTCAGAGCTTACGCGTCCCGAGCTTGCTGAACGGCTCGCGCCATTACCCTACCGGCTTTCTACCGCTGCGAATGTTCAACGCAGCCTTCGTCAGTGTTTATCAATTGCGGCTGAAGTGCTTTACGACCACGGCCATGTACTCGAAACTATTACACTTTCCCAGCGCGGTTTAACGCGCCGTGAATTGCTAACGCTTGGCTCAGTAGCGCCTACCTGGGCAACCTGCCAACAGGTGATGGAAGATAGCGGTGCCGCTACGTTCAACGACTATGACCGTTTTGTACTGACTCGCCTTGGCCGTGAATTGATGTTTGATATGTTTGGTCAGGGTGCCGCTGATTGCGCTTAACTTTTGTGACTAACCCTCACTGCCCTGCTTTTGCCACTCATCGTTAATAGGCGCTGCGCATAAAAAAAACCGCCCACAGCTTTCGCGTGTGGGCGGTTTTTTGCTTGGCTTATTATTAGAGGCTTAGCGTAGGCCAAGCATCGACAAAATGAACAGCACAACGACGATCAGGCCAATAATGTAGATAATATTACGCATAGGGCGCTCCTTGCTTATTGCGTTTTAGGTAAAATCAACGGGTTGCTTACCCATGAGCCAACACCCCCATCCTAGCAGGCTTTTTCTTTTTTTGCGTAATTCCGCTGCCTCCCTCTAGTCGAAAGCGACTATTCCCGTGCTATCCAAGGTGTTGGTATTTTTCGTCAAAGGCGCGCTGAATAAGCTTCTGCTGCTGGTTATCGATCTCTAATTCATGACAAAGGGTCGGCCACCCAGCAAGGGCATCAAGAGTTTGCTCAATGTAGAGATCCGGATCTAAGTACCGAAAGGGTGCACACACCTGTTTTAGCTTCTTCCGGGTAGCCACGCCTGCACCGCTGATAGAGGTGGTGTGTTCATCTGCGTATCCCCGAACAGGGGCATAAGTAAGGTCATAAGCTGGCGCCAACGTCCACCGCCCCTGATCATGCAAAAAAGCGAAGTTCTTTGCGTGGTCATCATGGTTGTGGGTCAGGGCATTGAACACCATCAGCCTCGCCATTCGCTCAACGTCTTCTGAATGACGGGTGAACGCGTTAGTTGCCTTCAATAGGTCTGAATAGTCCAACGATGGAGCGCTGTAATCAGCATAGAGAATACCGCTAGCCGTCATCATGTGAATTTTGCTATTACCATTGCGATCAAAACGCTGAGCGGAAAAGAAACGTTCGATGCCCGTTGCAGCGTTGATCTCAATCAGCCTACTCGCAGCCATTTTCACCCCAGCAAGCTCTGCCAGCAATGAATAGGCGTACTCAATGGCACCAGTGTCCCGATGCTCGGTGGGTGCGCGGAATTTCACTAGCCAGTGCTGGTAGCCAGCCGAAAGGTCTTTGAACGAGGTACTGCAATGACGTCCATTAGGAGACAAAGCGACGACAACCTTGGGCCGGGCACCGGCCGGAGAACCACCCGCCAATCTTAGGGCGTCCAGAGTCGATGAAGTCTCACCTTCATAGACAGCATGAGAGGCCTGATAAAGTTGTTCCAAGTCGATATTGTCTTCATCGACGGTACGCTCGAGAACGGGGCGATACTCTAGCGCTCCCATTCCCCTATCGGCCATATAAGCCAGCCGGTCAAGAGGAGAAATGTCCCTCCGGTCTTTTTCATACTCGGCAAGAAAATAACGATCCATGAGCAGCATTCCCCAGCCATCTGGCAGCGAGTCAGCAAATGCCCCCGGCAGACCAGCAAAAAGAAGTGGATCGGCCGCCTTTTGTGGTTGAGTAGTAAAATCCATATTCAAGGGCGACAAATTGAAGCCTTCCGCCACCCACTGGGGGTAATAGGCAAAGTAGATCCCCTGTCGACTAGCGACCAGTTCCCCTACTGGGTTACCTGCTAGCAGCACCTCTATGGTGTTGATCCGCTTCATTTTCGCCCCCGGGTGCGACCTGTCCGTTTGATTTCTTCAAGGGATACTGGGTGTTCATGCTTGAATAGTTCGGCAATTTGACCTGTCGCGCCCAGTGCCGTGGCAATGAGCACAAGTCCTTCGAGGGTTATTTGCCCATGAGACTCGAATCGTTTAATAGTGGACTCGGAAACACCCGCCATCTGCGCCAAAGTTCTACGGGAAAGGTTCTGCGCCAATCGGGTTGCCCGTGCGTTAGCACCGACCTGCTGGACCAGTTCGCCAGGCGCAAGCAGAGAGTGAGTCAGGGCCATAATAGCTCTCTCAATAAAGGGTCATTTATACTCCACTATATACTAAAAGTGGCTATAAAAGCTCAAAAATGAGCCATTCATATAAATATTCAGTTCCTTTCTCAGGCGCAGAAAGTACCGCCTAACCTTAATGCTCGCGGCTATCTGTTGCGGAACCTCTTCGGCTTCTTAACCTCGAACCTTTGCCACTTATACTGAAGGTATTGCGATGCGCGTTACTGCTTTACTTGTTTCGTTTGCTGTTATGTCGTTTTTCACTACTTCTGCCGCGGCAGCAAATAAACCCTCTGCAACAGCACTCCAGGCACTAGACCAGCAAACCCGACAGCTTGAACGCGTCCACAGCATGGTAGTGGCCTACGATGGCGAGATTATCCATGAGCATCATCAAGGTGGGCCGGGTGTGGCCTCGCCTGCCAATATTAAATCGCTCTCCAAAACCGTGCTGGCAGCGATCACTGGTGCGGCGATTGAGGCGGATATTATCGACTCCGTCGAGCAGCCCATGGTGGATTTGTTTGGCGAGCATCTTCCTAGCGGTGTTGAACCAAAAGTCAGCGAGATCACGGTGGCCCATCTACTCGCACTGCAGGCGGGGCTTGAGCGTACCTCCGGCAGTAATTATGGCGCTTGGGTAGCGAGTGACAACTGGGTTAACGATGCCATTACTCGCCCTTTTGTGGATGAACCCGGTGGGGAAATGCTCTACTCAACCGGCACCAGCCACCTGCTTTCCGCCGCGCTCACCCATGCCAGCGGCGAGACGACCCATGCGCTTGCACAACGCCTGCTAGGCGATCCGCTCAATATCACTATCCGCCCTTGGCTGCGCGACCCGCAAGGCATCTATTTTGGTGGCAATGATATGCAGCTTTCCCCACGCGCACTGATTGAGGTGGGCGAGCTGTATCGCAATAATGGGTTAGTCATTGATGAGGCTGGAAATGAGCAGCGGGTTCTGCCGGAAGGCTGGGTAGAAACATCTTGGCAGCCGCGCGGCACCTCTCGCTGGACCGGCGACGGATACGGCTTCGGTTGGTTTATTACTCAGTTAGCGGGGGAAGATGTTTACTATGGGCGCGGCTACGGTGGTCAAGCGCTGTTTGTTATTCCCGAACGGGAAATGACGGTTGTGATCACCTCAGACCCCAACCCACCCTCCCCGGGCGGGCAGTTTCAGCAGCAGTTGAATGGGCTGGTGGAGGAGCTATTGGCGCAAGACCCGCAGTAGCTCCCGGTTAAACGCCGGACACAATAAAACGCTTCAATTTATAACAGATTCATCGCGATAAAGGCGCAGGTAGCGCCAAACAGCGCAAACCCCAGCAGCAGCGCCACCCCATCGCGGGCAACCAGGCCTAGCCCTAGCAGTGACAGCGCCAGCCCCGCGCCGTTGGCTGAAAAGGGAATAAACTCCATGGGCGGCATGGCGAGTGCGATAAGCAGGCATACCACCGCCGTCACGCGGATACCGATATACCCGGTCAGCCACGGCAAACGAACCTTCAGCAGCCCGTCCACCCAGCGGGCGGGCTTTTTCATGTAATGAATGCCTTTATCAAACTTTTGCCGCGAAATTGAGCGATTTAGCAGCCATTTAGGCAGCCAAAACGCTTCACTGCCCGCCAATAATTGCACTGACACCAACAGTACCAGCGCGGCCATCAGCGTGGGCATACCGGGTATATCGCCAATAATCGGCGTCAGCGTAATTAAGCCAGCCACCAGCAGGAGCGGACCAAACGAGCGCCGACCTACGGCATAAACCACATCATCAACGCTGATTCGAGGAGCGTCCTGCTCCATGTTCTCTATTGAGTCAATTAGGTCCATTAAATTCGAGTCTTCATTGCGGTTATGCATCGTGGTTATTGCGCTCCTCTACGTGCAGTTTGGTGCGGATAAAATCACTGTGGCTGACATGTAGCAAATCCGCCAGGCGGCGAATGCGGTGCTCTTCTAGCGGGTCAACATTGCCGTCGGCCCAAGCCAGCTGCCACATTTGTGCCACCAGCTCACAGCGCTGGCCGTAGTTATAGTGCTCTTTAATCAGGCTAACAAATTGGTAGTGATCAACGGCTTCATCCACTTCCGCCTGAGCAAGCAGCATTAACTCTTCTACATCGCTTTCGCTTAGCTTATAGCGCTCAATAAGCATGCTGCGCAGGCTGGCTAGCTCTTCGTCGGTGGTATCGTAGTCGGCGCGGACAATTTCACACAGCAGCGCAGCGGTGGCGAGCTCCAGCGTCAACGTTTGGTTTTCACGCTGCTCGGGTTGCGCCAGTGTGCGCTGGAAAAAATCACTAATGGCATTCAGCATAGGGTTCTCCATTGATAGTTACCGACGTCTGACCATGCCTAACCCTTGAAGTGCATCCATGAACAGTTGGTAGCTATTCAATACGAGGTGAAGAAAGGCTTGTTGGTATACGCTGATGAAAATCCCTAATCGAAGAACCATCACCAGACTCATACACATAGGGCAGCCATTTGGGGCTGCCCTCTTTAATACGTGGGAGAATTTTGATCAACAGATTAGTGCTTATCAAGCAGGGTTTCCAAGCTATCTGTTGTCAGGATCCGTACTACCCACTCATCTAGCTGTGCGTCTGAAGCCGACGTCAGGCGCTGATCTGCCCAATCGGGCATCTCGCCGAACTTTAAGGCGATTTGCTTACGCAGCGTACCTTCCACGCCTTCATGACGACCTTCTTGGCGACCTTCTTGACGCTCTTTTTCACGTTCAAAGCGCTCAACGGTATTGACGTAAGGCATGTGCTTTTCCTCCTGTATGGCGTAGACCGCCTGGACAAACTCGGACTCCAAGGCTTTTGGCAGCTGGAGCATCCAGTCGATGATATTAAACAACCGCACAATCTGCTCGCGGCTGTAGCCCCGTTCATACAGCAGCCGAATAAGAGCAATCTTGACATCCTTGCGCGTAGCGCCGTCCTTCAATCGCTTAGCGTGGATCTGGGCCATTACCACCAGCGCAAAGACGTTGTTGCTGGTTTCCAGTGCCGTCCAGCGTGCTTCCCAATCAATCAGTTTAGCTGTAGGGAAGGTAAAGGTCAGCTCGCAACCCCAGCGCTGATAGCGGAAAGTAGTGGGCCTAAAGCTATCGCGTGTATCGGCCAGCACCGCCAGGCTCACCACATCTACCCCGTAACGATCACGTAGTCGGTATTGGTAAGTATACATTCGCTCAGCAAAGGCTTCCTCCGGCTCACCCTGTACCTCAACGTGGATCAGCACCCACGTTTCACTGCCGTTCCGTGCATAGACCTTGATCAGCTTATCGGCGTAACGCCTGCCACTGTTGGCATCCGCCGTGATCTGCTGTAACTCCTTGTCGAGAAAGCTGAAGCCTTTCGACCAATCCACTTGTTCATGAATGTCTGGGAACAACAGATCCAAAAATTCCTGGAAATACCCTTCCAGCGCCATCTTCCAAGGACTGTCGTGGTCGGCAGGTCGGGACGTATCCGCTTCGCTCATGCAAGCTCCTATTTCACTACTCAAATGCTAGCACAGTGACACTTTTCAAGCGCTACTCCCCTTTATGCTCTCGCTTGCTACGTCAACAAAAGAGAGCTCTCCTGGTGAGAGACAGCCGCGTGGCTAACTCAATCTTTCTTGGTAAGTTGCTCTCTCAACTGCTTGGGCACTTGCTTAATGATCAAGCGATCCTGGGCAGCGTCGTACTCAATGCTTGAACCGAGCAGATGGGAGTCAAAACTAATCGAGACGCCGCCCGCACGCCCGGTGAAGCGGCGGAACTGGCTCAAGGTGCGCTTATCGGGGGGGATTTCCGGCGAGAGCCCGTAATCGGCGTTGCGGATATGCTCGTAAAACGCTTTGGGCTGCTGTTCGTTGACCAAGCCGGAAAGCTCATCCAGGGTCATCGGTTCGCCCCGACGCAGCTGTTCATTGGCGTAGTCCACTAGCGTGTCGGTTTTTTCACGGCTCACTTCGTCGTCGTAATCCTCTTTCTCGACGTAGTCGCTAAACGCTTTTAGCAGCGTGCGGGTTTCTGCCGGGGCATCCACTCCTTCTTCCATACCCAGCAATGCAACCAATCCTTCAGCGAGTTTTTTGCCACCACGATCTTTTAGGAATGAAACATACTGCGCACTCGGGGCATCGCTCTGCCACTGGGTAAGATTGATGCGCGCGGCCAGCGTCAGCTGGCTGGTATTGAGCTGTGCGGCGGGCACCGCGTGGTGCTCAGCATTAATGCCAATACCTTCGCGCTGGTGCACCAAAGCTATCAACAGGGTTTCCGTATCGCCCTGGCGCTGGTGGCTGATCACTAGGTAACCACTGACTGACAGCTGCTCTTGAAGCTGCTTGGTCAGCCGTTCGGCCAGTGCCATAGAGAGCTCAGCAAAGCTCTGTTCACCGGCAAGGTAAGCGCGCAGCCACACCGCAAGCGGCCCTGCTGATTCGCCCTCGTCGGCAAAGCGCCCCCAGCCTTTGGGCTTGGTGTTGTAGGTGTCGTTCAGCGCACCCACTAGGCTTGTCATTACCGGGTCATCGCTGGGAGCCGCCTGTTCTTGGGGCGCAGCGGTTAGGGTTAGGCGCTCACCGTCTAGCGTCGGGTCAAGGCGGTGCACAATACTTTGCAGTAGTGGCATAAGGGTCTGCTAGCATCCAGAAGTTAAACGTAAATTAGGGTTTAAGGCGGTAACCGGTGCGAAAAATCCAGCCAATCGTGGCCAAGCAAGCGACCAGGAACAGGGTGATCATGCCAACGCTGGCCGCTAGGCTAACATCGCTAATACCGTAAAAGCTCCAGCGAAAGCCGCTCACTAGGTACACCACAGGATTGGCTAAGGTGATGGTTTGCCAAAACGGCGGCAGCATATCAATAGAGTAGAAGCTGCCGCCCAAAAAGGTCAGCGGCGTGATCACCAACAGCGGCACCAGCTGTAGCCGGTCAAAGCCATCCGCCCATATACCAATGATAAAGCCGAGCAGGCTAAAGGTGACCGCCGTTAGCACGAGGAAGAAGAGCATCCAAAATGGATGAGCAATCTCCAGCGGCACAAAGAAGTTTGAGGTCGCCAGGATAATCAGCCCCAGCAGTATCGATTTTGAAGCTGCCGCGCCCACGTAGCCAATCACAATCTCTAAATGTGAAATAGGCGCTGAAAGCAGCTCATAGATACTGCCGGAAAACTTCGGGAAAAAGATACCGAAGGAGGCGTTGGAAACGCTTTGCGTCAGCAGCATTAGCATAATCAGACCCGGCACGATAAAGGCGCCGTAGCTAACCCCATTGACCTCACTGATTCGCGAGCCGATCGCGGCACCGAACACAACAAAATAGAGCGATGTGGAGATGACGGGCGAGACAATGCTCTGCAGTAACGTGCGGCGCGTACGGGCCATTTCGGCCATATAGATGGCGCGAACGGGGTGAAGGTTCATGCGCGCTCCTTAACCAAATCGACAAAAATATCTTCAAGCGAGCTTTGCCGAGTATTGAGATCTTTAAAGGTGACCCCTTCCCGCTCCAGCGCAGTTAAAAACTCTGAAATCGCGTGACCGTCCTCTTCCTGGCTGCCATCGTAGGTATAAATCAATTCAAACCCTTCAGCGGCTAAGCTCAGTTCAAAGCGTTGTAGGTTCGCAGGTATCTCTGTCAGCGGGCTGTGTAAGTTCAGTGTTAGCTGCTTGCTGCCCAACTTGCTCATCAAGGCGGCTTTCTCTTCTACCAGCACCAGTTCACCGCGATTAATGACGCCGATGCGGTCGGCCATCTCTTCGGCTTCTTCGATGTAGTGGGTGGTCAATATGATCGTCACGCCGTTATCGCGCAGTTGGCGCACGACATCCCACATCTCACGGCGCAGTTCAACGTCGACCCCGGCGGTGGGCTCATCCAGAAATAGAATGCGCGGCTCATGGGAGAGCGCTTTGGCGATCAACACACGGCGTTTCATGCCGCCCGAGAGCGTCATTAGCCGGTTGTTGCGCTTATCCCAGAGCGCCAGCGACTTGAGCACTTTCTCGATATGCGCAGGATTAGGCGCTTTGCCAAACAGACCACGGCTGAAACTGACGGTGTTCCAGACGGTTTCAAACGCTTCGTTGGTCAGCTCTTGGGGCACCAATCCAATGCGTTCACGGGCCTGGCGGTAGTGGGTAATATTATCGAACCCATCGACCATGACATGGCCTGCGGTGGGATTGACCAAGCCACACACCACGCTAATCAGCGTGGTTTTGCCTGCTCCGTTGGGGCCGAGCAGGGCAAAGATTTCACCACGCTGAATCGTTAAATCAATGTGGGTTAACGCCTGAAAGCCACCTTCGTAGGTTTTGTTCAGGGCGTTAATGGTAATAATCGGGTCGTTCAAGGCGTACTCCTCACACCGCGGTTGAACAACCGCGGTGCTTGACGGCCTTTTAGGCAGAATTAAGTGCGGCTGGTGACTTCGAGCAGGTGATAACCAAACTGGGTTTTCACCGGGCCGTGCACTTGGCCGACCTCGTCATTGAAGACGACCTTATCGAACTCAGGCACCATTTGGCCGGGGCCAAAGCTGCCGAGGTCGCCGCCTTGGCGGCTGGAGGGGCAGCTGGAGTGCTCTTTGGCGACTTCAGCAAAGTCACGGCCGTTTTCGATTTCTTTCTTGAGTGCTAGGCACTGCTCTTCGCTGCTGACTAAAATGTGGCGGGCGCTGGCTTGTGTCATAAGTTGCTCCTGACTAAGTAGGTTCTGAGGGTCATTCGGGGCGGTAGTTTATCACGGCTTACCCAGGGCTCCGCTATAACGCAACGCTTCACCGACACTGGCCAAGGCGCGTTCGTGCGCGTTTACCGCTACGGGCCCGCGAGCACAGCTAACGATCACCCATGGCCCTTCGGTGGTTGTCTCAACGTTGGCACGCTCGGCAATACCGGCATCGCAACTGCGCCGCTGCTGAGTGCCGGTTTTATGGGCAAAGTTTATGCCTTCCCCTAGGCCCGCTTTAAGACGCCGCTTACCAGAACTGGTTCGCTGCATCACCGCTAACAGCGTTTGCCGCTGCTCGGCGCTTAAGTCATCTGTGCCGCCGTGCAGGCTAGCTAGAAGGTCGCCAAAAGCGCGTAAGGTGCCCACGTTTTCGCCGGTGGCTTCGTAGGCATCAAACGCATGGTCGTAATCGGGCTGGGTAAAGGATTCTGTGCTAACGCCTAGCGCGCGGGCCAACGCCTGGGCACGCTGGCTTACCGCATGCTGGCGCAGAGCGATAAAATCCATTCCACCAAGCGCGCGCGCATCAGGGTGAAGCTCGCCATAAACACCCTGGCGCACACCGACCAATTTTGAGATAGGCCCGATCTCGTCAGGGTTGCCGCCGCTTGCCGCGATCATGGTACGAGCGCGCTCGTTGACGGCATCCAGCCCCACTCGATCAATCAACATATCGGTAGCGGTGTTATCGCTGACGGTGATCATCTGCTCCATCAAGTAACGGATGGAGATAGGCGTACCGGGGTCGTGCCAATTGGTGGGGCCCGCGCCATCGACAAAGTCACTCTGGGCAAGCATTAGCCGCTCATCCAGCGTCAGGGTGCCTGCCTGACGTTCGGCCAGCACTTGCGCCGCCACCGGTATTTTAATCAGCGAGGCTAAATACCAAGGGGCATCGGCACGCCAGGAAAACCCTTCACCACTGGCGAGATTTTGTACATAAACGCCGAGCTCGCCCTCAAATACACCTTCAATGGCCTTTAAGCGCGCGGTTAAATCGCCCTGCCAGGCGCTCTGCTTATCGACTTCATAGTACCAATTTGTATTGTACCCATCTGCATAAATAGGGAGCGCAACCAGCAGCGCTACTGCCATTAGTCCACATTGTATCCAGTGTCGCAAATCGTAAGCTCCAGCAGTTATTAATCGCTCTTAACGGTGATTCGTCATCCAGCGGGTCATCCAAATCCACGCCGCGGCGCCAAGTATCAACAGCCCGCCCACGCCAAGCGCCTGTGGATAGGTGTACATTCCCTCGCCTTCCCACAAAAAGCGCAGTACTAAGAAGATCATCACAATATGGAAAATGAATGCTTTCAGAGCATCGGAACCGACAATCGTCAGCGGCCTTAATACCTTGGCTGCTTTGGCGCCTCCGGCTAACGCCAGGGCTAACAGCACCAAGGCGCCGCCTAAGCTAAACAGCATGAACTCAAGCCCCGGCGGATGCTTACCGACATTGTTGGCCACGGCGAGCATCGCCGCGTGCACATCACCATTGGAAAACGCCAGCGCATAAAATGCTGCTACCATTAGCGCGCCCAGTCCTAACAGCGTGAGTACTAAGCGACGGCGAGTGGTCGGTTCAAAATAGCAGCGAAGTAGTGCTTCACCGATAAGCAGCCCGATTAGAATCATCGGTGCGCGGCTGATCTGCCCCCAGGCATAGTGGTCTTCATGATCCACCAGCAGCGCTTTCAGAATATCGTTGCCACCAAACGTAAGACTCTGCAGCCAGACGGTCAGCGCGGTTAACGCACCAATCGTTGCGAGTCGACTCCAGAGCGGTGCCCGCGCCCATAGCGGTAACATCAGCGGCACCCAAAGCAGCGCAATGGCATAGAAACCTAAGATTTCGACCCAAATCGCAAAGCGCCCATAGAGCAAGGCATCGACGATCTCGTTAGGTGGGTAGTAGGGAAGCATTTCAAAGATAGTCAGCGCCTTGTACCAAAACCATACTTCTACGGCGCGGAGCCAGAGTTTGAGCCGTCGTTTAGGCCAGTCTTCGCTCTGAGTGTGAGCAAGAAATGCCACTGCCAGCGCAATGCCAAACACTATAATAAACAGCGAAGAGGAGAACTTGGTCAGAAAATGAATCGGCACCATTCCCCAATCAGGCACATTACGAATACCGACGAGACCACTGACAGCATGGCTTACGATCATCAAGCCAATGGCTAAGCCACGCGCCAAATCAATCGCTTCTATACGGCCTTCCGCTTTGGGCAGTTGGGGCTTGTCTGTCCATTTCAGAGGCATCCAATTCAGCGGCATCGAAACATCCTTGTGAGGGAGCAATCAATAAAGTGTTATGCAAATGGATGCTCAACACCACTGCTGTTTTAAACTATCAACGCACGCTGATTAAAAATATTGATGGCCTACACAAAGATGCCCCGCAATTGGCGGGGCATATTCCGACTCATCCTTGAGCCCGAGAAAAGTTATTCCTTAAAGATTGCAATTACCAGCCGGAATCATCCTCCTCTTCATCGGTGGCGGGTACTTCTTGCTCCTCTTCCTCTTCTTCGTAAGTGAATTCTTCCTCTTCCTCTTCGTACTCAGTACCTGCATCCTGACCTTTATCCTGCTCAGTGTCGTAGCTGTTGTAGGTACCTTCACCTTCCTGCATCGGCTCTTCCTGCGGGGTAGGCTCTTGCTCTTCGCCACTGCCTTCCATTTCGGCAAAAGCTAACGGGCTGGTCAGTAGACCAAATGATACACCTAGGATGCCAAGCTTCTTGAGAGAGTCCGTCTTCATCATGATACTGCTCCTATATAGCTTTACTGCTTTAACGTTGGTGCGAGCATTGCACCTCGGCTTTAGAGTTAAGAGCGCCAGTTCATCCTACCTGTCACGCTCTCCCTCTTAACGTTGCAGCGCCCGTGCCACCTCTCCCCAATAGCAAATAAAAATCATTGTTAAACAATTGCTTATATGCCTCAATAGACCAACAACTTCATGATTTTATTAACAAAAACTAGCACCATGCTGTTTAAAAGAGGCACATGATCCCCGATTGAGCAGGTAATCGGGGCAATATAACGACTTACTCATAAGCTATTTCTTCAAGCTCTTTCCCGCACGTTTCTTTGACGAAGTAGATAACAAAGAAGACAGGGGCAATGGCACTGATCGCATAGAAGGCGTAAGCACCAATCGCGCAGCCCAGCAGCATCAACGCCACATTGAAACCAGTGCCTGCGCTATCGAAGTTAAAAGAGGCCTGTAGGCTACTAAGTCGTTTGATAGCTAAACTGACACGTCATCGAGGTTGCCTGGTCAGAGGCCAGTTCAACTAACCCCTCGGTTAAAGATGAGACGCTATGGTGGGCATCTACCACATGGCTTACGGGCTCGAAACAGAAAAAATCCGCTTGAGCATGGGGAGAGAAAACCAGATAGCGGGACATGGTGGGTACAGTAGTGAGCTCAAGTTCCACACCGCGAGCTGGCCATTCTATTCGTGCTTGGCCTTTCCAACCGGTAAAGAGGTTGTCGATTAAGCGTTCGGGTAGCGCTTTCCCATTACTGAAGTTCCAGGTGGACTCCGGTGTCAGGCGGTGCCATTCACGTGGCAGTTGCTCTTTATCAACCTCCCAAACGCCTTCCGCTAGCGCTGTAATCCGAGTATCGCCAGTGCGGGGAAACCAAGGATGGAGGCCCAAGCCATAAGGTGCAGGTTGGTCGCCTAAATGCGTCACGCTAAGGGCTACTTCCAACCGGCTATCTATCAGGCGATAGCTCAACTCAGCGTGATAATCAAAAGGAGGCTGTTCATTAGAACGCAGTTCAAGCTGCAGTGTGCGCGCACTTTGTGACACGACCTGCCAAGACCGCTGCCAGCCATCGCCATGAATGGGCAACGGCTCATTCTCAAGGTTTTTCACAAGGGGATAATATTGCCCACGCCACTCAAAGCCACCCTTCGCAATCCGGTTTGACCACGGTATCAATGGGTACATCGCCAGTTGATTCGGATCTCGTTCATCAATGCTACCTGGGCGCATAAGCGCCACGACTCCTGCCTGCGTCAATGCATCAAAACGTACTACTGAGCCTCCCACTTCCGGGTTCACTACTAAACGCAGCAGGGCATTTTCTAGGGTGATCGTCGTCATTTTTTACTGCTCCTAGACAATACTCTAGCGACTGTGTGGACGCTTTTGTACCACGTCATCAGGCACTCGCTTTCCATCGGCATCAAACGCGTGGAGTTGGGCCTGCTGGGGAGTGATAAATAGCGTATCGCCATGGCTAAGATCGACATCGCCAGAAAGGCGGACAGTGAGCGGGCCGGTCTGCTCGCTATCCACATAGGCGAAAGCGTCAGCGCCCAGCTTCTCGATGAATCGCACACGCCCTTTCCACTCGCCCTGCTCGCTGCTCACCTCTAGATGCTCGGGCCGTATGCCTAGAGTGTTGGCTCCGTAAGCCGCCGCTAGGGCACCTTCGATCAAATTCATTTTCGGCGAGCCAATAAAACCCGCCACAAACAGCGTTTCGGGGCGTTGATAAAGCACCATGGGCTTGCCCATTTGCTCGATCTTCCCGGCGTTCATCACCACAATGCAGTCGGCCAGTGTCATCGCCTCTACCTGGTCGTGGGTGACATACACCATGGTGGTCTCGAGCCGCTGATGCAGTTCGGCCAACTCGACCCGCATGCGGTTGCGTAACGAAGCGTCCAGATTAGAGAGCGGCTCGTCGAACAGAAATACGCCGGGGCTGCGAACAATGGCACGACCAATGGCCACCCGCTGGCGCTGCCCACCGGATAACTCGGCGGGTTTACGCTCGAGCAGATCCTCAAGGTTGAGCAAGCGTGCAGCCTCGGCCACTTTGGCTTCCCGCTCTTTGGTGGGTACTTTTGCCAGCCGCATGCCGAAGTCGATATTGCGAGCGACCGTCATGTGCGGGTAAAGCGCGTAGGACTGGAAAACCATGGCAATGTCCCGGTCACTCGGCTCGGCAGTGGTAACGTCTTCCCCGCCGATAGTGATCGAGCCCTGAGTGACGGTCTCCAGGCCCGCAATCATGCGCAGCAAAGTGGATTTTCCGCAGCCAGAAGGCCCAACCAGCACGGTGAAAGAGCCATCTTCGATATGCAGATTTAAATCAGGGATTACCGTGGTTTTGCCATGAAACGTCTTTTCGATGTCGCGTAGTGTTACTTCAGCCATGAGCTTATCTCGTCTCTGAAAGAGGGGCGCGGCGATAGCAAAACGCCTGGAAATCGGCGGGGGTGCCACGTCCACTAATGTCGTGGGCGGCCATACCTAGAAAATTGCCAGTGAAATAGCCGTGGGCGCGGCCGCTGCCTTCGTCGGAAAGCAGGCCAGCATCTAACGCTGGCCCAATCAGTTGCCAGGGCTGATCTCCCTCGGCATAGCGAAAGCGCAGCTCGCGGGCGTGGATATCCAGCCCAAGCCGAATAGTGGCATCAGGTTCAATGCGAATGCCTTGTTCAGCGATACTCAAGTTCCCGTTCGGCCAATCATCCAGGCAACTGATAATGCTGAGCACCTTGTCGCCTGCATCGTTCAAGGTCACCGCTAAATAGTGGAACTTGAAGCGGTTGTAGTAGGCGATAAGCCCGGCAAACTGCTGAATATCCTCGGGTTCAAAGGTGAGTGTCGTTTCGGCACTGCAGTGAATGCTGTCCTGACGGCGCGCCACTAGCGCCTGCTCAAACCAGGAACCTACCGATTCACGGCCAAAAAGACGTAAGTAGCCGGGTCGTTCGGTAAGCGAAAAGAGCCGTTCCGGGTAGGGGGTACGCAGCCACTGAAACACATCAGGCAGCGTTGCTGATTTGAAATCGTAGTGCTCCGCATGAACAGGCGGCTTCTGCGTCACCCCACTCATCGCTACCTTTACCGCTGGTGCATTGTCCTCATCAGCGAGCCGTAGCCAGCCATCTTCACCCCACTCCACGCGCTGAATAGCAGTCTCGCGCCCCATCGGCGATAGCCGGGTGCCTAGCAAGGGGCGGCTGCATAAATGCACCAGATAAGTATCACCTTCAGGGGAGTCGACCAGATCTGCATGGCCAGCCCGTTGTAGCGGGTTTTCAGGATCATCTCGACTCGTCAGAAGTGGATTGTGGGGATGTACCTCGTAAGGGCCTGTCAGCGTTTTGGAACGCGCCATGGTCACTGCATGCTGGTAACCCGTTCCGCCCTCGGCCACCAAGAGGTGGTACCAACCATCGCGCCAGTAGAGATGCGAACCTTCTGTGAGCTTCATTTCGGTACCGGCAAAAATATTGGTGATGTCCCCCACCAAGCGGCGTTGCTCAGGATCATACTGTTGCAGCACTATTCCGCCGAAACGATCCCGCCCTTCGCGCTGGCGATAGTCCCACTGCAGGTTGATCAGCCACTTGCGGCCGTCAGTATCGTGAAACAGCGAAGGGTCAAAGCCACTTGAATTCAGGTAGACCGGATCGCTCCAGGGCCCGTCGATATGCGGCGCTGTCACCACGTAATTATGGCCATCCTTGAAGTTCCCTTCATAACGCTTCATGTCGGTATAGACCAGCCAGAACAGCCCGTCGGCGTAGCTTAAGCAGGGCGCCCAGATGCCGCATGAGTCCGGATTGCCGCGCATGTCCAACTGGCTGGCACGGCTCAAGGGCCGCGTGACCAGCGTCCAGTTAGCCAAGTCACGGGAGTGATGAATCTGAACACCGGGATACCACTCAAAGGTCGAAGTAGCGAGATAGTAGTCGCCGTCTACCCGACAAATGGAGGGGTCGGGGTTGAACCCGGCCAGAATAGGGTTATGGATGACATCGTTCATTATGGATCCTCCTTTATCCCTTAACCGAGCCGCCGGTCAGGCCAGCCACGATGTACTTCTGGGCGGCGAGAAAGAAGATAACCGCCGGAATGATGGTCAAGGTCACGAAGGCTAGAATCATGTTCCACTGGGTAAGGTACTCCCCTTGGAATTGCATCATGCCCAGTGGCCAGGTGTAGATAGAGCGGTCGTTGAGCACGACTAACGGCAGTAGGAAGTTGTTCCAGCTCTGCACAAAAACAAACACGCCCACGGTGGCCAGAATGGGGGTCGAGAGCGGCAGCGTGAACGACCAGAAGAAGCGTAAATAGCTACACCCATCGACATAGGCCGCTTCAAAAAGCTCTTTGGGCAGTTGGTCGAAGAAGGCCTTAAAAAGCAGGATGGCTAACGACAAACCAAACGCCGTCTGGGGCAGGATCACCGCCCAATAGGTATCCAGCAGGCCCAAATCCCGCACCTTGATAAACAGCGGTAGAATGGCCGCCGCAAAGGGAAACATCAGGCCGAGCAACAGATAGGAGAGGATCATCTTGGCGCCGAAGAAGCGGATCTGCGAAAACACATAAGCCGCTGCGGCCCCCACCACCAGGGTTAAAAACACCGTCATTAACGAGATGAAGAAAGAGTTACCCAAATAGCGCCAGAAATTGCCGTCCAGCAAGATGCCGATGTAATTACCGGCATCCCAACTATCAGGCAGCCACAGCGGATTGGTACGCAGCTCTGAATTCCCCTTGAAGCCACCGAAAAACGCCGCTAACAGGGGGCCAATCACCACGCTCGCGACCACGATCAGAATGATCACGCGCAGGGTGTTCCGGGTAGTGATACTTTTCATGCCTTACTCCCCTTGCCGGTGGTGCGTTGGTAGAAGAAGGCAATGCCGATAGCGAGCACAAACAGCACAACCGCAGCGGCGCTACCAAAGCCAATATTGAGCCGTGAGAGACCGAAGCTGTACAGGTAGGTAACGATGGTATGGGTCGAGTTAGAGGGGCCGCCGTTGGTCATCGGGATGATAATGTCGAAGATCTGTAGCGAACCGATAATGGCAAAGAAACCACTCACCACGATGGCATGCTTAATCAGCGGGATTTGTACAAAAAGCGCCACTTGGCGGGGTTTAGCCCCTTCAAGCTTGGCAGCTTCAACCAGATCCTTGGGCACGCTCTGCAGGGCGGCAATGTAGATCATCATATGGAAGCCAAAGTACTTCCAAACGATCACGGTCATAATCGCCGGAAACGCCCATTGATGGTCGGCCAACACATACACCGACTCCTGGCCCATAGCATGCAACAGCGAACTGGTAATGCCGTAGTCGCCGTCAAAAACAAAGCTCCAGATGAGCCCCGCGGCCACTTCCGCCAAGATGTAAGGCAGGAAAAATACCAGCCTAAACAGGGTATTGGTAGGCGTCTTACGGTACACCAACAGTGCTAACCCCAGTGCCAGGGGCATCTGAATCAACAGCGATACCAGTATCAGTTTGGCGGTATTCCACAGCGCGGTATGAAACACCGAGTGATCGAGCAGGCGCTGATAATTTTGCGAGCCGACAAAGTCACTGGGCGCACCGTAGCCATTCCAGGAAAAGCCGCTGTAATAGACGGCATCCGCTAGCGGCAGAATGACGAACAGCGAAAAAAGGATTAACGCCGGTGGAAGCAGGATTAATAGCGCGGTGAATTTACCGCTCACCAAGCCTTTCTTCACCCGGTCAGCATTCCCTCTCCGCGGCACGGCGGTTCGGTCAAGCGTGGTCATGGCAAACTCCGAGACAGAGCGTGGATGAGCACGGGCGGTAACACGCGTGCTCTTTTAGCGGGCAGATCATCTAAACTGCCAGGCTTCATCAACCTGGGCAGCAGACTCTTCCGGGGTGATCACGCCTTGCGCCAAATCGCCGCTAATGTCGTTGATGGTCGCGCCCACGGACGTTCCCAGCGCTTGATCCAGGAACACTTGGTGGAAGGCAGATTGCGCAAGAATTTCCGCGACACGGCGGGCATAGGGAGTTTCAAGGGCTTCAGCTGAGCCCTCGGCAACCGGCACAAAGATGCCTGTCGCGGCGGCTTTACGCTGGTTGTCTGCATTGAGCAGAAAGCGCAGAAAGTCGACCGCTTCATCGGGCGCATCACGGGTGACAGCAAAACCGTTCATCCCCCCAAAACTCTGTGCGTTGCCCTCACCACCTTCGACCTCTGGAAAAGGGATAAATAGCAAGTCGTCATCCGGGACACCCTCGCCACTGACTGAGCGCTGCTTGGAAGGAAGATAATCCCAGTCACCCATCACGTGGAAGGCGGCCTCACCATCGCCAAACATCCCGCTGGCGCGCTCGTAGGAAGTGGCCATAAAGCCTGACTGAAAAGGATCAAGATCAACAAGCGACTGAAGCATCTCGCCTGCGCGCACAAAGGGTTCGCCGTTAAAGCCGCCGTTATCACCGCTTTTGGCCGCTTCAATGCCGTCGCCACCGGCAAGGCGGGTGACTAAAGAGCCCCAATAGAAGTGCAGCGGCCAGCCATCCTGACCACCGACCACCAACGGCGTTATGCCCTCTTCCCGCAGCGCCACCACGGCGTTTTCAAAATCCTCCCAGGTCGTGATCGCTTGCGCATCCACTCCCGCCTGTTCTGTCAGGGCAGTGTTCGCCCAGATACCCACCACCGTAGCGTAGAGCGGCGCGCCATAGACGCGATCATCGAGGGTAAAAGCGCGCACTGCAGATTCTGGATAGATATTCTGCCAGCCATCGCGCATCGGCTCGCTCAGGTCGCGGACAAATCCCGCATCCACCTGATCGCGCAGCCCCTCACCGCCCCAGGTGTAATAGATATCCGGGCGCTGGCTGGACTGCAGCATGGTGGGCAGGCGCGTTTTGTACGCCTCGTTGGCAAGGTATTCGAATTCGACATCAACGTCAGGGTGCTCCGCTTCATAGGCGGCAACCACTTCCTCGTAGTAGCGCTTTTCGGCGCTGCTGCTTTCAATCCTTAACACCGTCACCGTGGTATCGGCGGCTGCGGTTACTGACCCCAAAGCAGCAACAGCGGCAACAACCAGCGCTAAGTGACGAGGGCGTGAACAGGGCACGTTGTATTTGTTAGATACGTGCATGAAATTCTCCTAATGTTATTTTAAAGCTTGCTGTTGAGTCGTCTCTCAAGCCCAGCCAGCGTCCACCGCCAGCTCCTGACCGGTAATGGCTTGGCTTTCGGCGCTGGCTAAAAACAGCACGGCGGGGGCGATATGTTGGGGCTCAAGGCGAATTTTTAGACACTGGCGCTCTTGAATGGTGATTTCGTCCTCGGGACTAATCCACTTTTCGAGCTGCCGTTCGGTCATCACTGCGCCGGGCACCAGCGTATTGACGCGGATATTGTATTCACCCAGGTCGCGGGCCAGGCTGCGGGTTAAGCCATGCACTGCGGCTTTGGCGGTGACGTAGGCGGGCAGGCCGCCCAGCGCCATTTGTACGCTGACTGAGCCAAAGTTAATGATCGAACCACCGCCCACTTTCATCATCTGTTCAGCCGCCGCCTGGGCGGCAAAGAACATGGGTCGTAGGTTGAGCGACATGCGTTCATCCCAGTAGGCAGCATCGACATCCTGCCAACGGTGACGATCATCGCTTGCGGCATTGTTCACGAGCGTATGGATCGGCCCGACGTTTTGGCCGGTATCGGCGATGACCTTTTGCAGGCTTTCCACATCGCGAATATCGCAGTGGTGGTAAAGCGGTGGCTCCCCGGCTGCGGCACTAAGCTCGGCGACCAACGCCTCGCTGGCTTCGTCGTTGATATCGACAAATACCACCCGTGCGCCCTGATGATGAAAGGCACGGGTCAGCGAAGCACCAATGCCGCTGCCGCCGCCGGTAATAAAGACCACACGCTGCTCAAGGCACCCATAACGCGCTAAGGGCTGGTTCATAGCGGCTCTCTCTTGATGTTGTTGTTATCTCAGGCGGCCGTCTTCACATATCCACCCACTGACCACCGGCGGCGGACGATGCCAGTGCGCGGGTAATAAACGTTAAGCCATCGACACCGTCGGCCACGCCCGGCGTTTGCATGGCCAGCTCATCAGCGTGGTCACCCCGTTGGTGGGCGTGAATTTGCACGGCGAAATCGCGATAGAGCTGGGCAAAGGCTTCGAGATAGCCTTCCGGATGCCCCGGTGGAATTCGTGCAGCCGCCATGGCGGCGTCGCCTAGGCCTGGGCCGTTGCGCGTAAGGATTCGTGAGGGCTCTCCCTGGGGCGAATGGACTAACTGATTGGGCGTTTCCTGGCGCCAGGCAAGGCCACCTTTGCTGCCATAAACGCGAAGCTGCAGCCCGTTTTCGTTGCCCGGCGCGACCTGGCTCGACCACAGCATTCCCCGGGCTCCGCCCTTGAAGCGCAGCAGCATATGGACGTTGTCATCCAACGCTCGCCCTTCGACAAAGGTGTGCATATCGGCGGCGAGTGATTCCAGTTGTAACCCGGTGACATAACGCGCCAGGTGATACGCATGAGTGCCGATATCGCCCAAACAACCTGCCGGGCCGCTGCGTTTGGGATCGGTGCGCCATTCGGCCTGCTTTACGCCGCTCTCTTCCAAGCGGGTGGAGAGCCAATCTTGCGGGTACTCCACCTGGACGACGCGAAGATCACCCAGCTCACCGTTGGCCACCATCTCGCGCGCTTGGCGAACCAATGAGTAGCCGGAGTAGTTATGGGTCAAGCCAAAGAACAATCCCGTCCGTTCCACCAGCTCCGCGAGGGTTTGCGCCTCTTCCAGGGTGATCGTCATCGGCTTGTCGCAGATGACGTGAAAACCCGCTTCCAAAAAGGTGCGCGCTACGTCGAAGTGCACATGGTTGGGGGTCACAATGGCGACCACGTCAATACCATCCGGCCGCTTGCGTTCAGCTTCGGCCATGGTTTGGTAGTCGGGGTAGGCGCGATCGGCGTCCACATGCAGTTCTACGGCGGCGGACCGGCTGCGATCAGGGTCAGAGGCAAAAGCCCCGGCAACCAATTCGTAATGGTCATCCAACCGTGCGGCGATGCGGTGTACGCCGCCGATAAACGCCCCCTTGCCACCGCCGACCATGCCCAGGCGCAGCCGACGCGGCGTGTGGTTTTGATTGCTCATGTCGTATTGCCCTCCGCTGTCGTTGAAATAACGGGATTGAATTAATTGGATTGAATTAATTGAGTCCCAAAATGCGGCGATTGGCAGCGTCGTCAGACCCACCGCTGGCAAAGTCGTCAAACGCCCGCTCGGTGACCTCAATAATGTGATCGCGAATAAAGGTTGCGCCTTCACGGGCGCCGACTTCTGGATGCTTCAAGCAGCACTCCCACTCCAGCACCGCCCAGCCGTGATAGTCGTTAGCCGCCATCCAGGAAAAGATCGACTTGAAGTCGATTTGGCCATCGCCCAGGGAGCGGAAGCGCCCCGCGCGCTCCGTCCACGACTGGTAGCCGGAGTAGACGCCCTGTTTGGGGCTGGGGTTAAACTCGGCGTCCTTAACGTGAAACATCTGAATATGCTCGCGATAGACGTCCAGAAAGCCGCGGTAGTCGAGCTGTTGCAGAATTAGGTGGCTAGGGTCGTAAAGGATGTGGCAGCGCGGGTGGTTACCGACCCGCTCAAGGAACATCTCAAAGGTGATGCCATCGTGCAGGTCTTCGCCAGGATGAATCTCGTAGCAGAGGTTCACACCGGCCTCGTCAAAGGCATCCAGAATCGGGCGCCAGCGTTTCGCCAGCTCGTCAAACGCGGTTTCAACCAAGCCCGCCGGGCGCTGGGGCCAGGGATAGATGAACGGCCACGCCAGCGACCCGGAAAAGGTGCCGTGGTCAGTTAAACCAAGGTTTTGCGACGCCTGGGCGGCCAGCTTTAGCTGTTCGACGGCCCACGCCTGGCGCGCTTTGGGATTACCCCGCACTTCGGGCACCGCAAAGCCATCGAACATCTCATCATAAGCGGGATGCACCGCCACTAACTGGCCCTGAAGGTGGGTGGAAAGTTCGGTGAGTGCTAAGCCGTGCTGGGCCAGAGTGCCTATCACCTCATCACAGTAAGTGCGGCTCTCGGCAGCGCGTTTTAAATCGAATAGGCGGGCATCCCAACTGGGAATTTGCACGCCCTGATAACCCAGCCCCGCCGCCCAGCCAGCAATGCTGTCGAGGCTATTAAAAGGTGCTTCGTCACCGGCGAACTGGGCGAGAAAGAGCGCAGGCCCTTTGATTGTTTTCATAGGACTCTCTCACTATCGTTTGGATTAAGTGCTTGGGTAGGCGCGGGAAGGAGTAATGCTTGTTACCCGCGCCTATTAATCACTACGCAATCAATAAGCGATCAGAACGGCGAGTCGGGGAAGTAGTACTGCTCGGCGTTCTCCTGGGTAATCAGCGGCGAGCCTAGAATGTACTCACCCAATACCGGGCCATTGGAGACAAAGTGCTGTACGGTCAGATCCATGGCGGTGGCAATCATGGCAGGCGGATAGAGTACGTCCACCGGCACCAGCTCATCACCGTCCATCACCCGTTTGATAATGTCCTTCATGCCCGCCCCGCCGACGATAAACAGCTCGTCTTCACGATCCGCTTGGCGCACGGCTTCGATCACCCCTAGCGCGATATCGTCATCCTGGGCCCATACGGCATCAATATTGTCGAAGCGCGATAGGTAGTCCTGCATCACTTCAAAGCCATCGTCGCGGTTCCAGTTGGCGTGCTGCATATCGAGGATGTTGACCTCAGAACCTTCGATCGCCTCTTGGAAGCCTTGCACCCGCTCATCGTCGATCACCGTGGGAATACCGCGCAGCACCACAATGTCGCCCTGATCATCAAGGCGCTCGCGGATATACTCACCGGAGACGCGGCCTAACTCATGGTTATTGCCCGCGACATAGAGATCCTGGATCCCCTCTTCCGTCAGACCACGATCCACCACGGTCACGAACACGCCGGACTCTTTAACCCGGCGCACCGGATCGGTCAGCGGACCAGACTCAAACGGCAGCACCACCAACGCGTCGATGTTGCGCAGCGATACCAAATCCTCCAGATCATTGGCCTGCTCCCCCGCTGTGCCCGCCGTGGAGATAGTGATCTCAATGTCAGGATAGAGCTCCTCGAGGCGTTTTTTGGCCTCCTCGGCGTGGTAGTTAACGCCCCCTGTCCAACCATGGGTGGCGGCGGGAATGGATACACCGATGGTGACCTCCTGAGCAACCGCGGCGCTGGAAAGCCCTATCGCTGAAGTGAGTGCTGCGGTAGTGACGCAGGCCTTCACTGCTGTCTTGATGGTTAGCATGGTGATGCTCCTTTCGTGTTTGTACTTGTTATGTTGCGTGCTGCTTGTCGTTGATGTTGCGCTGATGGCTAGTGAGTTTATGGTCCTGTTTTCCTCCACGATGCACGCTGCAGATAAACCGCCACAATGATGATGATCCCCTGCACCGTGCCGTTGAGATAGTTGGAAATGGCGTCGGTCAAATTGAGAATATTGCCAATCATGGTGAGCATGATGGCGCCCACCACCGTGCCCCAGATGCGTCCATGCCCACCCTTCAACATGGTGCCGCCAATAATCACCGCGGCAATCGCTTCAAGCTCCCATAGCACCCCGGTAGCGCCCGAGGCAGAGCCCAAACGCGGCACATAAATAATCGTTGCCAGCGCCACACACACGCCCTGCAGCATGTAGGTCAGGGTTTTCACGCGATCCACATGAATGGCACTGTATTCGGCAACTTTCTCATTAGAGCCGATGGCAAAGCAGTAGCGACCAAAGCGCGTATAGTTGAGCAAGATGTAGCCAATAACGGCCACTGCCAAAAATACCCACACAGGTATGGTGATGCCCAAAAAGCTGCCGTAGTACACCGGCCGGTAGATATCGCGCACGGCCCAATCCAGCGTCAGCGTTCCGCCATCAGAAAGGTAGGTAACCAGCGAACGATAAATACCCATGGTGCCAAGGGTGACGATAAACGCCTCAATTTTGCCCTTGGTTGTCACGATGCCGTTGATAAAGCCTGCGCAAATCCCCAACAGCAACGAAGCGCCAATCCCCAGCAGTATGGTGGTCCACCCCGCACCGAACTGCTCGACGAGGCTATTCATGAGAATAATCATCACCCCGGCAATAAAAGCCGCCATGGCCCCCACCGAAAGATCCAACCCACCGGCGGTAATTACAAACGTAGCGCCGATGGCGATGATGCCGATAAAGGCACTGCGGGTGAGCATGTTCGAAAGATTATCCAACCCCAGAAAAGCCGGGTTAACCAGCACGCCCAGTAGCCCTAAAGCCACCAGCGCCACAAACGGCCCCCAGGTTTTCAGGTCAACCGCGAAGCCTTTTTGAGTAATCATTTTATTAGCTGCTTTATTAGTCGTTTTGTTATTAGCCATGACGCTGCTCATCGACCCCGACTCCTTTAATACCGGATGCGTACTGCATAATTTCTTGTTCATTAATTTGCTCGCCTTCAAGTACGCCAGTGAGCACGCCTGCGCACATCACCGCCACACGGTGGGAGAGACCGATAAGCTCGCCCATCTCGGAAGAGATCAAAATGACCGAGCAGCCCGACTCGGTTAGCTCGTGGATAAAGTGATAGATCTGGTGCTTGGTGCCCACATCGATACCCCGGGTCGGCTCATTGATAATCACGACTTCCGGGTCAATGGACATCACTTTGGCGAGCAGCAGTTTCTGCTGATTGCCCCCGGAGAGTTCCGAGGCGGTGCGCACTGCCGTCCGCAGGCGGATATCAAAGCGCTCAATGGCCTGCTGAAAGGCCTGCTCTTCACGGCGGCGGTCGATTAATGGGTGGCAGTGAGCACGTAAATTGAGCAGGGTGACGTTGGAGCGCAGATCCATGTTGAGCACCAAGCCTTTGCCCTTGCGGTCCTCGGTGAGATAGGCAATTCGCTGATGCACCGCATCGCGAAGATGGCGCAACACCACCGGCTGCCCGTTGCGCAGCACTTGACCGGCACTTTTTCTGCGTAGGCCCAGCACCGCTTCAATCAATGCCGTTCGCCCGGCGCCGACGATGCCGCCGAATCCCAGCACCTCTCCCCGGCGCAGCGTAAAGCTGGCGTGCTTGACGGCGCCGGGCACCACGAACTCCCGTGCCTCCAGCACCACCGGTGCATCCGCCAAAAGGTGCGTACGCGGGGGATACATCTCGTTAATCTCCCGGCCCACCATCAGTCGCGCCAGCTCTTCCTTGCTGCGCCCCGCCATCGGGCCGCTATCGACCAAATGGCCGTCACGCAGCACCGTCACACGGTCGGCGATCTGCTCAATTTCACGCAGCTTGTGGGAGATATAAAGAATCGCAACGCCACGCTGGCGCAGGCGGGCAATCAGTGCGAACAGCACCTTTACTTCGTTTTCGGTCAGGGTGGCGGTGGGCTCGTCCATAATCAGCACGCGCACATCCCGGGTGATCGCCTTGGCGATCTCCACCATCTGCTGATCAGAGGTGCTGAGGTATTTCACTCGAGCGCGTGGATCGACGTCGGTTTCGAGTTCCGCCAGCGCCTCACGGCTAAGTTCCCGCATGGCTCGCCGATCCAGAAAAAGCCCCCGGCGCAGTTCGCGACCTAAGAAGATGTTCTCTTCCACGCTGAGCTGTTCCGCCAACGCTAGCTCTTGGTGGATCATCACCACACCGTCGGCCTCGGCTTCACCGCTGGAGCGGTAGTGACGCTGGCTGCCCTCCACTAGCACCTCGCCCGAGGTGGGGCGAAGGTAACCCGCCAGAATTTTTACCAAGGTGGATTTACCCGCGCCGTTCTCGCCCAACAGGGCATGCACTTCGCCCGCCTTAAGGTCGAGATCAACGTCGAATAACACTTGGTTTTCGCCAAACGAGCGGCAGAGTTTGCGTGCTGATAAGAGCATGGAGCTACCTGTTGTTACTGTTGTTATTATGCGTTTAAGGCTTACCAATATTATTTGCTGTCGTGCGATGCTTTATTTACTTTAGGTGCTAAAATAAATAAATGCATATGCAACTTAGGTCGCATTTTGCGATTTTTCACCTCGAACAATAACGGCATTTTTTATGGCGCTTCCGTCGACTGATACCAGCCGCTATGACAACACGCTGGCGGTAATCCGTACCCTGCGAGACCAAGGACCGGTTGCACGTGTTGACCTGGGTGCGCTGAATGGCATCAGCTCTGCAACGGTGACCTCCATCAGCGCTGAACTACTCCAGCAGGGGTTGATCACGGAACGGCCACCCGAAACACCCCGTCCCACCGGGCGTGGCCGACCAAAAACCTTGATTGAACTCGACCCTAATGCCGCCTGCGTGGTGTGCATCAAGCTATCGATCAATGAGATTCAGTTGGTGGTGGGCGATTTTTTGGGCCAAGTACGCCATAGCGAGTACCACGCGGTGCCCACCCTGATGTTGAGCGCCGAGGACCTGGAAACGCTGCTGGAAGAGAAGATCAGCGCTATTTGCGCGCAACAGCTAAAGGGATTTCAACGCTTGGCGGGGATCTGTTTGGCAGTGCAGGGGGTTGTCTCGTCGCAAAGCGGTACGATTATCTGGTCTCCCGCTTTAAGCTTTCGTAACGCGCCAATATCGGCACGTCTTGCCGAGCGTTTTCACTGCAGCGTGCTGCTGGAAAACGATGCTAACTGCATCGCCAGCGTACTGGCGGCACAGCCCGCCTATGTAGACTGCCCCAACTTAGTGGTCATTATGCTGGGCTACGGCATCGGGATGTCGGTGCTGATTAACGGCGTGCCTTATCTAGGCGCTAATGGCTCAGCGGCGGAGTTTGGACATAGCAAATACCACCCGGATGGCGCCTTGTGCGCCTGCGGCCGACGAGGCTGCATTGAAGCTTATGCCAGCGACTACGCGCTCTACCGCGCCGCCGCCGACCATTTAAACCTCCCCGCTGGCGATAGCGCCCACCCTTCAGAGCAGCAGATGCAGGCGCTGACCCAGCTGGCGTTGAACGGCGACCCGTCGGCGCAACGCATCTATGCCGAGGCGGGCCGGGCGCTGGGTATCGGTATCGCCAATGTGCTGGCGCTATTCAACCCCGATCTAGTGTTGATTACCGGTTCCGGCGTGCGTGGTTTTGACGCCATGCAAGCCACCATGCACAGCGCCATTGATGAAGCCCTGGTGGCCGAACTGAGAGGCACCACCCGCATCGAAAGCTGCGCCTGGGATCGCGACATGACCTGCATGGGCGGCATCGCCATGGCGCTACACGCTACCGATGGCGAGACGCTGTCGGAGAGTCAGGCCAGCTTCGTCAGTTAATGCGAATGACGCGGCACCTCGGAACCTCGGCAGCCCACCAGGAAGTCGAAGTCGCAGCCTTCGTCGGCTTGAAGCACCCGCTCGATATAGAGCTGTCGATAGCCGCCCTGGCTGGCAATCAGCGTCGAGGCGGCGGTGGGGTCGCTTTCGGCCAGACGCGAAGCCAGCTCTTCGTCACTGACCTCCAGATGCAATCGACCGCTTTCGCAGTCGAGCTCGATCCAGTCGCCGTTACGTACCGCGGCTAGCGGGCCACCGGCGGCGGCTTCAGGTGCCACATGCAGTACCACGGTGCCGTAGGCGGTGCCGCTCATGCGGGCATCGGAAATACGCACCATATCGGTAATGCCTTGGGCGAGGATCTTGGGCGGCAGGCCCATATTGCCCACCTCGGCCATGCCGTGATAACCGCGCGGGCCGCAGTGTTTCATGACCAGAATGTCGTTGGCTTCCACGTCCAGGTCTGGGTCGTTGATGCGCGCCTTGTAGTCGTCGAAGTCCTCAAACACCACCGCACGACCGCGGTGCTGCATCAGCTCAGCTGTTGCCGCCGAGGGCTTGAGCACCGCGCCATTGGGGGCGAGATTGCCCCGAACCACGCAGATGCCGCCGTCCGCGGTGAGCGGGTTATCCAGCTTGCGGATCACTTCGTCGTTATACAGCGGGGCGTCCTGAACGTTTTCCCACAGGGTTTTGCCATTGACGGTTAAGGCGTCCTTGAACGGCAGCCGGTCGGCCTCGCCCAGACGCTTGAGCACCGCAGGCAACCCACCGGCGTAGTAGAACTCCTCCATCAAGAACCGCCCTGAGGGTTGCAAATCGACCACCGTGGGGGTACCGCGGCCCACTCGACTCCAGTCGTCCAGCGTCAGATCCACACCGATGCGCCCGGCAATCGCCTTGAGGTGAATCACCGCGTTGGTGGAGCCGCCAATCGCCGCATTGGTACGGATGGCGTTGTCGAAGGCTTCCTTGGTGAGAATTTTGGAGAGCCGCAGATCTTCATTGACCATCTCGACGATGCGGTTACCCGAGAGGTGCGCCAGCACGTAGCGGCGAGAATCGACTGCCGGAATCGCCGCGTTGTGGGGCAGCGACGTACCCAGCGCTTCGGCCATGCAGGCCATGGTGGAGGCGGTGCCCATGGTGTTGCAGGTGCCCGCTGAACGGGACATACCCGCCTCGGCGGCCATGAAATCGTGCATCGATATTTCGCCTGCCTTGACCTGCTCGGAGAGCTTCCACACCACGGTACCGGAGCCAATGTCCTTACCTTTGTGCTTGCCGTTGAGCATCGGCCCGCCGGTGACCACGATGGTGGGGATGTCGCAGCTTGCCGCGCCCATCAGCAGCGCCGGGGTAGTCTTGTCGCAACCTACCAGCAGTACCACCCCATCCATGGGGTTGCCGCGAATGGCTTCTTCCACGTCCATGCTGGCCAGGTTGCGGGTGAACATGGCCGTGGGGCGCAGATTGGATTCGCCGTTGGAAAAGACCGGAAACTCCACCGGATAGCCGCCCGCCTCCAGGATGCCCTGCTTCACGTGCTCCGCGAGCTTGCGGAAGTGGGCGTTGCAGGGCGTCAGCTCCGACCAAGTGTTGCAGATCCCGATGATAGGCTTACCTTGAAACTCATGATCGGGAATACCCTGATTTTTCATCCAACTGCGGTACATAAAGCCGTTTTTATCAGCCGTACCAAACCATTCAGCGCTGCGTAGTGGACGTTGACGTTGGCCCATGAAGTTAACTCCTTGTTTTAGTTCGGTGACAGCTGACGGCCTAGTGGTATGTGTCGATGGCTGTTTTGAATTTGCACGACACTAAACCACCTTCAAGAGATAGTCGACCATACAAAAGTATATGTTGAACAATTGCTCTTAATGTTCAACATTACCCTCTCCATATGGGTCGCTGACCCCGTTCACCTCCACTTTCTCCACAACAAGAATCTTGAGGAATAGTGCCATGCTCACATCGAAATACAGTTTGCTACTCACTGGCTCAGCGCTGCTGCTAGGCCTTTCAACGGCTCAGGCGGCCGAGTACGAGTGGAAATTTCAGGCGTCAGAAACCTCGGGCGAGCCCAGCTTTAAAATCAAACAGGAATGGGCTGAGAAGATCACGGCGATGACCGATGGCCGTGTTGAGATTGAGGTAATGCCGATTAACGCCGTGGTTGGCCCCACCGAAACGCTCTCGGCGGTCAGTGCTGGTATCCTGCAGGGTCATATGACCGACCCCAGCTACTTCTCTGGCCAGGATCCCGCGTTCGGCATGCTCGGTAACCTTGTTGGCGCTTGGCAGAATCCCTACGACTTCTTGGAGTACATGAAGTACGGCGGCGGCGAAGAGCTGTACAACGAACTAGTCGAACCTTATGGCGCGCATTTGATCAGCGCAGCGACCTTTCCGCTGGAGTCAGTACCCTCCACGGTACCTATCGAATCCATCGCCGATTTTGAAGGGCTTAAGATCCGCGCCCCCCAAGGCATGGTGTACAACATCTTCGAGCGCATTGGCGCCACGCCCGTCAATCTGCCGGGCTCTGAGGTATATACCGGTCTGGAAAAAGGTGTGATCGACGCCGCTGACTCCACGGTGCTCTCCAACAACGACGCCATGGGCCTGCACGCCTTCGCCCCTTACCCGCTTTACCCTGGCTTTCACTCCATGCCAATGATCGCTGTCTCGATCAACAAGGATATCTGGGATGGCCTACCCGAGGAGCTACAAACGACGTTAAATACCGCCTTTGACGGCATGGCCTACGACTTGATTGCCCGCCTCAAAGAGCAGGATATTGAGACACTGCAGCGGCTTCAGGATGACCCAGACGTTCACCCCTTCAACTTGCCCGAAGAAGAGCGTAAGAAATTCCGCACCGCGGCTGAGCAGGAGTGGAAAGAGTGGGCGGGTGAAAATGAGATGACCCAGAAAGTCTATGACTCGGCGACCGCCTTTTTGCGTTCGCGCAATCTGCTCTAACGCTCTGTTCTCAATTTTCTGCTCTCAACTCTGCCTCATTAACCTAACCAACGCATCGCTCGGGAAACATCCCGAGCGATGCGCGTAGAGTCGCGCCATGTCTCAAAAAACGCCTGACAATCAATCTTCTTCGCCGGACACACAGGATCTCCCCGGGATCCTCGAAGCGGTGGAGGAGGTATCTCCCGAACGTAATGCGCTTGACCGATTGATCGCACGTGGCGGCCACGCTGTTTCCTGGTTGGTGCTGGTGGCAATGGGTATCAGCGTCGTCGAAGTTTTTATGCGTTACGGCTTTAACAACCCGACCTCGTGGGTGCACGAAACCGTCGTGTTTCTAATCGCCGTCATCTTTGTGCTGGGCGGACCAGCGGCCATGGCGCGCAATAGTCATATCCGCGTCAAAGTGCTCTACGACAGCGCCGGGCCACGCTTGAAATGCTGGATGGACCGCTTCAACGACCTGCTCACGCTGATTTTCTGCCTGTCAATGAGCTACGCCGCTTTTCATATGTTCTGGGGAGCGTCGCATAACCCGCTTGGCGAATGGTCACTGGAGCGCTCCGGCACCTCTTGGAATCCGCCGTTTCCAGCCATGTTGAAGGGCATGATTCTATTTGCTCTGGCATTAATGACTCTCCAGGCCACCCTGCACCTGTGGCAATCGCTTAAGGCGAAGCCCGCCACCACCACTGAGGAGCCTCGCTGATGGATATCTCAACCGCAACGATCCTCATGGTAGGGGCAATTTTCGCGCTGCTGGTCACCGGTTTGCCGCTGGCGTTCATTACCGGCTTGGTGGCGATGGCGTTCACCTTCGGCTGGTTCGGCGAAGCGGCGCTGCCGCTAGTTACCAGCCGCGTCTATGGTTTTATCACCGAGTATTCGCTGGTAGCGGTGCCCATGTTCGTGTTGATGGCATCGCTGCTGGATCGATCCGGCATCGCTAAAGATCTGTTCAACGCCATGCGCGTTTTCGCTGGCCGCTTGCCGGGCGGCGTTGCTGTGCAAACCATCGTCGTGGCGTTTTTCCTGGCTGCACTCTCGGGCATTATCGGCGGTGAAATCGTACTGCTAGGTATTTTGGCGTTGCCGCAAATGCTGCGTCTCGGCTATGACAAGCATCTCTCCATCGGGGTAGTGTGTGCCGGTGGTGCCCTGGGCACCATGATGCCGCCCTCAATCGTACTGATTATCTACGGTCTGATCGCCAGCGTATCGATTGCTGACCTGTTCGCCGCGGCCGTGACGCCAGCGGTAATTCTGATGGGGTCTTATATTGCCTATGTACTGGTGCGCTGCTTAAAAAATCCAGCCCTAGGGCCGCCGTTAGATAAAAATGCTCAAGATAACCCCTTCGCCACCAAGCTGGACGCGGCGAAAGCCATTTTGCTGCCTGGGCTGATTGCCTTTTTGGTGCTAGGCACTATCTACGGCGGGGTCGCCTCGGTCACCGAAGCGGCAGCCATGGGCGTCTTCGGCGTACTGCTTGCCACCATTATTCGCGGCGAATTCACCCCTGGCATGCTGCATCACAGCCTGGGCCAAACCATGAATACCTGCGGCATGATCATCTGGATCGGCATCGGCGCCGCCGCTCTGGTGGGCGTCTATAACCTGATGGGGGGCAACCGCTTTGTCTCAAGCTTGATTCTGGGGCTTGATGTAGCGCCGATTGTGATTATCCTGGTAATGATGGCGATTATGCTGGTGTTGGGGCTATTCCTCGATTGGATCGGGATTGCCATGCTGGCACTGCCAATCTTTCTGCCCATTGTTATTCAGCTCGGTTTCGACCCGATCTGGTTCGGCATTCTGTTCGCCGTCAATATGCAGGTGTCGTTCTTGTCACCGCCCTTCGGGCCCGCCGCTTTCTACCTTAAAAGCGTGGCACCCCCGGATATCAGCCTGAAGGATATTTACCTATCCGTACTGCCCTTTATGGCTATTCAGCTGTGTGTACTCGCGGCGCTATTGATGTGGCCGCAACTCGCCATCTGGCCGCTTTGATAACGACTACAATAGGTTTCATAAGGAGATCACTATGCGACTGATTCAGTGTGACTACCAAGGCCAAGTTCGCGCCGCGCTGGTAGAGAGTGAACAGCAAGTTAGGCTGCTCGACTGCGACACCTATACGCTCGCCAACCGCGCCATTAACGCTGGTCAGTCACTTAGTGACTCTGTGACCGCCGCGCTGACCGACACGCGTTTGGATTACCAAGCGTTAGTAGACGATAAGCACCTGCTGCCACCATTGACCCATTCCGATCCGGCCCACTGCCTGGTGACCGGCACCGGCCTCACCCACCTAGGCAGTGCCGACACCCGCTCGGCGATGCATGCTAAAGCCCAAGCTGCGGAAGAAGATCTAACCGACTCCATGCGCATGTTTAAGCTGGGGGTGGAAGGCGGCAAACCCAACGCGGGCGAGATCGGCGCGCAACCTGAGTGGTTCTACAAGGGTGATGGCCAGTGTGTGGTAGCGCCTGAAGCAGCGATCCCGTCGCCAGCGTTCGCTCAGGATGCAGGCGAGGAACCCGAACTGGCAGGCCTTTACGTTATTGGCAAGGACGGTCTACCCTGGAGAGTCGGGTACGCGCTGGGCAACGAGTTTTCTGACCATGTCACCGAGCGCTTTAATTATTTATGGCTGGCTCACTCCAAGCTACGCGCCTGCAGCTTTGGGCCCGAGCTATTGATTGGCGAGCTGCCAGCCCATTTAGAAGGCTCCAGCTCGATTCAACGTAACGGCGAGACCGTATGGGAAAAGCCTTTTTTGACCGGCGAAGCCAATATGGCCCACAGTCTGGCCAACCTTGAATACCATCACTTTAAGTACCCAGGTTTCCGGCGCCCTGGCGATATCCACGTACATTTTTTCGGCACTGCTACGCTAAGCTTTGCTGACAACATCAAAGTGCGCGAAGGCGACCGCTTTGAGATCCGTATCAACGAATTTGGCCGGGCTCTGCGTAATCCGCTCCAGGTGGAGGCAGACGCACCGGCGGTTACCGTTCAATCGCTTTGACATAGTCTTTTTAACACAACCGTTTTAATACTATTTTTTAGCACCAGCAGGAGGTTATATGAATTTGGAAGGCAAACTACTAATTGGTCAGCAGGCCATTAGCGGCCAACAGGCTGACATTCAAGCCGTTAACCCCGCCACCGGCGAAACGCTAAGCCCCGCCTACCCTGGCGGCAGCAAAGCCGAAGTCGAGCAGGCCTGCGCGTTAGCCGAGGCAGCATTTGATAGCTATCGCGAAACCGGCCTAGAAGCGCGGGCAACGTTTCTTGAGACGATTGCCGCTGAAATCGAAGGGATCGGTGATGAGTTGGTTGAGCGCGCCATGGCCGAAACCGGCCTGCCCCGCCCGCGCATAGAAGGCGAACGGGGTCGTACCTGTGGCCAGCTTCGTCTGTTCGCCTCAGTAGTACGCGCCGGGGAGTGGCTGGATGTGCGTATCGATCCGGCCATGCCCGATCGTGAGCCGCTACCGCGCGCCGATCTGCGTCAGCGCCATATCGGCCTGGGCCCGGTGGCGGTGTTTGGCGCCAGCAACTTCCCGCTCGCCTTCAGTGTGGCCGGTGGCGATACCGCCTCTGCGCTGGCGGCTGGCTGCCCGGTCGTGGTTAAAGGTCACTCTGCCCACCCCGGCACTTCCGAGCTGGTAGGCCGCGCCATTCAGCGCGCCGTGGCCGCGTGCAAACTGCCTGAGGGCGTCTTCTCACTGCTGTTTGGTTCTGGCAAAGAGATCGGTCAGGCACTGGTTGCTGACCCGCGCATTCAAGCCGTTGGCTTTACCGGTTCACGCAGCGGTGGCACGGCATTGATGGCCACGGCCCAAGCGCGGCCGCAGCCGATCCCGGTCTACGCTGAAATGAGCTCGATCAACCCAGTGTTTCTGCTGCCGGAAGCGCTCAAGGCGCGCGGTAAAGCGATTGCCGAAGGGTTTGTCGGCTCGCTCAACATGGGCGCTGGGCAGTTCTGCACCAACCCTGGGCTGGTCATTGCGGTGGAAGGCCCTGAGCTGGATGCCTTTGTTGCGGCGGCCGGTGAAGCTATTAAGGGTAGTGCAGGCCAAACCATGCTGACACCGGGCATTCATGACGCCTATCAGCAGGGCGTAGGTCGCCTCGCAAGCCATGCTAAAGTAACCGAAGTGGCGCGTGGCCAGGCAGGTGAGACAGCTCACCCCTGCCAAGCGGGCCTATTCGTTACCCAGGCGGAGGCGTTCCTGAGTGACCCCGAGTTACAAGAAGAAGTGTTCGGTTCCACATCGCTGGTCATCGCCTGTGCCGATGCTCAGGAAGTAGCCCGTGTGGCGGCTCAGTTGGAAGGCCAGCTCACCATTACGCTGCAGATGGATGACGGTGACTTGGCGACTGCCAAGCAACTGCTGCCGACGCTAGAGCGCAAAGCGGGACGCATTCTGGCCAACGGCTGGCCGACGGGCGTAGAAGTATGCCACGCCATGGTACACGGCGGCCCTTATCCGGCGACGTCGGATTCACGCACCACCTCGGTGGGCAGCGCGGCGATCTTCCGCTTCCTGCGCCCGGTGTGCTACCAGGCGCTGCCGGAAGGCCTACTGCCTGAGGCGATTCGTGATGGTAACCCGGCTGGCGTATCACGCTTGGTCGATGGTAAGCGTGAATAAACCAGCGTCACTCAAGACGTTACTCAATGAAGGCGTCGGTGGTTTCTCGATGACCGTATAGAAACGCATCGGCGACTTGGCGCAGCGGGGCAACATCCACCTCGCTGCGCCTGTTTGCGACTAGCTCAGCAAAACGTGCATAGAGGCCTTGATACTCGCGCTCTTCGGCTTCCACCACGAGTTCGCCGTCAATCATCAAGCAGCAGCCGCCTTGGGTAAGACTCAAGCGACTGCCATCACTACTCTCGACATGCATATCCCAGGTGGGCGGACCGCTCTGACGAAAGTCAAAGGCTGCCGCAATGGCTGCGCCTTCAGGGTCTGTAAAGGAGAGCTCCGCCGCAATCGGCGTTTGCGCATTGCTCGGCACTAGCAGCCGCGCTTGTTGCAGAAAAAACGGTTGAGGTAGGATTTCGGTCGCAATCGACAGCGCGTTAATACCGGGATCAAACACGCCCATGCCACCAGGCTGCCAGATCCATGCCTGACCCGGATGCCACACCCGCACATCCTCCTTCCACTCGATCTCAACCCGCTGCACCTGACGGTCGGCTAACCACTGCTGTGCGTGCGCTACGCCGGGCGCAAAGCGCGAGTGCCAAGCCGCGAACAGGCTGACGCCTTGTTGCTTAGCGCAGGCAATTAAGTCCTCTACTTCGCTTAACGTCGCCCCTGGCGGTTTTTCCAGCAGCACGTGTTTACCACGCATCAACGCTGCTCGCGCCTGTGAATAGCGCAAATGCGTTGGCGTACAAATGGCGACGGCGGTGATGTCAGGATGTACGTCAAGCATCGCCTCCAGGCCTTGATAAGCGGGTAAATCCGGCAGTGAGGCGTGGGGGTCTGCCGTGGCAACAAGGTGGCAGTTTGGAGTAGCGGCGATTGCCGGTAGGTGTTGGTCGCGAACAATCTTGCCCACGCCCACCAGGCCAAGGGTGAAGTCAGACATACGCTTGCCTTTGTTTTAAGGGAAAAATCGTTTTAATGGAAGAATCGCTTTAACGGAAGAAACGAATCAAGAATCGCTTAACTGAATGTGGCTGAGAGGGGTCAGGGTCAATGCGTGTTATGAGGCAACTCGACACTGCGGCCCAGTGAGCTGGCGCTGTGCTCTAAGCCCAACGCAGCGGCGGTGCCCGCCAATACAGCTTGAGCCGCTAAAAATGCTTCGCGGGGGCGGCGCAGGCGAATGCTCTCCATCAGCTGACGATGACGCTCCAGGCTTTCATCGGGGTCAACGGCATTCTCGTTGGACATGGACACCAGCATAAAGATAGAGGGCCGCAGGATATGCGATAGCTGCGCCCAGACAATATTGTGGGTCGCTTTGAAGATCGCCTCATGGAAGGCAACATCACACTCGCTATGCAGCCGCCGCTCCTCTTCGCAGGTGGCATTGCGCAGGTTCTGCCCCAGCCCTTCAAAGGCTTCTTCGATGGCCACCAGATCACGCGCTTTAGCGCGTTTGGCGGCGGTCATCGCCACATAGGGTTCTACATCCAAACGAAAGGCGAGGATTTCGCGCTGTATTTCCGGATTGGGGGCGGCGTA
Source organism: Halomonas sp. HAL1 (assembly GCF_030544485.1). Lineage (NCBI taxonomy): Bacteria > Pseudomonadati > Pseudomonadota > Gammaproteobacteria > Oceanospirillales > Halomonadaceae > Halomonas > Halomonas sp. HAL1. Next base: position 3,582,551 of record NZ_CP130610.1, read on the forward strand.
GCGGGTCAGCCAGTCGGTCACCTGAGCGTCGAGAATATGCCACTCTGAATACTCGCGCACTTTGGAACCATGCCCAGAGATACGCTCGATAATGCCCGCCTCCACCAGTTGGCGCAGGTCGCTGCGCACCGCCGAGCGATTGATCGCAAAGCGTTCACATAGATCCATTTCACGCGGCACAAGGTCGCCGGGATGATAGCGTCCGCCAAAGATCTCCTCGGCGAGGTATTCGGCGATACTGGGGCGAGCGGCTGGCTTGCTGAGAGATGACGTCACTACGTTAAGACCCTATTTCGATTCCTGCCCATCATAACGTACTTGACCGGTCTACTGTTATCGGTGAAGCAGGCTCAAATCCGGCGCGCATTCTTAGTTCAAGTCGCCGTTCATAAAGGCCCTTCGCACTCAGTGTGCCCAGTACCAGAACGCCACCGACCATAGCGATCGGCGCGGGTTGTTCACCTATAATCCACCAAGCTAATAGCGTTCCCACCACCACTTCAAGCAATAGCAGTAGGCCAACTTCGGCAGAGGGTAGATAGAGCGGCCCGCGCTGCAGCAGTGTCACACCGCAGGGCACGATAATCAGGCACAGCAGGATCACGACGGCGAGCTGGTTGGTGGCTGGTAGGCTCGGTTCACTCCCCGCCAGCCAAAACAGCCCCGCCGTGCTGCCGACAATCAGGCCGTTAAACACTAGCATCGGGCTCATATCCACCCCCGGCCGCGTGCGGCAGAGAGTGAAGTTAATGGCCAGGGTGGTTGCTGCCATCAAGGCGAAAGCGTTCCCCACCCACGAGCCGGCTCCCGCATCGTCCAGTGCGATCATCGCAATACCGACCATGCAGAGACAAATCGCCAGCCAAGTACGCCTGGGCAAACGCTCCTTGAGGATAATCCAGGAGAGAACGGCGGCGATAATCGGCGAACTGGCCAGTATCATCAGCACGTTGCCTGCCTTGGTGTACTGGTTGCCCAGCACGAAACCACAGGTGGTCAGGCTGAATAGCAGCGCCACGGCGATGCCGGTCCAGCCACAGCGACGGTAGGCTGCCAGCGTGCCTCGGCCATAGCGCGCCAAGGCAATCAGCAGAAAACCCAGCCCGGAGAGAAAACCGCGCCACATCAGTATTTCCGCATCGGGCAGGTCAGCTACCTTGATCAGCAAGGCATCCGGCGCCATGATTATCGCGCCGCCGCCGGTCAACAGCAGCCCCTGCTGACGATGCGAAAAGGTACTCCAACGACTCATGGGTGGTAACGATTCCTTTAGTGATTGTCTCTAGGCGGATGCCGACGGGCGACATCGCGATACTTGGTGGCGGGTTCCAGGGTCATCCCGCGATCCAGCGGCTCGACCATACTGCGTTGGATCTCTTGCCAAGGAGTCTGGTGGCCGGGGTAGCGGTAGCCACCCTGTTGAGCTAAGCGCTCGCGACGTGCTTCCAGCTCACTGGCTTCAATCAAAAGCTGTACCTCACCACGTTTGAGATCGACCCGCAGCCGATCACCGCTTTCCAGCAGCGCCAGGCCGCCGCCGGTAGCGGCTTCTGGGGAGGCATTAAGAATCGACGGCGAGCCAGAGGTGCCTGACTGGCGGCCATCGCCCAGGCACGGCAGCGATTCGATGCCCTGTTTGATCAGCGCCTCTGGCGGCTGCATGTTGACGACCTCGGCACCGCCGGGGTGGCCAACCGGGCCTGCGCCGCGCATCACCAGAATGGTACGAGCATCAATGTTCAGCGCCGGGTCATCAATGCGGGCGTGGTAATCCTCCGAGCCGTCAAAGACCACGACCTTACCTTCAAAGGCTTCCGGGTCGCTGGGATCATTCAGGAAGCGATCGCGGAAATCCCGGGAGATCACGCTGGTTTTCATCAATGCGGAGTCGAACAGATTGCCCTTGAGATTGAGGAAGCCTGCATGATTCACCAGTGGATCGTTATAACGGCAAATCACGTCGATATCCTGGGTTTCGCGACCCTGTAGGTTATCGCCTATCGAGCGGCCATTCACCGTCAGCGCATCACTGTGCAGTTTACCCGCCGTGTGTAACTCGTGGAGAATCGCGGGAACGCCGCCAGCGCGGTGAAACTCTTCGCATAGGAAAGCACCGGCAGGCATCACATTAGCCAGCAGCGGGATTTCATGGCCCAGACGCTGCCAGTCATCATTATCCAGCTCGATACCCGCATGGCGGGCAATTGCATTGATGTGCACCGGCGCGTTTGAAGAGCCGCCCAGCGCGGAACACGCCACAATCGCGTTTTCAAACGCTTCGCGGGTCAAGATATCCAGCGGGCGCAGGTCTTCCCAGACCATATCGACAATCCGCGTGCCGGTGTCGTAGGCGACCATCGCACGCTCTTTATAGGGCGCGGGAATCACTGCAGAACCGGGCAAGCTCATGCCCAACACTTCCGCCATGGAGTTCATGGTGGAGGCGGTGCCCATGGTATTGCAGTGGCCAATGGAAGGTGCCGAATCGCTGGCGCGGGAAAGGAACTCCGCGTAGTCGATATCGCCCGCTGCCAGGCGCTTACGTAGCTCCCAGATAATCGTGCCCGAACCCACCCGCTCGGCGCCGCGCCAGCCGTTTAGCATCGGCCCACCCGAAAGCACTATCGCGGGAATATTCACCGTTGCCGCTGCCATCAGCGCAGCGGGGGTAGTCTTATCGCAGCCGGTGGTTAATACCACGCCGTCTAACGGGTAGCCGTGGAGCACTTCCACGATGCCCAAATAGGCAAGATTACGATCTAACGCCGCCGTGGGTCGGCGCACGTTCTCATGAATAGGATGCATGGGAAATTCAAACGGCACGCCGCCTGCGGCGCGGATACCGTCTTTCACCCGCTTCACCAAATCAATATGGTGGCGGTTACACGGGGTTAAATCCGAACCCGACTGGCAAATACCAATAATCGGCTTACCGCTGGTCAACTCCTCCAGCGTGATGCCGTAATTGAGATAGCGCTCAATGCACAGCGCCGTGGTACCGGGGTGATCAGGGTTATCGAACCAGTAGCGTGAACGCAGCTGCTCAGGCGTTATGCGTTGAAAATTGGCCATGGGGACACTCCACGCCTAAAGTAAAGGTTGTAAGAACGTTTATAAGAACAGTTTTAAAAACTGCTATAAGAACGAAAGAAAGATTGCCACGAAGGTACGCTTTCTTTATTGCGGCGTCGATACATACAAAAGTATATGTTGAACATATACGAAAAACGTTACACATTCACCTAAGGGTCGCGGTGCTGACGCGTTAAAGCCAGCGCCGCTACCAGACAACAACAACAGCCACCACGCTGTAGCTCGCTTAGAAGACTAGACTCCCTTAGTAAAGCGGCCTACAGCACGCCAGGAGAATGACGATTATGCATCATCTTTGGAAGCGCACTCTGTTAGTGACCGGCGCTACGCTGCTCAGCTCAGGCATGGTTTACGCGCAAACACCCGATCTATCCGACCCGCCGGAGATTGAGGGCGACACCGTAGGTGACCACGGTAGCGTCACGTTACGCATGGGGCTTGGGTTGGCCGAAAGCTCGCCACAATACCTCTCTAGCCAATATTTTGCGGATATTCTTGACGAGCGCAGTGAAGGGCGCATTACCGTTAATATTTTCCCTAATAGCCAGCTTGGCGATGACGTGCAGATGATGGAAATGCTGCAGACCGGTACGCTGGATATGACCTATCCTTCTTCTTCTCCCGCCACGGGCTATGTTGAAGAACTGGCGGTTTTCGACTTACCGTTCTTGCTGCCCACCCGTGAAGCGGCCGTTAAGGCCATGCGCAGCGATGCTGCCCAGGAGATGCTTGACGCGTTCGATGGCACCGGTTTGAAAGCACTAGCGTTCTCTGAAAATGGTTTCCGCCAGCTCTCCAATAGCGCCCGGGAAGTCACTTCACCAGAAGATGTGGCGGGTCTAGATGTTCGCGGCTTGTCGATTCGCACCATGGAAAACCCGGTGCACTTAGCCATTTGGGAAGCGTTGGGCGCCAACCCCACCCCCATGGCATTTGGTGAACTGTTCTCTGCCATGGAGCAGGGCGTAGTGGATGGTCAGGAAAACCCCTGGAGCACCATTCTGACGTCCAATTTCCATGAAGTGCAGGATTATGGCTCCGAAACCCGCCACGTCTATACGCCCTTCATCAAAATGATCTCTCAGCGTACTTGGGACGAACTCGACCCTGAATATCAGGAACTTGTTCAGGAAGCCGCGCTGCAGGCTGCCGATTACGAAATCCAACTTTCCAGCGAGTACGACGACTGGGCGCGGGATCAGCTTGAAGAGCGTGGTATGCAAATCACCCGTCTTAATGACGAGCAGATTGCCGCTTTCCAGGAAGCCGTGCAGCCTGTGTACGAAGAGTGGGCACCGCGCATTGGCGAAGATCTCGTAGCAGAATTCCAAGAGATTGCTGAGTCGACAATGACTGAGTAATGCCATCCCTGCCGCCGAATAAAAAAGGCGGCAGGACTATTTATATGGCTTATAAAGCATTAAGAAGCGTCCGAGAGGCGCTTTTTTAGTTGCATATAAGTGCCGTAGTGACGGTCAAGGTGGCGTCGCATGGCCGCCTCGGCCGCATCCGGGTCGCGGGACTCAATGGCAGCAATGATTTCGGTGTGGGCAGCGGTCGCGGCTTTATCTTCATCTTTTTGCTGCAACACCAGCGCACGGCGATCATCAAGCCATTCGGAAAGCGCCACGTGAATGGCATCGAAGATGGGGTTACGGCCAATGCTGGCCAACACGCCATGGAAGTCATTGTCGGAGCGCTTGAAGCGAGCCTCGTCACCAATCGCATCGCGATTATCCGCCAACGCAGCATGAAGCCTAGCAAGGTCCTCTTCGCTGGCATGGCGAGCCGCATAGCGAGCCAACGAGATCTCGAACATGGCCCGCGCTTCCTGGAAATACTGCTGGCCATCTGGCTTGGAAAGCAGCTGTCTGGTGACGCCAGAAAGCCTGGCCATCACTGCATCGGCGGTGGGACGAATCACCCTGGCGCGTGTGCCACTGTTAATCGCGATAAGCCCAAGCTGTTGCAGGTGGAATAGCGCTTCGCGCACAGCGGGTCGGCCGACACCAAACTGCTCCATCAGCTCCCTCTCTGAAGGCAGTTGATCGTTTTCACTCAGCCGCCCCTCGAGAATCTCGGCCTCAAGCTGTTCGGCGACCTGTTCGGACAGCGTTTTACGCTCGATCCGGTATCTGCTCATAGGCAGTCACCCCTGGTTAACCTGGAATTCGCCGCCATTTTACTGCATTTCTCGTCATTATCCTTCAAACCAGCTGAGAGAGCGGCGTTATTTGGTACTGCTCGGCGATCTCGGCATAGAGTATTTGATTGGCAGAATCAAGCGGAATGCCTTCGGCGTCGCGCTGGGCCTGGCAGCGCCATTCACGATCCCCAGGCGCCATTACCTGGGCATTGGGTGCAGCAGGCTGGGCACGCAGGTCGGCTAGGTACTCGGCCATTCCGTGCGCAAAGGTGCCCGCCTCCACGAACGCATCTGGCTTCATGACCAGGAAGAAATGCCCTACCCCGCGTGGCGTCGACATGTCTGGCCCGCCCATGGGCAGCAGCTTGAAGCCATGCTGCATGCCCGACAGCATCGAACTCAGAACCTCCACGATGCCACCCAATCCCGCGCCCTTGAAGCCGAAGCCGCTGCCGCCCAGCGGCAACAGTGCAGCCACTTCGCTAGGAACGCGGCTTACCTGCCCGGCAGCATCCGCCGCGACTTGATCCGGCAGTTCGCGGCCAATCGCACCGAACTGCTGCACGCGATTCCAGGGCACCGAGCTGGTGGCCATATCCAGCAGGTACGGCGCCTCACCCGCCACCGGCGCCGCAAAGGCGATGGGGTTGGTGCCGTGAAAGGGCTTGGCGCCCTCATGCAGCAGCACAAAAGGGTCCGAATTGCAGAACGCCATGCCGAGATAACCGCGCTCGGCCGCTGCCAACGCATAGCATCCCGCCGCCCCGAAGTGCGACGAGTTGCCCACCGCGACGGCGCCCATCCCCACCGTCTCGGCCATCGCCATTGCGTGCTCCATAGCGGTGTATCCCGCCAAGTGGCCCAACCCGTCATCCGCATCTAAAAAGCCCGTGGCCGCTAGGCGCTGGTTAAACACCATGTTGGGGGCGCCGTTAATACGCCCGCCTTTGAGGGCCTGCAAATAGTGGGGCAACAGCCGTAAACCGTGGCTATCGGTCCCCATCCGCGAAGCAGTGACAAGGGCTCGGGTTACTGCATCCGCTGATGCCTGACCAGCTCCCGTAGCCGCCAACGCGGCTTGCATAAAACGGCTAAGGTCTTCACGGTTCACGCGAAACTCTTGCAACGTACCTGGCAACGTATCACTCATGGGTTAGATACTCCTGGTCTTAATATTAATCCGTTACCGGCACAACCTAGCGATAAATAAGTGTGGGTAGCCACATGGAGATCGCCGGAATAAAGGTCACCAATAGCAGGCAGATGACCAAGGGAATCAGGAACGGCATGGTGCCGCGCATGCAGCGCTCGAAGCTGACGTTAGAGACCCTGGAAAGCACATAAAGCACCATGCCGACCGGCGGGGTTAGCAGCCCTATCATTAAATTGAGCACCATGATCACCCCAAAGTGAACCGGGTCGACGCCCACGGCAACGGCCATGGGCAGCAGCACCGGCACCAGAATAGTGATTGCGGCGATGGTTTCCATAAAACAGCCAACGATAATCAACACGATATTGGCCATCATCAGCACGGCGAACTTGCTGTCAGCAAAGGGGCCCATTAGGGCAATCACGTTCTGGGTGACCTGATTGCTGGTGAGGATCCAGGCAAAAATCGATGCTGAGGAGACAATAAACAGGATGACCGCCGTGGTCTCGATGGTTTCCATACTGACTTTCAGCAGCTTGCGCCAAGTCAACGTGCGGTAAACCACCACGCCCAGAAGCAGCGCATAGAACACCGCCGCTACCGCGGCCTCAGTGGGTGTAAAAGCCCCGGTGATGATCCCGCCAACAATAATGATCGGCGTCATCAGCGATAAGAAAGCCCGTTTGAAGGTATGGCCAAGCACGCGCATCGAGAACACCGCGTCGCGCTGATAGCCGCGCCGACGCGAGATAATAAAGATCATCAGCATCAGCATGGCGCCCATCAGCAGTCCTGGAATCAGCCCCGCTGCGAACAGCTGGCCCACCGAGGCCGAGGCCATCACGCCGTAAATCACCATGGGTAGGCTAGGTGGAATAATCGGGCCGATGGTAGAGGAAGCAGCGGTAATACCTACCGCGAACTCCTCATCGTAGCCAGCGTCTTTCATCGCCTTGACTTCAATCATGCCTAGGCCGCCGGCATCCGCCACAGCAGCCCCCGACATTCCGGAAAACACAATGCTGGCACCAACGTTGACGTGACCCAGGCCACCGCGCATCCAGCCCATTAGGGCCTTGGCGAAATTGAAGATCCGCTCGGTAATGCCGCCGTTGTTCATCAAACTACCGGCAAATATAAAGAACGGAATCGCCAACAGCGGGAAGCTGTCGATGCCGTTGATCATGCGATGGGCCACCACGATATTGGGGACTTGTCCGGTAATCAGCACAAACATCAAGCAGGCGCCCGCTAGGCTGATGGCAATCGGCACGCCCAGCACCAGCATGGTGAATAGCGCGAAAAACAAAAAAGCAAGATGGTAGCCCATCAGCGGTAAGATCACGCAGCCCAACACTGCCAACGCCGCCAGCAGCGGGGACACCAGTGGCGTCTGCCAGCGCATCAAGGAAATTCGGGACATGGGAAACCTCTCAATGAAAATGGCACGACCGGAAACCACCCTTCACGCATCATTGGTACGATCCCGATACTTCAAATAAAGCCGCTGCACGGTGCGAAACGCCATCAGTACAAACGCCCCGCACACGGTGAAATAGATAATGCTCTTGGGTAGGTCGATGGAGACCATCAAACTACTGGTGCGGGATGCCAGTTGGTAAGTCACCCATGCCATCGCTATATAGAAACTAAGACTTACGAGGTTAACGAGCCGCTCCAGCAAAAGGGCTTGCCACGCAGGCATATAATGGTAGAAAAACTCCACCATGATATGGCTGCCATTGCGGGCAGCCATCACGCTACCCATAAAGCCCACTCCGATCAGCAAATAGCGGGCTATCTCCTCAGTCCATCCAATAGAGTCACCCATTACGTAGCGGCTAAAAAATTGGGCAAACACCACTAAAATCAGCGCCCAAAAGAGGATAAGGGTCACCAAATCTTCAATCCGGTAATCACTTAGCCTAAACGGAGCATCATCAAAGGCGGATTCAAAATCGATCATGGGATCGCCGATTGGCGCGTCGTCTTCTCGCGTATCATTCATGGCACCAAGCTCCAGGCACTCCGCCCGATCAAGAGCGGAGTGCTGCTAACCAAGGGTTGGATTACTGGCCGATAGCCTGAAGACGCTCGTAGGTTTCCTCATCCCACGTGGCAGCGTCGCCATTGTGGGCAGGCACTACGGCTTCACGAAAGATGTCGCGATCCACTTCGTTAACCGTGTTGCCCTGCTCCTCGAACCACGCCACCAACTCTTCCTCGGATTTGAGGATATCCTTAGTGTTGTTCTCGGCGGCTTCCTGGAAAACCTCGCGGAATATTTCACGATCCTCTTCGGAGAGCTGGTTCCAACGTGGGCCGCCGACAATAGTGATTAACGAGTCGGTGATATGGCCGGTCAGATTGATGTAATCCTGCACTTCGTGGAAAGCCTTGGCACGAATGGTAGGTAGCGGGTTTTCCTGTGCGTCTACCACGCCTTGTTGCAGTGCTAGATAGACCTCGTCAAAGGCGATGGGGGTGGGGTTTGCGCCAACGGCTTCGGGCATCATCATATACATCGGCGCGTTGGGAACGCGGATCTTCAGGCCTTCCATGTCCGCCGGCTCGTTGATTGCCTCATTGGAAGTGACATGACGCTCGCCATAGTAGTTGAGCGCCAGGGGAACGTTGCCTGTTTGATCCTGATAGCCCTGGGAAATCTCCTTGAATAGGTCACTGTCGGCAAAGGCCTGCCAGTGATCAAAGTCGCGGAACATATAAGCAGCACCGGCAATGCCGATAGGGCCGTAAGCGCGTCCAGCAAACTGTGTGCCGGTATAAATAACGTCCACAGTGCCTAGTTCAAGCCCTTCGTTAATGTCCTCTTCTTTACCTAACGATGAGGCAGGATGCACCTGCATGGTGTAGCGGCCATCGGTTCGTTCCTCGATCTCATCAGCGGCCCATAGCGCCCATTTGTGGAAGGGCTCAGAGGTTTCATAAACGTGGGCGAAGCGCAGATTTTCGGCGGCCTGAGCCGCAGCGGTAAAACCTATGCCTGCAGCGATTAGAGTGGCGGTCAGCAAGCGGGCCATTTTGATATGGCGTTGGCTTTTGTGGCTCATCGTGTACTCCTCACAACCATTGGATTTGTTGTTGGTTATAGTGCGAGTGGCAGTAGCAACGTAACCGATCATAGTGCTATATACGTGTCATACCACCCTATTTCAAACCTAGTTGGTCGCCCACCATTGCGCAACCCTCCCGATAAGGGTTTTCATCATGTTGATGACTACTAAGACGGCGGAGTGAGCTGTTCATGTAAACGCACTAGCAGCTGTGGATCGCCAAAGCCGCCCGCTTTCGTCATCACCCGCCGCCGCGAGTCCCCATCCATACATCCCAGCGCGACCCCTGGCGACCACTCAGCCTCTACGTTGATGTAGCTCACACCCTGCTGCGAGAGCACGGCCATGGCAATATCGCCTCCGGTTAAAAGCAGCAAACTCGATTCCTCGCCTCGCCAAGCAGACGTCATCTCAGCCACGTGGGCAGCCATCGCCTCGGCTACTTGGCTTGCCGTTCGCTCTACATCTTTTCCATCTTCTCCAGGCACCACGGCACAGACACCCATTGCAGAGTGGAGATACGTGTCACCACTGGCCTCAATAACAGCCAAAGCGGGTAAGCGCAGGCGCAGTTGCTGGAGCTGTTCGGCAGCGCGCGGGCTTCTAGATCCTACGGCATAAAGCACATTTTCGACGTTATTTAGCGAGCGAAAAGAAGCATCGGTCGATCCGCAAAGGTTCTTGGCCAGTGCCGTTGCCAGCCCCGCTGCACCCGCCATGGCCCAGTGATTGCCAGCACTCAGCACGCACTGATAGAGCGCTGAAAGCGCCTCATCGCTTTCGGCATCGGCGATGCAGTCTCCGCTAGGGAGCGGAACCTCACGTCCAGATTGATAGCGCTGTAGCGGCAAACCGCTGGCGGCAAATGCCAGATCAATCGGGCCGACCAGGGGCGTAGATCGGGCATCCTTTTGATAGGTGGTATCAGCCAGTGGAGTGCCATCCACCCACACTTCGGCATGACGCACTGTTCGCCCCTGGGCCGGTACGGCGGGTGCCATCAACAGGGGAAAACCAAGCGCTTCTCGCAGTGCCATGCACTCTGCAATTACCTGACCACGCAGGGTCGAATCGACCTTTTTGAACCACTGATGCGGCGCTACTCGCGTGAGCAAACGCACTGTTTCGCTCACCCGAAGCGCTGCCTCCTCGGATGGCAGATGGCGGGATTCGGTATTCACGGCAATGACCTCTGGCCACTGGCCTTGCCATGCCTTCAGTGTTGTTGCTAAAGCCTCCAGGCTGATCACCACGCGGGCATCTGCCCCCCGCGCGGCGAACGGGGCGGCAGTGTCTAGCGCGCCGGAAAGATCATCGGCAATAATTGCCAATCGGCAGCCGTTCATGCCTTGGCGCCACTGGCTAACCGCCGGGCGTAGGCAATGGCTGATCCCATGTTGGTGGCATCGGCTTTGCCCTGCCAGGCAATATCAAAGGCGGTGCCGTGATCCACCGAGGTGCGCTGAAGCGGCAAGCCGAGACTGACATTCACCGTGGTATCAAAAGCAATCAGCTTGACGGGGATATGGCCCTGGTCGTGATACTGGGCAATCACCAAATCGAATTCGCCTTTGGAGGCGCGGTAAAACACCGTATCCGCAGAGATAGGCCCGCTCACATCAAATCCGCGCTCGCGCAAGCGCTCCACCGCTGGAGCGATACAGCGGCTATCTTCGTCGCCAAAAATACCCCCTTCGCCACAGTGGGGGTTGAGGCCTGCCACGGCAATGCGCGGAGCCTTCATGCCCAACGCGAGCAGATGCGCATGCCCCGCCTCAACGGTGGCAATGATGCGTTCGGGGGTCACCCGGTCGATCGCATCGCGTAGTGACACGTGGGTGGAAACATGCAGCGTCGAGAGCGTCTCAGATGCCAGCAGCATGAACGACGAGGGCGCACCGGTCAGCGATGCCAGCATGCCGGTGTGGCCATCGTAATGGTGCCCTGCTTCATGCAGCGCCGCCTTGTTCAGCGGCGCGGTGACAATCACCTGCGCTCTCCCCGCCTGTATCAACTCTACGGCTTTCTGAACGCAGCGAAACGCCATATCACCCGCCCCGGCACTGATTTGACCATCGGGAATGTCAGCACCTTCCGGCATCTCGACCACACCGACCGCCACATGATCCTTACCGCTTTCTGCCTGCTCTAGTGGCACGAATTCAAGCGCGGCACCAATACTCGCCGCTGCCCGGCGATAAATCACCGGGTCACCAATGACCATCGCCGTGGCGCGCTCAGCAGCGGACATGGCACTCAAGGCGCGGCAAATGATCTCCGGGCCAATACCGGCAGGATCGCCCATGGTGATCGCAATGTCATAACAGCGTGGGGAGCTATTCATGGCATTAACTGCCCGCCGTTGACCTCGATGATTTGACCCGTGACATAGCCACTGAGGGTATCGGTCGCCAGAAAAACGTACGCACCCACACACTCTTCCGCCGTGCCTAAACGGCCCATTGGGATCGATGCCCGAGCGGCGTTTAGATGAGCATCGCTGGAGTGGCGATCATGGAAGTCGGTGGCAATCGTACCGGGGGCAACGGCGTTAACGCGGATATTATCTCCCGCCAGCTCCTTAGCCATATTGCGGGTAATCGTACTCACAAAGCCTTTGGCAGAGGCGTACAGGCCAGCACCGCCCCCACCGCCATTGCGCGCGGCAATCGAGGTGGTGTGAATAATATTGCCGCCGCCTGCGCGACGAAAATGCGGCAGCGCCGCCCGGCTGGCCATAATCACTGAACGGACATTGAGATCCATGACCCGGTCATACTGGTCATCGTCCATCTCCTCTAAGCCAACACGGCCCATCATGTCCCCCGCGTTATTGATCAACAGGTCTAAACCGCCCAAACGCTCGGCGGCATCGTCGACGAGTTTTTGGGTTTCGCTGGTGTGGCTAACGTCAGCTTTAAGGGTAAAAGCGTCCCCACCCGCATCGCGAATCGCCTTGGCCACTGCTTCCGCGGGCGCTTCACTGCTGTGATAATGCACCGCGACGTGCGCTCCCAACGCCCCCAACTGTTTCGCCACTGCTGCGCCAATACCCCGGCTGGCACCAGTGATCAGCACGCGTTTACCTTTCCACTCGTCTAACATGAAATTCTCCTTAACACTTTTTGTTTTATGGTGAGAGCTGTGCTTAGCGACACTGTCTTCATCTAGATAGATTTAACTATCGACCCGAAATAGAACGGTGCGCTAGAGTAAGCCATGAACTGGCATACCTGTCATACAACACGACATCTATAACATGATAGGCGATGGCGTGTTTAGCGCCAGTCGCCTACCACTGCTAACAAACTAATTCTAAGAACGAATGGAGAAGCACATGAAGCCACTTTCATCGACGGACACACTTCCCGCCGACCTGGGTAACGCGCTGCTGGTTGGCCGCGTTTGGCTGGAAGGCAGCCATCCCGGCCCTGCGCTAGTGACTGTCAACAACGGTCAGGTGATCGACATTACCGAATTCGGCCCCACCATGGCTGATCTGCTGGAACGCGACGACCTACAAGCGGTAGTGCAGCGGGCGGAAGGCCCCAATCTGTGCAGTGTTGAGGCACTGTTAGAAAACTCTCAGCTACCCCAACCACAAGCGCCCTACCTGCTTGCGCCTTGTGATGTGCAGGCCGTAAAAGCGTGCGGCGTCACCTTTGCTGTCAGCCTGTTAGAGCGAGTGATCGAAGAGCAAGCGGGCGGCGACCCGGCGCGGGCGGTGGAGCTTCGCGACGATTTGCAGGCGCTGATAGGCAAAGATCTTTCTAAAATCAAGCCAGGCTCTGACGAGGCGATGTCGCTGAAAAAGGCACTTCAGGCGCGCGGTGGCTGGTCACAATATATGGAAGTCGGCATCGGCCCCGATGCGGAGGTGTTTACCAAAGCCCAGCCGCTCTCATCAGTAGGCTTTGGCACGCCGGTGGGTTTGCATCCCTCCTCTCAGTGGAATAACCCCGAGCCGGAAATCGTCCTGGCGGTCGATAGCCGCGGCCAGGTGCGCGGCGCCACCTTAGGCAACGACGTCAATCTGCGCGACGTCGAGGGGCGCAGCGCCCTGTTGCTCGGCAAGGCGAAGGATAACAACGCCTCCTGCTCACTCGGCCCGTTTATCCGTCTATTTGACGACCACTTCGATATCGACAGCGTGCGCAATTGCCAGGTATCGCTACGTATCGAGGGTGAAGACGACGACTTCTTGCTCCAGGGCGAGAGCGACATGCGCGAGATTAGCCGCGATCCTCTGGATCTAGTGCAGCAAACCATTGGCGCCCATCACCAATATCCAGACGGTTTTATGCTGTTCCTGGGCACCATGTTCTCGCCGATTCAGGATCGCGACGGGGAAGGCCAGGGGTTTACCCACCACCAGGGTGATCGCGTCACTATCGCCACCCCTTCGCTAGGCGCCTTGGTCAACCGGGTAGGCCGCAGCGATCAGTTACCGCCCTGGACCTACGGCATTCGCGAACTGATGCGCCACTTGGCGCGCCGCTGATACTGACAATCAACACGCCACTCATCGCACCGCCAAGGAGAGCACAATGACAACGATTACTCGCGTCGACATTCAAGACATTCGCTTCCCCACCTCGCGTTCGCTGGATGGCTCGGATGCCATGAATGCTGCGCCAGACTACTCTGCCGCCTACGTCATCCTACACACCGATGACGGCAGCCCAGAGGGGCACGGTTTAACCTTTACCATTGGCCGCGGTAACGAGATCGTGGTCACAGCGCTCCAGTCGCTGGCGCCACTGATTGAAGGTAAAACGCTTTCCTCAATTACCGACAACATGGGCACCTTCTGGCGGGAAATCACTGGTGACAGCCAGCTACGCTGGATTGGCCCCGATAAAGGCGCGATTCACCTGGCGACCGCCGCCATCGTCAACGCCGTGTGGGATATGTGGGCGAAAAAAGAAGGCAAGCCGGTGTGGAAACTGCTGGTGGATATGACGCCGGAACAGCTGGTGCGCTGTCTCGACTTCCGTTTTGTGACGGATGCATTAACGCCAGAAGAAGCGATCTGCCTGCTACGCCGCCAAGCCCCCGGCAAAGCGGCACGAGAAGCCGAAATGCGCAGTGATGGCTACCCCGGCTACACCACCTCCGCAGGCTGGCTGGGTTACAGCGACGAGAAAGTGCGCGGCCTGGCGCGTGAAGCGCTGGCCGAAGGCTGGACGCACTTCAAACAGAAAATTGGCGGCGACATCGAAGAGGACGCCCGCCGTGCAGCGCTGCTGCGCGATGAGATCGGCTGGGACAACGTGCTGATGATGGACGCCAACCAGGTGTGGGAAGTCGACGAGACGATCACCAAAATGCGCCGCCTGGCCGAGTTTGACCCGCTATGGATCGAAGAACCCACCAGCCCTGACGACATTCTCGGCCACGCCGAGATCCGCCACCGTGTGGCACCCATCGGCGTCGCCACCGGCGAGCACTGCCACAACAAGGTGATGTTCAAGCAGTTCTTCCAGGCGGATGCCATCGACTACTGCCAGTTGGATGCCGCACGCTTGGGCGGGCTAAATGAGGTTATCCTCGTGGTGCTGATGGCCGCTAAATTCGGTGTACCGATTTGCCCCCATGGCGGCGGCGTAGGGCTATGCGAATACACTCAACATATCTCGCTATTCGACTACATTGCGGTATCCGGCAGCCTTGAAGGCCGCGTACTGGAGTACGTAGATCACCTTCACGAGCACTTTATCGACCCGGTAGTCATCAACCGTGGCCGCTATCAGGTGCCCGAAGCGCCGGGGTACAGCATTGCCATGCACGCAGAATCCCAAGCACAGCACCGCTTCCCAGAGGGTGCAGCCTGGCAGGAAGAGCGTTAATGACCGACACCACCACCTTTCTAAATGAGTTAACCAGCCTGCTCGGCGAGCGCGGTTTACTGCGTGAACCGGACGCCATGGCGCGCTACGTGAGCGATTGGGCAGGCGATACGCTGGGCATGCCGCTGGCCGTGGCTCGCCCGGCCAATACCGCTGAAGTCGCCGAGGTAGCAAAGCGCTGCTATGCACAAGGTGTCGCGATGACACCCCAGGGCGGCCATAGCGGCTTAGTGGCAGGCGCCTTGCCCGCAGCCAATGGCCAGGAGCTGGTAATCAGCTTAGAGCGCTTAAATAGCGTGCGGGCCATTGATCCGGTCAATTTCACTATCACGGTAGACGCGGGCTGTATCCTTGAAAACGTTAAGCTGGCCGCCTTTGATCATGATTGCGACTTTCCCCTCTCGCTAGGGGCTCAAGGAAGTTGTCAGATTGGCGGTAACATCGCTACCAACGCAGGCGGGCTTAACGTGTTGCGCTACGGCATGATGCGCGAGCTGGTGCTGGGCCTTGAAGTAGTGCTCCCCGACGGACGTATCTGGGAAAGCCTGAATGCGTTGCACAAGGACAATCGCGGTTACGACCTTCAGCAGCTGTTTCTGGGTAGCGAAGGCACCTTGGGCATCGTCACCGGGGCGGTGTTAAAACTATCACCGCGCCCAACCCAAAACCGGACGGCGCTGCTGGGACTGCCCTCCGTTCAGGCGGTGATTGATCTTTATGGTTTGGCGCGCCGGGAGTGCTGCGATCTGCTAACGGCTTTCGAGCTGATTCCCCGCCGCTGTATAGAGCTGGCGATTGAAGCGACGCCAGAGCTACGCGATCCACTTGGAGACGCCTACCCCTGGTACGTGCTGATGGAGGTCGCTGCCACGGGGCCAGTCGATCTGAGTGCCTTGCTGGAAGCGCTGCTGGAAACCGGCATGGAGCGCGAGCTGGTGCTGGATGGCGCGCTAGCCTCTAGCGATACCCAGTCCGCCCAGCTGTGGCAGTTCCGCGAAAGCATGCTGGAAGGCCAACGGCGGCGCGGAGAGCATCTGCGCACCGATATCTCGGTACCCATCTCGGCGATTCCGGACTTCGTGAGCCGGGCAAGCGAGGTGGTGATGGCGGCGTCACCCGAGTGCGACATTATTGCCTACGGCCATGTAGGCGACGGCAATCTGCACTTCAATATCCTACCGCCCACGGCAATGGCGGATAGCGATAAGAAAGCCCATCTGCACGAGCTTGAAGAGCGTCTTTTTGAGGTGCTGGATGACTTCCACGGCAGCATCAGCGCTGAGCATGGCATTGGCCGCACCAAGCAAGCGCCTTATTTGGCGCGGCTATCGCCGATTGAGCGGGAGATGGTCAGCGGCGTTAAAGCGCTATTCGACCCCAAAGGATTGATGAACCCAGGAAGGATTTTGCCTGCTGGGGAGTAATCCCCAGCATGGTTCATCACTATTTGGTTCATTCGTGCTTGAATCGCCCCGCTAGACCGCGCAGCGCATTGGCGTAAAGCAGCGTATCAATCCCGACACCAACGAAGGTACAGCCCGCGGCGAGATAGCCGCGGGCTGCCTGCTCGTCCACCGTGACAATACCCGCTGCCTTGCCCGCAGCGCGTATCTTGTTAATGGCGTCACTAACCGCTTCTGTCACTTCAGGGTGGTTGGCATTGCCGAGATGCCCCATAGACGCCGACAAATCCGCCGGGCCAATAAACACCCCATCGACACCGTCTACTGCAGCGATAGCCTCCAGGTTAGCAAGCGCCTGGGGGCTCTCCACCTGCAGCATAAGGCAGATTTCATCATCAGCGCGGGAGAGGTAATCTTCTGCCTGCCCCCAGCGCGAGGCGCGTGCCAGCACATGACCAACCCCACGAATACCGTGAGGCGGATAGCGTGTGGCCGCCACCAGTTCAGCCGCTTGTTCGGGAGTCTCGACCATGGGGATGAGCAGGTTCTGCACGCCAATATCCAGGTAGCGCTTGATCAGCACCGCATCACCAGTGGGTGGACGTACCACCGGGTGGCTTTGATAGGGGGCCAGCGCCTGCAGCTGAGCAAGCAGGCTAGCTAGATCATTAGGGGAATGTTCCGCATCGATCAATAGCCAGTCGAAGCCCGCCGTGGCGGCAATCTCAGCGGTGTAAGCACTGGTCAAGCCGAGCCAAATTCCTGTTTGGGGTTGGCCCGCCAGTAGCTGTTGCTTAAACGCGTTGTGCGGCATTTTCATACGGGTTCCTTCTGAATTAGTACCCCATGATATCTGGCAGCCAAGTGGCCAACCCTGGCACGGCAATCAACAGCAAAATGGTCGCTATGATCGGCAGCAGGAACGGTAGTATCGCGGTCACCACTTGGCCATAACGCAGCCGTGTAATGCCCACCATTAAAAACAGCACCGTGCCAAATGGCGGCGTAATGACCCCCACCGATAGCGTGATCACCATCACGATACCGAAGTGAACAGGGTCTAATCCGGCGCTTAGCGCTGCGGGCACCACAATGGGGGTAAAAATCAGGATGCTTTCGATCACTGACATAAAGCAGCCGATCAGCAAAAAGAACAGTGCAAAACAGAGTAGCAGCGCAAACATCGGCATATCGATGCTGGCGACCTGACCCGCTAACGCCTGAGGAATGCCCATGCGCACCAGTATCCAGCCATAAAAGCTGGAGACCGCAATAATCAGCAAGATAACTGCACTGAACATCAGCGTGCGACTGAAGGCGTTATAGAGATCCTTCCAATTCAAATCGCGGTAGATCAGTCCACCTAGAATGATCGCGTAGAGCGAGGCAATAGCGCCCGCCTCGGTGGGCGTGAAGAAACCGCCCCAAATACCACCGACGATAATCGCTGGCATCATCAAAGGCAAAATAGCGCGTTTACCGGTGCGGACAACTTCGCAGGCGTCAAAAGGCGTGGGTTTAGGCATCACCACCCTACCGCTGGCAGACAGCAGCACGGTCATTCCCATCAGCAGCAGTGCCATCAAGATACCTGGCAGTAGCCCCGCCATAAACAGCCCACCAATACTCACATTGGCCAGCCAGCCATAAACAACGAGCGCGATACTGGGCGGCAGAATTGGCCCGATTACGCTGGAGGCGGCAGTGATGCCGGTTGAGTAACCCAACTCGTAGCCACGCTCTTTCATCGCCTTGATTTCGATACTACCCAGCCCGGCGGCATCGGCCACCGCGGTGCCCGACATCGTGGCAAAGATAGAGCTGGCCACCACGTTGGCGTGTCCCAAACCACCCTTGGTAAAGCCCACCAGCGCGGTAGCGAAATCGAAAATGCGCGTGGTGGTGGAGCCAATATTCATAATATTGGCGGCCAGGATGAACAGCGGAATCGCCAGCAGGGTAAAGTTATTGAGGGTTTGCACCATGCGCAGCGGGAGTAACTCGACGGGTAGCCCGCCGGCACCGGTGGCGAATAACGCGATAAACGAGGTCACGCCAATGGCGACCACCACGGGCAAGCCAATGGCCATCAGAACTAACAAGCCACCGACGAAAATCAGTAGTTCAGTCATGGTTGTGAGACCTCCTCTTCATGGGACGTTTCCAACCACACCACCGGGCCGCGCAACGTTTGCCAAAAGGCAATGAGTGCCATGCCCACAAAGCTGAAAAAGATGCCGTAATAGAGATAGCTGAAACTGATACTTAACGAGACGGTTTTATTGTTGGCGCTCATGTCCGACATGATCCAAGCCCCCCAGGCGGCCAGTGCAAAAAAGCCGCAGGAGATCAGCGCAGTGAGACGGTACTGGATATTCTTACCCAGCCCAGAAAGCTTATGGCTGAACAGGTCGACCACCAGATGCTCGCTGCGTACCCAGGCGGATAGCGACCCGAAGCCAATCGCGTAAATCGCCAGCATAGACGCCACCTCTTCGGTCCAGGGCATCCCCAGCCCCAGCAGGTCACGGGCAATTACGGCCGCCACGATCAGCAGCAGAATGGCTGCCATAAGCGCCACGCCCACCCCATCGCACAGGCGTGTAACGCCGCGCAGCGTATAGAAAGCAATTCGATCTGGCCCCTTGCTGGGCGCTACCGCGTCTTCCACTGGAGAACTCCTTACCCTGACTGCTTTTTAGTCTTACATGAAAACTTATTTGTAATGAAGAAAAACGACGGCCCGATGGGCCGCCGCAATTTCTGTTCAGCGCGTTTTACTCGCTGTCGTTACCCAGCGCATCTTCACGAACGCCCTCGGCCATGTCAGCCATGACACGATCGATAGCCGGTAACGCTGCCTCGCGGAAAGGCGCAACATCCGGCTCAATGACGGTCATGCCTTCATCCTGCAGGGCTTCCAGATAGAACTCGTCGAGTTCGCGTTCTTGCTCTGAACCATACTGGCGTGCCACCTCAATGGCTTCTTCGATCAGCGCTTGATCTTCCTCTTCTAGACCATCCCACCAGCGAGAACTAGCTACCCAGCTCCACGGAAACTGCACATGGCTGGTCATGATTAGGTAGTCCTGCACTTCCCATAGACGACGGGTATAAGGCGAGGAGAGCGAGTTCTCGTGGCCATCGACCTGGCCGGTCTGCATGGCGAGATAAATCTCTGGTGCCGGTACGTTGACTACCTGAGCCCCAATCTCTTCCCACACTTCCAGCCATACCGGCAGCGAAGGCAGGCGCAGGCGGAAGCCATCCAGATCATCTGGGGTATGTATCTCTTTATTGGCGGTCATGTGGCGGGGCCCGCGATGCTGCAGGCCAAAATATTTCAGGCCGCCCTGGCTTTCTGCTTTCTCGACCAGCGCTTGGCCGGAAGGGCTCTCCATATAGGCGTCGACTTCATCCCAGGTAGTGAACACAAAGGGAACCGTAATAGCGTCGTATTCAGGCGCATACTGTTGACGCCAGTTACCACCGGTTAGGGATAGCTGGGTTTGGCCCAGGTTAAGCAGTTCCAACACGGCATTCTCACCGCCCAGAGAACCCGCTAAAAAGGGGCGAACTTCAAAGCGCCCGGGGGCCTGTTCCTCTAAATATTCCGCAAAGCGTTCCACGGCAGCGCTTTCCGAACCGCCTTCGCTCATGGTGTTGTTGACTTGAATTTCGATGGGGTTAGCTAAAACGAACGGCGCCGTCGTTAGCATTCCTAGGGTAGCCAGCGTGGCAAGCAATTGTTTCCGCATGGGATGACTCTCTACGGTTGTCGTTATTGGGTGTGGTTCTTTATAGCTCCTGTAGGCAAGAGCTTTATGTCGCTTGCCTGATCTTGAAACAAGCAGCCGAAGGGCTCAAATCGACGTTCAAGAAGGATGACTTCGTTAAATACGATGGCTAGAAACGCCGGTATGACGCGCTTTTTAACCGAGGCGCTTGCGGCCATACGACCAAAGATGAATACCTGACCGCCTTCGCTGCTCTTTCAAAAGCCCTCTCAATAGGCTGTGAAGGCATACTTCAGCGCCGCTGCTCAAGGCATTTTGCCACCACAAGATATTTGCCAGCTTTCACGAAGCACGAAGCCATTTGCAGACTTTTGCAATTAGTCCTCGCCCGCCTTCTGGGTAAGGTGGTCTACCAAGTGTCGCGCAGTGACATGCAAAGAGGCGTAGCGGCGCATGCCAATCACCAGCTCACGCTGGGCCCAAGGGTCGCTAAGCGGAATGCTTTTGAGCTGTAAATCCCCCAGATCACGATAGATGGTCTGCTCAGGGAGTACGCCAACGCCCATGCCGTGGTGAATCATCCGGCAAATAGCGTCAAAGCTACGTACCTGAATGCGCATACGCAGCGCTTTGCCTGCCAGGTTAGCTTGTTCATTCAACAGCGATTGCAGCGAGGCGTCCTGCTGTAAGCCAATAAAGTCGAAAGCCAGCGCTTCATTAAAAGCGATGCTTTCACGCTCAGCCAAGGGGTGATCAATGGGCGTCATTAACACGAGTCGGTCATGTCGATAGGAGAGCTGCTGGAGGTCAGGCGCTGCCACATGCCCGGCGAAAATGCCGATATCGGTTAATCCATCACGGACGGCGGCAATGATTTCGCTACTGACTCGCTCCTGAAGGTCGATCTTAATTTCGGGATAAAGCCGGGAGAAAGCGCTGAGATCTTGGGGAAGAAAAGCAATGATCGCCGAGGTATTGGAGTGGATACGCACATGGCCGCGCACGCCTTCGCCGTACTCGCTGAGTTCCGCATGCAGGCGCTCGATGTTATCCATAATGCGCCGGGCATGGTGCAAAAATGCCTGACCCGCAGGCGTGAGCTCCACACCCCGCGGACGGCGATACAGCAGCGTCGTGCCGACCAGCGCTTCCAGGTCGCTTATTCGCTTGCTCACTGCAGCGAGTGCTAAGTGCTCTCGCTCGGCAGCGGCGGTCAGGCGGCCTTCATCCGCTACGGAAATAAACAGTTTGAGGGTGACAAAATCGAAGCGGCGCATGACACATGACTCCCATAAGACAGGCGGATTATGCTAACGCACACCTTCGCTAACCACGAACCCTTTGTTACCGATTGCCTAATTGTCGCCCTGGATCGGCTCACGCATGCTGACAATAAATGATGATAACGACAAATAGAGGAAAGCCTTAATGAATGCTCCCGAAGCCCGCCAGCTTCCGCTCCAAGGCTTGAAAGTGCTTGAGCTTGGTCAACTGATTGCGGGGCCTTTCGCCACCAAACTGCTGGGGGAATTCGGTGCCGATGTGATCAAAATCGAACCGCCAGGCACCGGCGACCCACTTCGCAAATGGCGAATGATAGAGGATGGCACCTCGCTTTGGTGGCACGTCCAGACCCGTAACAAGCGCTCGGTGGCGCTGGACTTGCGCAGTGAAGAGGGCCAAAAGCTGGTGCGCCAACTCGCCGCCGAGGCGGACGTGGTAGTGGAGAACTTCCGCCCCGGCACGCTAGACAACTGGGGGCTGGGCTGGGAAGCACTCTCCAAACTCAACCCTCGGCTGATCATGGTGCATATTTCCGGCTATGGGCAAACCGGGCCTTACCGCGATAAGCCCGGTTTTGGCGTGATTGGTGAAGCCATGGGCGGGCTGCGCTACCTCACCGGCCAACCGGGCGAGCCTTCGGTGCGCGTTGGCGTGAGTATTGGTGATTCACTTTCCGCGCTCTATGCCGTGATTGGTACCTTGCTGGCACTCCAAGAGCGCAACCGCAGTGGCCTGGGCCAAGAGATCGACGTCGCGCTGTATGAGTCGGTGTTTGCGATGATGGAGAGCCTGCTGCCTGAGTTCGATGCCAGCGGCCAGGTTCGCGAACCGAGCGGCAGCGCCCTCCCCGGCATAACCCCTTCAAATGCCTACCGCTGCCAAGGCGGCGATTACGTGCTGATTGCCGGCAATGGCGACAGTATCTTCAAGCGCCTGATGGGCGTGATTGGCCGTGAAGACTTAGCCAACGACCCGGCCCTGGCCCATAACGATGGGCGTAGCCAGCAAGCCGAAATGATTGATGCCGCGATTCAAATGTGGACGGAAGAGCGCCCACGGGATGCCATTTTACAGGCACTGGATGACGCCCGCGTGCCCGCAGGCTACCCCTACACTGCCGAAGATATCGCCTTTGACCCTCACTACTTGGCGCGGGAGATGATTCAAACCTTTACACGGCCTAATGGCGAACCGCTAAAAGTACCCGGCGTATTGCCAAAGCTTAGCGCTACGCCAGGGCGAATCGGCGACGGCGGCCCCACCCTTGGCCAGCATACCGACGACGTGTTGGATGAGCTGGGTATTGATCACGAAACCCGCGCCAAGCTGCGCCAAGTGGGCATTATTTAGGGAGTGTTTTTTATGAAGTTGGTAACACCTTGCCCCACCAAAATCGAGATTAACGAAGTTGCCCCCCGGGACGGCCTGCAGATTGAAGCGCGGTTTGTGCCGACGGAAGAGAAAATCCGCTGGATCGATGCGCTCTCTACCACTGGCCTACGGCGTATTGAAGCAACGTCGTTCACATCGCCTAAAGCGATCCCCAACCTGCGCGATGCCGCTGAAGTGGTGACCGGCATTCAGCGCCGGGAAGGGGTCGATATCACCGTACTGGTGCCCAACGTCAAGGGCACCGAGCGGGCGCTCGCCTGCCAGGTGGATGAGATCAATCTGGTGATGTCGGCCAGCAATAGCCACGGGCTGGCCAATCTGCGCATGACGCCGGAACAGTCGCTAGAGCAGTTCGCGGCGATTGTAGAAGTCAGTAAAGAGAGCGGGGTATTTATCAATGCCTCTCTATCCACGACCTTTGGCTGCCCCTTTGAAGGCGAGGTGCCCGAGGCGCGGGTACTGGAACTTGTTGAAAAGCTGATTGGCCTTGGCATTCAGGGCGTCACACTCTGCGATACCACCGGCATGGCCAACCCTGCCCAGGTCAAACGCCTGTGCGAAACCGTGCTTGAACGCTGGCCGGAAACGCCGTTCACGCTGCACTTCCACAACACGCGCGGAATGGGCTTAGCCAATGCATTGGCGGCTTGGCAGGCGGGTATCAGCCGCTTCGATTCCTCCTTAGGCGGGCTGGGCGGCTGCCCCTTTGCTCCGGGTGCAACGGGCAATGTATGCACCGAGGATCTGGTGCATATGTTTGAGTCCATGGGCGTTGATACTGGCGTCGATCTGGATGCACTGCTGGAGATCGCCGCCACCCTCCCCGACCTTATCGGCCACGATGTGCCGGGGCAGGTGGTAAAAGCCGGGAAATCGACCCGGCGTTATGCGATGCCGCCTAATGCTCAAACCTGAGAGTTAGGCAGGCCCAATCACATGCTTCACTTCAAGGTAAGCACTTAGCCCCCAGGGGCCAAGTTCACGCCCAATGCCGCTACGCTTGAAGCCACCCCAGGCGGTTTCGGGTAGCACCAACTGCTCGCTGTTGTACCAGATGCTGCCAGCCTTGAGCTGGCGGCCGATGCGTTTTGCCCGCTCAGGGTCACCGCTGATCACCGTTGCCGCCAAGCCAAAGCTGCTGTCGTTGGCAAGCTGAATGGCTTCGGCTTCACTTGCCACGCTGCGTGCGCAGAGCACCGGGCCAAAAACCTCTTCTTTCCATAGGCGGCTCTCGAGCGGCACGTCGCGATAAAGCGTGGGTGCCAGGAAGTAGCCCTGGGCAGGCAGCGTGCGGTGTTGACCGTCGCGCACCACCGTAAGACCTTCCTGCGCAGCAATATCCAGATAGCGCTGCACCGCGTCGCGCTGTTTGGCGCTAGTCAGCGGGCCTAAGTCGGTGCCTTCGGCAAGCGGGTCGCCCAGCGTAATCGCATCCATACGCTCTGAAAGCGCAGCGTAGAGTGCTTCTGCTACGTCTTCGTGCACCAATAAACGAGAGGTCGCAGAGCAGATCTGCCCGGCGTTGAAGTAGATGCCGGCCATTACCCAGTCAGCGGCTTGGGCAGGATCAGCGTCTTCCATCACCAGAATCGGAGACTTTCCACCCAGTTCCAGCGATACGCCAGCGGTGCGAGCGCTGGCCGCTTGCATCACCGTTTCGCCTACCCGGTTACTGCCCGTAAAAGAGATTTTATCTATGCCAGGGTGATTTGTGAGCGGTGCACCGATGCCTTCGCCGTCGCCATTGAGCAGGTTCAGCACACCCGCGGGTAGCTCAACCTCTAACGCAATTTCTGCAAGCACTTGCTCGGGTAGCGGCGTCACTTCCGAAGGTTTTAGCACCACCGTACAGCCAGCGGCCAAAGCGGGCGCCAGCTTCCAGGCGCTGGTGACCAGCGGGAAATTCCACGGCGTTATTAATCCCACAACGCCAGCGGGGTCGTGGTAAGTGCGCGCCTCAACGCCCTCCATTTCCACATTAACCAACTCCCCCTGACGGGCATCCAGCGCCTTGGCCTGCTTGGCATAGTAGCGGTAGCAGGCAATCGCATCGTCCAGATCAATACCCGCTTCCGCCAGTGGCTTACCGTTATTGGTCGCCGAAAGCGTCATCAGCGCCTCCCGACGGGCTTCCAGTGCATCGGCAAATCCATCAAGGTAGTTTGCACGTGCGGTACCGCCCAACGCCTGCCAAGCAGGCTGCGCCTGCTGGGCCGCCGTTACGGCGGCGTTTACATCCGCGGCATCCCCCGCAGTAACCTGAGCAATGCGCTCTTCGCGGTAAGGATTCATCACATCGAGCAGTCGAGTGCCCGCTGAAGCGACCCACTGGTTATTGATAAATTGCTTGTTGATAAAGCGATTGTTAATACACTGCTCGCTGAGTGACTGCATGGAAATATCCTAGTCAGAAAATGTGCACGCACGCTGCCAAGCAGCGGCGTCAATTTCGATCAGTAAAGGCCCACTCGCTTCGCGATTGGCGAGCGCCTCGGCAAACTCGGCGGGGCTTTCTACCAGTATGCCGGGGCAACCAAAGCCTTCAGCCAGGGTGAGAAAGTTGGGTGCCTGAATATCCACGCCCAAGCGGGCCACGCCATTAGCATCCATATAGCGACGAATCTCTTCGTAGCCAGCGTTGTGCCAAAGCACAATCACTACGGGCAGGCGCTCTTCTACCGCCGTTGCCATTTCCGAGAGGGTAAACATCACCCCACCATCACCAACGAGAGCCACCACGGGCAGATCAGGCCGTGCCAGTTGGGCACCCAACGCCGCCGGTAGCCCATAGCCCAAGGTGCCGTAACCCGTTGAGGCATTGAAATAGCGCCGGGGTGCTGGCTGACTGACCAAGTGGTTACCGGCATAGACCGGCGCGGTGGAGTCGCCCACCAGAATCGCCTCGGGGAGATAATCAGCCAGGTTTTTATAAAGCGGCACAAAGTCGGCAAAAGCAGGATCGTTTACCAAATTAAGCGCGCCCAACGCTGCGGCGGTTCGCTCAGTGCCTTGACGCTTCAGTGGTTCGGGGAAGTGACCAAGCAGAAGCTCCAAACTTCGCCCTGCATCGCCCACTAGGCCAAGCGTGGTGCACTGATTGCGAACTAGCTGCTCAGGGTCGAGGTCGATACGAATCAGCGTGCCGTTGAGGTGAAAGCCGCCATCAAAAACGACGTCATAATCGGTCTCACCCAACTCGGTACCTATCGCCAGAATCACATCGGCGTTGGCGGCTAGTTCACGAACCGCGGGCAGTGCGGCATTGGCGCCCAAATCCAGCGGGTGGTCGCGGCCTAGCAGCCCTTTGGCATTAATCGTCGTTACCGTCGGGGCATCGAGCTTTTCTACCAATGCTCGCGCTGCTTCCGGCGCTGAAGCGCAGCCTCCGCCCAATAGCACCAGGGGCTGTTTCGCCGCTTGAAGCAAGCGTGCAGCCTCGACCAAGCCTTCTGGATCAGGCACCGCGCGATAAAGCGTAGGCGCTTGCCAACTGGCCGGCACATCCACCGGGGCATTAAACAGATCGATAGGGATTTCAATATGCACCGGGCCTGGGCGCGCGCCGTTGAAAACGGCGAAGGCGCGGGCCAACACCTCGGGCAGTGTATTGGCATCCAACAGGGTGTGGCTAAACCGCGCCACGCCGCTGATCATCTGCTGTTGGCTGGGCAGCTCGTGCAGCCGCCCTTGGCCTAAGCCCAAGGTATCGCGGCGGTTGACGCTGGAGATCACCAGCATGGGGATGGAGTCCGCCAGGGCCTGGCCCATGGCGGTGGCAATGTTAGTCATGCCCGGCCCGGTGATAATCAGGCATACCCCCGGTTGGCCGCTGGCGCGGGCATAGCCGTCGGCCATAAACCCCGCGCCCTGCTCATGGCGCGGGGTTATATGCTGCACATCGCTGCCTTCCAGACCACGATAAAGCTCTATCGTATGCACGCCGGGGATGCCGAACAGGGCGCTCACCCCGTAAGTCTCCCGCAGCAGCCGAATGAGTAGCTCTGCACAGGTCATGGCGGGTTGTTTACGTGCTTCTTCAACGCTCATTACAGTCCCCTTAGAAGAAAAATGTATGGGCCATAAAGGCGATGATGGGCAGCGTAATCGCGGTACGCAGCAGAAAGATGGCCACCAGTTCCCAGAGTTTGATGGGGATTTTCGACTTGAGCAGCAGCGCGCCTATTTCAGACATGTAAATCAGCTGGGTCAGGGAGAGACAGGCAATCACAAAGCGAGTGAGCTCGCTTTCAATATTGGTCGCTAATACCGCCGGTAGGAACATATCGGCAAAACCAACCAGCGTGGCGGGTGCTGCCGCTTCTGCCTCTGGAATACGCAACAGTTCCAGCACCGGTACCATCGGGTAAGAGAGCCATGTAAACAGCGGGGTAAACTCCGCCAGAATGAGCGCCACCGTGCCAATGGCAAACACCAAGGGTAGTAAACCTAGGAAAATATCCATCACGTTGAGCAGCGCCAAACGTGCTAGTTCGCGAGGACCGGGAGCACCAGCGGCGCGATTGGTGGCTTGAATCAAGCTATAGCGGAACAGGCCGACTTTTTCGGTACGTTCTTCGTTTAACTGACAGCCGACCGGCTCATAGTAATCATTGGACTTGCGCGATAGCGGTGGGATTCGCGGCACAATGACCGCAGCGATTAACCCTGCCACCACGACCGTCGTGTAAAACTGCACAAATAGGTGGTTAATATCGACGAAGCTCGTCACTAACAGCGCAAAGGCGATGGATACCACAGAGAAGTTGGTAGCAATGACAGAGGCTTCGCGGCCATTGTAATAGCCCTGCTCATACTGCTGCGTGGTAATGAGCACACCCACGGTACCCGACCCCATCCATGAGGCAGTGGCATCAATGGCGCTGCGTCCCGGCAGGTTAAAAATTATCCGGAACGGCTTGCGTACCATGCTGCCGATAAACTCCATAAAGCCAAACTCGACCAGAAACGGTAGCAACAGCGCGGCAAAGAAGAAGAAGGTTAAGAGCACCGGCGCAAGATCATTGAGCATGACGCCACCGGTAAAGGAGGCAGTGACGAATTCAGGCCCAAACTGGAAATAGGTCATCACCGCAAACAGTGCGCCTATTACGCGCATAGCCAACCACAGCGGCCCAACATGAAACATCTCATGCAACATGCCTTTTTTGGCCCAGGCTGGATCAGCCAGTTTGGCATAAACAGTGATTATCACTGACAGACAAAGCACGACTACCGCGATAGCAGGCAGCGCTGAGCCTAATAGCGTTTGCAAGCCTTCCGCCATGAGGCCCATACCAATATTGATGGTATCGCCAAATTGAAAAGGGACGAGAAACAGCAAAACCCCAATTAAAGAAGGCACTATAAACTTCAGTAAATGCGCCTGGGGGATCGGCCCCGACGAGGTCGGCTCTTCGGTCTTAACGTTGCTATTCGACATAGGGTTCACCTATTGGAAGTGATTATTGGAGGTGGGCTGGCGGCGTCCTGGCAGGAAGTAGACCTTCCTGCCATATGTCTTTTTATTAGCGCCTTATCAGGTCGGCGCCTTTTAAATCAAAACTGTCTTAAGAGCGGCTTAGTCGCCACGCTTCACGCCCGGCAGGACGCAGAGCATTTCATACAGCAGCGTGGCGCCCATCAGTGCGGTGTTGCCGCTGGGGTCGTAGGGCGGGGATACTTCCACCAGATCACAGCCGACAATATTCAGGCCCAAGGCGCCACGAACAATTTCCAATCCCTGAGTAGACGTTAGGCCACCCATCTCTACCGTGCCGGTACCGGGGGCAACGGAGGGATCCAAACCATCAATATCGAAACTGATGTATACCGGAATATCGCCCATCTGTTCGCGCACTTCCTGCATCAACGGCGCTAGCGAGCGGTACCAGCACTCCTCAGCGGGAACAACGCGGAAACCTTGATCGCGGCACCAGTCGAAATCCTCAGCGGCGTAACCAGTACCACGCAGGCCGATTTGCACGACCTTACCGTGGGCCAGCAAGCCCTCTTCCTGAGCACGACGAAACGGCGTGCCGTGGGCAATCGGCTCGCCGAACATATGCTCGTTTACATCGGCATGGGCATCGATATGAATCAATCCCACCGGGCCATGCTTTTTGGCCATGGCGCGTAGAATTGGCAGGGTCAACGTGTGCTCGCCGCCCAGGGTCATCGGAATGCAGTCATGCTTCAGCACGTCGTCGTAGAAAGCGGTGATGATGTCGACACTTTTCGGCAGGTGAAAGGTGTTGATGGGTACGTCGCCAATATCGGCTACCTGGAGGCTTTCAAACGGCGCGGCGCGGGTTGCCATATTGTAGGGGCGCAGCATGCGCGACTCATCGCGGATCTGGCGCGGCCCGAGGCGCGTGCCGGGGCGGTTCGAGGTACCGATATCCATGGGAATGCCGATAAACGCCGCATCTAAACCTTCAGCGGTGTCTTGGGTAGGCAGGCGCATCATGGTGGCGGGGCCTGCAAAGCGCGGCATGGTGTTGCCGCCCAGCGGCTGGTTGAACTCCGACATACACATCTCCTTGGATTTGTTGTGACGATTTAGCCTATGCAACTTTCCTGACTTTCAGCATTAGCTATCTCCTATAGGCGTTGCACAGATCATGCCAAGTCGTAGATCCCTATAAAGCGGTGGGATTACCAGCCAAATGATGCAAAAATGAATCAATTTGACGCTTAATCAATTCATTATTGAATCAAAGATTCAATAATGAATTATTTGAAGGGAGTCGATGGCAGTGAGTGAAATAGACAGACGTGTGCTGCAAACCATTGTAGAGACTGCTAACGATCACTTCTTTATCGTCAGTGGCGATGGACAAATAGTCGATATTAGCCCAGGGGCCGAAGCGGTTTACGGGGTATCACGAGAAGAACTGCTCTCCAGCAGTGTGCAGCAGCTGCAAGCGGCCGGGGTGCTCAAGCCCTCTATCACCATGGAAGTGATGCGCACCCGCCGACCAGCGCAGCTAATGCAGGTCACTGGAACAGGCCGCCGGGTCATCGCCGAAGCTTACCCTGTGTTCGTCAATGGCAAGCTAGAGCGCATTATCAGCCGCTCGCGGGATTTAACCGACTTACAGCTATTGCAGGACGAATACGCGCTGCTGCAAAAACGCTTTAGCGAACACTTAAAACGCAGCCAGGCCGCCCCGGATGCGGAAGAGCAGGCGCTGGATGATGCCCTGGATAACCTGCAGGTGCGCAGCAGCGTCATGCGTGAAATTGCGCTACTGCTCAAGCGGGTCGCCCCGTCAGATGCCAATGTGCTGATGCTGGGTGAATCGGGTGTGGGTAAAACCGCCTTTGCCAAACAGCTACACCGCTGGAGCCAGCGCTGTGACGGGCCGTTTATTGACGTTAACTGCGCGGCGATTCCTGAGAATCTGTTTGAGTCCGAGATGTTTGGCTATCAGCCCGGCGCTTTTAGCGGTGCGGCGCGGCAAGGTAAGGCGGGACTGTTGGAGCAGGCCGAGGGCGGCACGCTGTTTTTGGATGAAATAGGCGAACTGCCGCTGCTAATGCAAACCAAACTGTTAAAGGTCATTCAAGATGGCAGCCTGACTCGGCTGGGTGACACTCGCTCCCGCAAGGTCAACTTTCGCTTGGTTGTGGCCACTAACCAAGACTTGGCTAAACAGGTTGAGGCTGGGCGGTTTCGGTTAGATCTTTACTACCGTCTCAATGTCATCCCGGTCACCCTGCCACCCCTTCGCGACCGCCGGGAGGATATTCCCGACCTTGTCGAAGCGTGTTTAAACCGGCTGAACCAGCGCTATGGGCGGCAAAAAATTCTCGACACCCGCGTTTGGTCAACCCTGATGGGCAGCGAATGGCTGGGCAACGTTCGTGAGTTGGAGAACTGGTTGGAACGGGCTTGGCTTTCCAGCCCCACCGATCAAATCGAGGTGCCTGCCGCTCAACCATATACCGATCAACACCATGCCAGCCTGCCGAGCTCGTCACCAGCAACGTCGATACCCGCGCTTGAGCCTCATGAAACACTTAAGCAGTATATGGCCCGCTTAGAGCGGGAAACGCTTGAGGCGCTGTGCACCACTCACCCCAGTACCTATGCCATCGCCGAGCGGCTGGGCATCAGCCAGTCCAGCGTGGTGCGTAGGCTTCAGCGCTATGGCATTAAAGTCGCCAAATGATTTTCTGCTTGACACAGCGGTTGTCATAAACGATCCATGTAAGTGTCATACAACGGCAACACCTTCAACACAAGCTGAACCAATAACAACCAACAGCCGGTGATGTGTGTGCTATGTCAAACCAATCGCGTATCCGCCTGGAACGCGTCACCAAACGTTGGGACGCGACCGCTGCTGTCGATGATATCTCCTTCGACGTCACGCCTGGGCAATTTGTCATTCTGTTAGGCCCTTCGGGCTGCGGCAAATCTACCACGCTGCGTATGATCGCAGGCTTGGAAGAGGCCAGCGGCGGGCATATCTATATTGGAGAGCGTGATGTGACACGCCTGCCACCCGGTGACCGTGGGCTGAGCATGGTGTTTCAGTCCTATGCACTGTTCCCGCATTTAAGTGTTGCCGACAACATCGTGTTTGGCCTGCGCAGTCGTAAAGTACCCAAAGCCGAACAGCGCGAACGGCTCGCCAAGGTTGCCGAGCTGGTCGATCTCACCGATTACCTGGCCCGCAAACCTGCCCAGCTCTCCGGTGGCCAGCGACAGCGAGTGGCACTGGCGCGCTCAATTATCTCCGAACACCCCATTTGCTTAATGGATGAGCCGCTCTCCAATCTGGATGCGCGGCTGCGAAGCGATATGCGCAGAGAAATCAAAGCGTTGCAAAGTCGCCTAAATATGACGGTGATTTACGTCACCCACGATCAAGTTGAGGCCATGAGTATGGGTGATCGCGTCATTCTGATGCAGCACGGCAAAATCGTGCAGGACGGTACGCCCGACGAACTTTATAACCGCCCCGCCAGCGCCTTTGCCGCAAGCTTTATTGGTAGTCCAGCGATGAATCTGCTGCCGTTGGTGGCCGGTGAGACTGGCGCCGTCATCGAAGGTGAGCCGAGCACGCCGGTGGCGCCAATGGAGGCCGCCGGTGGACACTTGGGCGTGCGCCCAGAAGATATTGAGCTACGGCCAGCGGCGTCGCCAGGCGTACCCGCCAAGGTAGTAAGTGAAGAGTACTTGGGGGCAGATACCATCGCCTATGTCGAGGTGGGCTCGCATACCCTGCGCGTTCGATTAAGCGGCAAACCGCTATTGAGCGGCCAGCCATGTAGTCTCTATTGGGCGTCCAAGAACATACACCTTTTCGATGCTAACGGCCTACGGCGCGATGATATGCCACCAAGCGATTTCGCTCCGCCAATCCGCAGCATTCCTCGTCCACCGGCGGTGGGCTCTTTCCAACACTGATCGCTTTTCAACCTTGATTCAGTCCTGACACTTGTGGAGTCTCTTATGCGTTCGCGGATCCCTTTTGCGATGACGGCCCTGGCAGCGGGCTTGTTGAATGCCGCCCAGGTCAACGCTGATAGCGTCGATCTCACCATGTACTACCCAGTGTCGGTGGGCGGTGCGCTCACCGACGTGGTGGATAATCTGGTAGAGGAGTTCGAAAGCGAACACCCGGATATTAACGTGGAAGCGATTTACGCCGGCAACTACGACGACACTCGCGTACGGGCAATGTCCGCCATCGAGGCTGGCGATACGCCGCAATTGTCAGTTCTTTTTTCAATCGACCTTTATGAGCTGATTGAGCAGAACGCCATTGTGGCCTTCGATGATCTGGTCGAAACCGATGAAGAGCAAGAGTGGCTCGACAGCTTTTACCCTGGTCTGATGGAAAACGGCCAGCTAGATGGCAAAACCTACGGCATTCCCTTCCAGCGCTCCACCATCGTGCTGTTCTGGAACAAAGACGCCTTTGAAGCCGCCGGCCTAGATCCCGAAACGCCCCCTGAGAACTGGGAAGAGATGGCTGAAATGGCCACCACCGTGCGAGAAGCCTCCAATGGCGAGCAGTGGGGTGTGATGGTGCCTTCCACCGGCTACCCCTACTGGATGTTCCAGGCCTTCGCGTTTCAGAACGGCCATCGCCTGATGAGCGAAGATGGTACTGAGGTCTATTTTGACGACCCCGCCGCCGTTGAAGCGCTGGAGTACTGGGTGTCGCTGGCCACCGAGCACGATGCCATGCCCGATGGCACCATCGAATGGGGCACGCTGCGCCAAAACTTTATCGAGCAATCTACGGCGATGATGTGGCACACCACAGGCAACCTAACGGCCGTACGTAGCGAAGCTGATTTTGACTTTGGCGTTGCTATGCTGCCAATGAAAACCCAGCGCGGCAGCCCCACCGGTGGCGGCAACTTCTACATTTTTGAAGATGCCAGCGAAGAAGAGCAACGCGCTGCGATGACCTTTATCCGCTGGATGACCGATCCCGAGCGCGCCGCGGCCTGGTCAATTGAAACCGGCTATATGGGCGTTAGCCCCGCCGCTTATGAAACCGATGCACTGAAAAGCTATGTGGAAGAGTTCGCTCCAGCAGCCGTGGCCCGCGACCAGCTTGAACATGGCACTGCTGAGCTTTCCACGTATCAGGGTGGCCGCGTGCGTCGTGCTTTGGATAACGCCGTACAAGCCGCGTTAACTGGCCAGATGTCACCGGAAGAAGCGCTTAGTCAAGCGCAGCAAGAAGCCGATGGCGTGCTGCGCCGCTACGCTCGCTAATCGTCATATTTATCTCTATTTGCCGGGGCATGCCCCGGCTTTTCCCACTTGCGGTACTTAACCATGTCCTTCACCAACCACCGCAAAATGCAGCTCTACGGTGCGCTTCTGCTGCTGCCCGCCGCCATACTGCTGGCCACCTTCGCTTACCTGCCCACCATCGCCACGGTGATCAACAGTCTGTTTTTACCTGGCTTTCGCGGTGCACCCACCGAGTTCGTGGGGCTTGAAAATTATCAGGTGCTTTTTGATGACCCGACGTTTTGGAAAGTAGCTCGCAACAACTTAATCTACGCCGTCGGTACGATTCCGACTTCTATCGCGCTGGCATTGTGCATGGCGCTATTTGTTAACGGAAAACTGCGTGGGCGCGGCGTTGTCCGCATGGCCTACTTTACGCCGACCATCCTGCCCATGATCGCCGCTGCCAATATTTGGATGTTTTTCTACGCGCCGCAGATTGGCCTATTTAATAAGCTGCTTGGCGCGTTAGGTTTTTCGGGCGTGAACTGGCTCGGCGACCCAAGCGTGGCTCTGGGATCAGTGATCGTAATGTCGGTGTGGAAAGAAGCCGGTTTTTTTATGATTTTCTACCTCGCCGCACTGCAGGGTATTGCGCCTGAACTCAAAGAGGCTTCTGACCTTGAGGGCACCAGCCGCTGGAGCTTTTTCTGGCGGGTTACCTTCCCACTGCTGATGCCCACCACGCTGTTTGTGCTGATTAACGCCTTAATCAATGCGGTCAGAGTCGTCGATCACCTGTTTATTTTGACCAAGGGCGGGCCCAACAACGCGACGAACCTGCTGCTCTATTACGTCTATGAGAACGCGTTTTCGTTTTTTGACCGCACCACCGCCGCCACCATCACGGTGGTTATTCTGCTGGTCCTCGCGGTCGTCGCCACGCTTAAGTTCACGATTCTAGATCGCAGGACGCACTACCAATGAACACGACCACATCCTATGCGCCCCGCTCCCGTTTTTTCTCAATTCCAGCGCTGGAAACGGTGGCCGCGTGGCTGCTGGCGGTTATTTGGATTTTTCCACTGCTGTACGCCTTTTGGGCCGCCTTCCACCCCAGCGAATTTATGGTGAATTTCGAACTTTTCGCCCCGCTCACGCTGGATAACTTCACCAATGCCTGGGCTCAGGCACCTTTTGGACGCTACTACCTGAATACCTTTGCCCTCGTCACTGGCGTTGTATTTGCCCAGTTTGTGGTTTGTACTCTGGCGGCGTTTGCCTTTGCGCGCTTTCCGATTCCCGGTAAAAACGTGCTGTTTATGCTGGTGCTGATTCAGCTGTTCGTATTTCCCGAAGTGCTGATCGTCGAGAATTATCGTATTGCCAGTGAGCTGGGGCTGATCAACACCATTACCGGCATAGGCCTGCCCTACGTCGCCAGCGCTTTTGGTATTTTTCTGCTGCGCCAGACGTTTAAAACCATTCCCCGGGAGCTGGAAGACGCTGCTCGGATCGAAGGCTGCAACTGGATGGAGATCTTATGGAAGGTCTACGTACCGCTGGCCAAGCCGACTTATCTTGCTTATGGGCTGGTTTCGATCAGCCACCACTGGAATAACTTTCTATGGCCATTGGTGGTCACTAACTCGGTGGAAAGCCGTCCGCTAACGGTCGGGCTAGGCGTTTTCTCCGCCCCGGAAACCGGCGTCAACTGGGCAACGGTGAGTGCCGCAACGTTACTGAGTATCGCCCCTTTGCTGGTGGCTTTCCTACTCTTCCAACGCCAGTTTGTGCAGTCGTTCCTGCGCGCCGGGATTCGCTAAGCAAAACCCCGTGAGTTTTCGTGCGACAATTCTCCCTCAAGCACGCGATAAGGAGAGCATTGATGCACGGCGACCCACACCCGGCAGCCCTCAAGGTACTGCAGGAAGTATTCGGCTACGACAGCTTTCGCGGCCCGCAGCAGGCTATCATTGAGCATGTGATCGCCGGAGGCGATGCGCTGGTGCTGATGCCAACCGGCGGGGGCAAGTCGCTGTGCTATCAAATCCCGGCGCTGTTGCGCGAAGGCACCGCGATTGTGGTCTCGCCGCTGATTGCGCTGATGCAGGACCAGGTAGCGGCACTGGAACAGAACGGGGTCAGGGCGGCTTACCTCAACTCCAGCCTCGATTATCACGAGGCGGTCGAGATAGAGAACCGCCTGCGGGCGGGCGAACTGGATCTTTTATATGTCGCGCCCGAGCGGCTGGCCACGCCGCGTATGCAGATGCTTTTGGAGCAGAATCAGATCGCGCTGTTCGCTATTGATGAAGCCCACTGCGTCTCCCAGTGGGGCCACGATTTCCGCCCGGAGTATCGCCAGCTTTCCCATCTGCATCAGCGCTTCCCCCAGGTGCCACGCATCGCCCTCACCGCCACCGCCGATGTGCCCACTCGGCACGACATCATGGAGCATCTGCAGCTCCAGGAAGCGGCGCTTTATAATAGCGGCTTTGACCGGCCCAACATTCGCTACCATATCGCCGAGAATCAGGGTAACGCCAAGGAACAGCTGCTGCGCTTTATCCGCGAGCACCACGACGGCGAGGCGGGCATCGTCTACTGCCTCTCCCGGCGCAAGGTGGAAGAGACCGCCGCCTGGCTGGAGCGTCAGGGGCTGACCGCACTGCCCTACCACGCCGGGCTCCCCGCCGAGCAACGCCAGCAGCATCAGACCCGCTTTTTACGTGAAGATGGGGTGGTCGTGGTCGCCACCATCGCCTTCGGGATGGGCATCGACAAGCCGGACGTGCGCTTTGTCGCTCACCTTAACCTGCCCAAAAGCATTGAAGCCTACTACCAAGAGACCGGTCGCGCCGGGCGTGACGGCCTGCCCGCCGATGCCTGGATGGCCTACGGGCTTCAGGATGTGATTACCTTGCGCCAGATGCAGCAGGGCTCCAGCGCCGCCGACCAGCAAAAGCGCATCGAGCAGCAAAAGCTAGATGCCATGCTGGGGCTGTGTGAAATCATCAGCTGTCGCCGCCAGGCGCTTTTGCACTACTTTGGCGATCACTTGGACGACCCTTGCGGCAATTGCGACAACTGCCTTACCCCACCCGAGACCTGGGATGCCACCGTAGCCGCACAAAAAGCGCTGTCGTGCGTCTACCGCACCGAGCAGCGTTTCGGCGTGACCTATCTCGTGGATGTTCTGCTGGGCAAGCGCAACGAACGTATCACCCGCTTTGGCCATGACCAACTCAGCACCTTCGGCATTGGTCAAGACCTCACGGCCAGCGAATGGAAAGCGCTCTTTCGCCAACTAATTGCCAGCGGCTTTTTGAGCGTGGATATGGAAGGACACGGCGGCATTAAGCTCACTGCCAATGCCAAGCCGGTGCTGCGAGGCGAGCAGAACCTCACCCTGCGCAAGCCAAGCAAAGCAAACCCTGCCCGACGGGGAAGCAAAGGCGCCTCAGCCACTCTGAGCCATGGCGCGCTATGGGAAGCCCTTCGCCAGCACCGCAAGGAACTTGCCGAGGCGCAGGGCGTGCCTGCCTACGTGATCTTCCACGACGCCACCCTGGCCGAACTGGTCGAGCAGAAGCCCCAGAGTATGGAGGCACTGGGCGCGATTTCAGGCATCGGCGCGCGCAAGTTGGCGGATTACGGCGAGGGCTTTCTAGCCGTTATTCTGGCGCATCAGGAAACCGAGCAAAACAGCTGAACCGGCGCGCCCTCAAAAAGCTCAAATGGTCGCTATTTTCAAAAATCGCTCACTTGGTGTAATCTAACCATAAGTGAGGAGGGAAATAGATGGCTATTCAGCACAAAACAGCCGACAAGCGTCGCGAAATGGGGGCCGCAGCGATGCGTACCTACCCCAGCATTTCACACAGCTGGGGGTTAAAAGAGAGTGAAGCCGCTCTTCTATTGGGAGTACCTGATTCCACCTATCGGCGTTGGAAGCAGGCACCAGAGAATGCCCGCCTGGATGCTAATCATCTAGAACGGATGTCGTTGATTCTCGGCATCTACAAAGCACTGCATATACTGTTGCCCAACAAAGAAGCGGCCAACAGTTGGTTGCAGAGATCCAACAGCAACCCTCTTTTCGCCGGTCACTCGCCAATGGAGCGTCTGTTAAATGGGCAAGTCTCAGACCTCTACGTTGTTCGCCAGCATTTAGATGCAGCGCGTGGTGGAGGCCATGCATGACATTCCCGCTGAGCAATGTCACGTGGCGGCCCAGTTACCGCGTTATCCCCTCGCGTTTCCCACCGATTGATTTATTCGAAGGCGTCAATAGCAACGCTGATGACTGGGGCTTACTTAATGAGTTGGAGGGTGAAACCTCCGCAAGGCTTCGTGAGGAAGCGGGAGCCATCCATCTAGTCCGCGATGACGACCGCCGCTACGGCCCCGGCTGGACGCCAATCATGGCTGCCTTCTGCCACTTCCCCGCTACCGGTTCGCGTTTTAGCGATGGCACTTTTGGTGCCTACTACTGCGCACTCACCGAAGCCACCGCCATTGCCGAAACCGTTTACCACGCAGAACGCTTTATGGGGGAATCAAACGAACCGCCCATGATGCTTCAGCAACGTGTTTATCTGTCGGATTTAACAGGCCAACTACTTGA
Organism: Halomonas sp. HAL1; assembly: GCF_030544485.1. Classification (NCBI taxonomy): domain Bacteria; kingdom Pseudomonadati; phylum Pseudomonadota; class Gammaproteobacteria; order Oceanospirillales; family Halomonadaceae; genus Halomonas; species Halomonas sp. HAL1. The sequence continues at coordinate 3,621,017 of NZ_CP130610.1, forward strand.
TTTACGTGGGCAGGATGCTGCCCAAACGCTTCTCACGACGGATAGCTGGGCAGCCGGGCAAACCTTAGGTAGACAAGCCTGGGAGGAGCAAACGACTGGCATCGTTTACCCAAGCGTTAGGGACCCGGAGGGGGAGTGTGCTGCTGTGCTACGACCTCCCGTGCTCTCTGCGACAAGGCAAGGGCGTCATCTCGGGTATGACTGGGATGGTCAGCGTATCCGCCATGTCTACGAGCTCACGCTATTGGGCTAACAATTAACTTTCGCCCCTATTTTTCGCTCCGTCTCTGACAGTGCTCACCGCGTGCGATCGCAGCGGCATCAAATACGCCGGTATCCAACACCCAGGCAGTGACGAGCTTGGCGGGGGTGACATCAAACGCCGGGTTCCATACCGGGGCATTGTTGGGCGCCCACACGACCTCACCAAACGCGCCTGCGGCGCCGCGCACCTCAGCGGGATCACGCTGTTCAATAGGAATGTCCGCGCCGGTGGCGCAGGCAGGATCTACTGTGGTGTAAGGGGCCACCACATAGAACGGCACCTGGTGGTAGTGAGCGACCACCGCCAGCATATAAGTACCCACTTTATTGGCGAAATCGCCGTTGGCGCAGATACGGTCAGCGCCCACCATTATTTTATCCACCTTGCCTAACGCCATCAGGCTCGCGGCCATACTGTCGGTAATTAACTGGTAGGGAATGCCTAGATCAGCCATTTCCCAGGCGGTTAAGCGACCACCTTGCAGCAGCGGGCGGGTTTCATCCACATACACATGAAGCTCTACGCCGCGCTGTGTGGCCACCGCCAGCGCGCCAATTGCAGTGCCCACGCCTGCGGTGGCCAGCGCCCCGGTGTTGCAGTGGGTGAGCACACGATCCCCCATTTTCAGCAAGTCAGCGCCCCGTTCGGCCATCTGTTGGCACAGCGCACGATCCTCTGCAAACAGCGCGGCGGCGCGCTCGGCTAGAGCATTGGCGCCTTGCTCAAAGCAGGCTTCCATGGCATCCAGGCAGTACATTAGATTGACGGCTGTCGGACGCGTGGCGCGCAGGCGATCGCTAACTTCCTGCCAATCATGTTCTGGATGGCGCGCGGCGTACTGCGCCAGCACGAAAGCAGCGCTCAAACCAATCAGTGGTGCGCCACGAATGGCTAGGTTCTTAACCGCCCCCTGCCACGCCTCGGGAGATTCACAGGGCACCCACTTTTCAGCTTGCGGCAACTGAGTTTGATCCAAGTACTCAAGCGTATCGGCATGGACCCGCAAACTGCGTGACTGAAGTTGAGGCATCGATGGACTCCTTGAGCACTTGATCGGAACAGCTACACGGCTTATCAGCCGCGAAGCTTATCATATAGAATGGCTGCCAATAGAAGAGGCGACGCAGACCTTATGATGACGCTACAAACTGAACTGCTGGCCGCCATTTCATGGGCGGCGCAGCAAGGCTGGACGCCTGCTACCGGCGGTAATTTTTCCGCCCGCACCGAGGCTGGCTACCTAGTCACTGCCTCTGGCCGGGATAAAACCCGCATTCAGGCCGATGACCTATTGCTGTGCGACCTGGATGGCAAGGTACTATCAGGGGATGGTAAGCCGAGCGCTGAGAGCGATCTGCATGCCGCGCTCTACCGCTTAGACGCTTCGATTAACTGCGTGCTCCACACTCACACCGTGGCCAGCACGGTTCTATCGCGGCGCTTTCCAGAGGGTGTCGAGCTAAGCGGCTTTGAAATGCAAAAAGCGCTACAGGGCAACGCTACTCACGACGAGACCATCCATTTGCCCGTCGTGCCCAACTCCCAAAATATGGAAGAACTGGCCGAGCATGTGCGCCTCGGCTGGCCGATGCCCTGGGGCTTTTTGGTCGCAGGGCACGGCATTTATGCCGTGGGTGATAGCATTGCCAGCTGCCGACGCCACTTGGAAGCGATTGAGTTTTTACTAGCCTGTGTTCTTGAAGAGAGTCGCTGGTCTTAAATGAGCAGTCTTTAATGAGTAGCCTTAAATGAGTAATCCAACTGTTCGCGCCATTGTGACCGATATTGAAGGCACCACCACGGACATTAACTTCGTGCATAAGGTGCTGTTTCCCTACGCCCACAATAAGTTACCTGAGTTTCTAAGCGTTAACGCAGAAATCCCAGCCGTCGCCGAGCAGATCGACGCCGTGCGCAGCGAAATGGGTGACCCTGCTGCCACGCTGGAAGCTGTCATTGCTGAGTTGCTGCACTGGATCGAAACCGACCAAAAAGTCACCCCGCTGAAAGCACTGCAGGGCATGGTATGGGCCGACGGCTACCAGCGTGGCGATTTTAAAGGTCACCTATATAGCGATGTAGCACCTGCACTGCGCCAGTGGAAGGAGGCAGGCAAAGCCCTTTACGTTTATTCGTCAGGCTCCGTACAGGCCCAAAAACTGCTCTTTGGCTACAGCGATGAGGGCGATTTAACCCCGCTGTTTAGCGGCTACTTCGATACCCATATTGGTCATAAGCGCGAGGCGACTGCTTATCAGCGTATTGTTGCCGAGCTTGACCTGCCTGCGGATGCGGTGCTGTTCTTGTCGGACGTTGTTGACGAGCTGGATGCCGCCAAGCAGGCGGGCATGCAAACGCTGCAACTGGTACGTGAAGGTACTCAGGCCGGCACCCATCATGCATGCGTCACCCGCTTCGATGAGATCGTTCTGTAACGTTCATCGCCTGTCACTTTTAAGGAGAGTTGTTGATGTCGCAACTAAAAGTATTTGCTGATCCAAACCCGAACGATGCCCTGATCGACACCACTGACGGCGAACAGATGATCACTGAGCTAAATAAGGTGGGCGTGCTGTTTGAGCGCTGGGCAGCGCCGGGCGAGATTGCTGACGATGCCACCCAGGAAGATATCTTGGCGCTTTACCAGGAAGATATTGACCGGGTCAAAGCTAAGGGCGGCTATCAGACCGTGGATGTGCTGCATATGGTGCCCACGCACCCTGAGAAGGACGCCATGCGGCAGAAGTTCTTAAACGAGCATCGCCACCACGAAGATGAAGTGCGTTTCTTCGTTAAAGGCCAGGGGCTGTTCTGCCTGCACATCGATAACAAGGTGTATCAGGTGCTGTGTTCTCGCAATGACCTGATCAGCGTGCCTGCCAACACGCCCCACTGGTTCGATATGGGCCCGGCACCGGAATTCACCGCGCTACGTTTCTTCGACAACGTGGAAGGCTGGGTACCCCACTGGACTGAAAGCGATATCGCCGGGAAGTTCGATCGTTTGGACCAGCTTTAAATAGCTCGGCTATAGGAAAAACTTAGCCTGGGCCGGGACAAACCGTAGCGGGGGTCTTTCGCCATGGATGGCGAAAGTAGCGCCCAGGGATGGGTTCACAGCGCCCCCGTGTAGGTTTGTCCCGGCCCTGCCTGCTCGTTCTAACTCTCCTATAAACCGTTTACAACACCTCTTGCTGGTTATACGCCTTAGCTAAATCCACCAGCGCGTTCAGGGCACAGTAGGCTTCCGGCTCCATGATCAGCGTTTGTCCCATCAGCACATTGCGCGCTTCAAGCTTGGCGCGTAACGCGGTGTCTTTAATCTCTTCGAAGTCGGCGTTGTGGGCCAGCGATAACACCCGGCGGTGCATTTCGATGCCACAGTAGGCCAGCGCATCCAGGCGGATCTCTTCAAGCAGCGCATCGCAGGCGTCGTCGGCACTATTGCCTTGCTCTTCAAACAGCGACTTGGGAAATAGAATGCCAGTCCGCTCGGTTTGCCAAAGGTGGCGAAATTCCGCATCAAAACGGGTAAAGCAGGCTTCGATCACCTCCAATATCCACGCCTGATAAGCCTCAAGCTCATCTTCTAGGCGATGAGCGGGCTGGCTGAAATAAGCCATTAGGAAGTTGGCCACCGCCATGCCCAAGTCAAAGGCCATTGGACCGTATTGGGAGAACTCAGGGTCAATGACCCGCACGTCAGTATCCGTGGCCATAATCGAGCCAGAGTGCAGATCACCGTGCAGCATGGTTTCGGTGTTCGAGGTGAACTTCATCAACAACCGCTGCACCTTGGCTTTCAGACGCGCATTGCGGCGCAGCTCGTCCACCACCGGTGAAAGTTCCGGGGTGTGGTGGTTCATTTCGGCGCCGTAATAGGGGTCGGTAAACACCAGCGACTCGGTGATGGCGGGAATCGCCACATTGCCTGAGAACAATCCTACGTCCGCTTTTTTCTCCGGGCTGCTCAGCGAAAGCTCCGAGCCACGAAATGCCGTGCGTGCGCAGAATTGGCCGATGGTTTCGCCAAGCTGGGCAACTCGCTCACCGTTGATTAACTTGCGGCGCAAAATCGTGTGCGGGTGAAGGTACTCCATCACAAACAGCGCCTGGGGTTTGTCGAAGTAGTACACCTCGGGGGCAATGCCGGGCGCACGCTTGGCTTGGCGAACCAGCGCATAATATTCAAAGTGGGCGCGATAAATCGGTAGCGGCCAGCTTTCGCCCACCATGCGTACATAGGGAAGCGCCTGCTTAACCACGACACTGCCTAAGTCACCGGAGACGATAAACACTAGGTTGAGGTTGCCGTCACCCACCTCAAGAATGTCCCAGCTAGTGGGTTCTCCGCCCACTCGACTCGCCACCGCCTCAACCCCTCCCAGCCGTTGGGATAGAGTGTCGACGCCGAGCGCGCGGTAATGTTGGTCAATCTCCACAGGCCAATCCTCACCAAAACGTTGCATATATTCAGGCCCGAATAGGGGGCTTTAAGACGTTTATTATCAGAGAGTAACGTTTAAAAGTTAATAAGGGGACTATCGTCATCGTTATTAATGGTGATCCCAATAGGGCCGTTCGCCAATCTCCGCGAACAAATACTCTAAAAAGGCGGCCACTTTCTGCGAGCGCAGGCGGTTTTCGGGGTAGATAGCATGGATTCCTTCTCGCGTCGCTTCGCCTAGGGCTTCATAGGTTTCCAAAATGGGCGTTAGGCCGCCATCGCGCAGCGCATCGAATAGCAACCATGTGGGAAATAGCACAATACCTTGACCTTGCAGAGCGGCTTCCACAAGACTCTCGGCATTGTTGCTATGCAAATTGCCTTTTACCGAATAACGCTGCGCTTGAGGATTGCCAGCCCCTTGGAAATACCAAGGCTGAATACCGCGTGTTCCTTTATAGACTAAGCAGTTATGGTCACTCAATTGTGCAGGATGGTGGGGCTCGCCGCACCGCGTTAAATACGCGGGGGAAGCGCAGGCGACAAAGCGCTGGGTCGCGAGTTGCCGGGCCACTAGGCTTGAATCCCCCAGCGATCCCACCCGTATTACGACATCGGCGCCCTCTTGTACCGGGTCGATAAAGGCATCGCTCAACGTTAGCTCTACCTCCACGGCCGGGTTTGCCTGCTGAAAACTAGCCAATAAAGGCGCGATATGCCGACGCCCAAACGCCACAGGTGCATTAAGACGCAACAATCCCTGCGGTTGCTTAGCGCCGCTGATTACCTGCTCGGTAGCGTCATCCAAGCTTTCTAATATGCTTCTTACCTCCCGATAATAGCGCTCCCCGGCATCGGTGAGCCTTACCGCTCGCGTATGACGGTAGAGCAATCGCTGGCCTAGCGAACGCTCCAACCCTGCAATATGCCGCGAGACCGAAGAGGCCGGCAAATCGAAGTAGCGCGCGGCTTCAGCAAAGCTGCCACTTGAGGCCACTCGCACAAAAAGGCGTAACGCTAACAGGCGAAGCGAGTTGTCCAAAATGCAATAGTCCTTTGCTGTTTTGACGCATTGTAGCAATAACGCTAACTCTCTACAGTACGCGCTTCTTTTACTTAGCGGAGCCACCTATGCGTCACGCACTTATTCTGCTCGGCGTGCTAATTGCCGGGATGGGGCTATCGGTCGAAGCCGGCTTGCTAGGCCCGCTTGGCGAGCAGGTTGGACACTTATCGGCCACCTTGTCGATTTTTATGGTGGGCGCGCTACTGCTCTCACTAGCACTGGTGTTTGCGCCTAAACGACAGCTGGGAGCCCTTTTTAAGCAGCCGCGCTGGCTACTGACGGGCGGCATCTTAGGCCCGGTCTACGTCATTGTGTTAACGCTTGCGACGCCGCTGGTAGGTGTTGGAATGACGATGGTGGGGATTTTGTGCGGCCAGGTAGCGGCCAGCGTCGCTATCGACCACTTTGGCTGGCTGGGAAGCGAACAACGTAAAGTCGATGGCTACCGTATTGGCGCCTTGGCGATGATTCTTGCCGCCCTGTGGTTAATGTAACGGCTAACGTATTCAGGAGCTAAACCATGTTACTCCCTCTTATCTTTATCTTACTGCTCGTCGGCGGTGCGGTACTGGCAGCTCAGTCCTCCATCAATGGCCGTTTGGGTGCAAAAGCAGGCGTCATCGAGAGTTCTTGGCTGACCTTTGTGATCGGCGCCGTCCTAACCTTTTTATTGATGTTCTTTTTTGAGCCAGCACAGCAAGCGACGCTCTTCAGCGTACCCAAATGGCAGCTAACCGGCGCCCTGTTTGGCGTGGTCTATATGTTGGCAATTGTGTTTGCCGTACCCCGAGTAGGCACCGCAGCGGCCACGGTAGCGGTCATTTCTGGCCAACTGTTGATGAGCCTGCTGATTGATCATTTCGGCTGGTTAAGCAATGCCGTGCGACCGTTAGATGCGTCACGCTACATTGCGATGGCGCTGCTCATCGGTGCTATCGGCTTAATCTATCTAAGTCACCAGCAGCGTCATCGTCGACTGGCAAGCCAGCCAAGTTAGTTATTCAGGCTCACCACTTTAACGTAGCTGGCTATCTTTGCTGCCGCGGCGATTATAGCCACTAAAGCTCGACTGCTTTTTATCTAGTTCACTCTGGCATTCCACGCAGAGCCGAACGCCTGGAATTGCCTTGCGGCGCGCTTCGGGAATGGGTTCGCCACACTCCTCACAAGTCTCAAGACTTTCGCCGCGAGGCAATTGGCTACGCGCACGCTGCACCGCATCCTCCAGCGTGCTCTCCATCTGCTCTTGTTCGGCGCCATCTTTCGCCCATCCTCCTGCCATCATCGCGCTCCTCGCTAAGGTAAAACTCTTTTTAGCATAGCAGCTAGGCGGGCGGATCGTTTTGCTCACCGTCCTCAAATACCTCAGGGTATTTGCGTTTGGCGCGCGCCAGCCGAATGATGGTAATGATATTGGTGACCACAATCAGCCCTTCGGCAATAGTACCGCCGATGGTGCCAATCAGCAGGTTGTTCAGCATCCATGCTAGGGCAGCCAGCCCCAGAAAAACCCGCATGGCAATGCCGCGCATTAGAAACATGCCAACGGTTCCCAGCACCATGGCCGTCACCGGCAGCATATCCACCCAGCTTTGCCATGTGAGGGCTGCGGCGATACTGCTGGCCAGCAAGACACCCGCCATCACGGCTTTACTTCCCAGGTAACGGCGAGCCAATACAATCCTTACTATCACCAGCACCGTTAGCGCAGCCGCTGTCCAGCTCTCGAAAAAGACAAATTGCAGCGCAAACGCCACATTGGCAGAAATCAGTAACACCAGTAGGCGATCATCGTTTTTGCTGGCAAAGGCCACTACACATATCACCAGGGCCACCAAACCACAGAGCTGACCAGCCAGGGCACTATGGCTTAGGTTGTCTAGCATTTATAACGCTCCTCTTTTGCACGCCTTCGTTTGCCCCATACTGTCACAGTTAGCGTTCGTCCTAACCCAGAAACCGAACGCCTTGGGCAGCCAACGGGCTGCGTAGTTTGTCTGGCAGCGGCACATCGGTCACTACCGCATCGTAATCCCCCAACTGTCCCGCGGCGCAGCGTAGTGGCAGGTCAAACTTGGTTTTATCCAGCACCAGCACACGATAACCGGCATGGGCTAATAGCGCCTCGCGCGCCATCACTTCGTCGTCGTTGTAGTCATAAAGCTGGCCATGGCTATCCATTCCCCCCACCGAAACAATCCCCACGTCGGCACGGTAGCGCTGAAAAAATCGCCAGGCATCGCCGCCAATCACATCCTGGTCACGACGACGCACTCGCCCACCGGCCACCACTAACTCACACTTCAACTGGCACAGCTTAATCAGCGCATGCAGGTTATTGGTCATGATATGCAGACCTTGCTTATCACTCAGCGCATCGGCCAACTGTTCAACCGTAGTGCCCGTGCCTAAAAAAAGTGCTTGATGATTCTGTACCAAGCTCGCTGCACGCGCCGCAATCTGCCGTTTACCCGCCACATTGACAATCTGACGCTGGTCGTAGCCGATGTTTTCCTGCTCGGGAAACGGCAGCACCTCACCTTGGCGGCGCAGCACCAAGCCCTTATCAGCCAGGTGGCGAATATCTCCACGCAGGGTTTGCACAGAAACCCCAAACTCATCTGCCAGGCTGTCTACCGACTGGCGCCCTTGTGAGTGGATCCGCTGCAATAGCTGTTGTCGACGTTCGAACTGGCGCATAGCCCCTCTCGGCACAACGAAAGCAAAAAGTGCGGTAAACGAAAGCCATAAAATGTTGAACGAAAGCATAGTGTCACTTTGTTGTAAGCAGATGACAGTAGCTTAGGTGGGGTTCACTCACTGGAGGTTTACCCATGTTGAAGCGCCCCCTGTTATCTATTCCAACATCTGCCCTGACGGCTGCCGTTGCGGTAGCCAGCTTTTCCCTGTCGGCCCAGGTAGCGGCGAACGAAACGCTAACGCTCTATACCAGCCAGCCCAATAGCGACGCCCAACAGACCGTTGATGCCTTCGAGGCCGCCTATCCCGACATTGAAGTGGAGTGGGTACGCGACGGTACCACGCGCTTGATGACCCGGCTGCGCTCAGAGCTTGCGGCCGGGGTGAGCAACCCCGACGTACTGCTGATTGCCGACAGCATGACCATGGAATCACTCAAGCAAGAGGGTCATTTACAGCCTTACCTCAGCGATGAGCGCCAAGCCTATGACGCTGACCTGTATGACCCAGAAGGCTACTACTACGGCACCAAGCTGATCACCACAGGGATTGTCTATAACACCGGCGCCGAGCATCAGCCGCAAAGTTGGCAAGATCTGCTGGGGCCTGACTACGAAGGGTTGGTCACCATGCCCAGCCCGCTCTACTCCGGCGCTGCGCTGATTCATATGGCGGCGATTAGCGCTAATTCAGAACTAGGCGCCGAATACTACGACTCTCTGAAAGCCAATCGCACCGAAGCACAGGGCGGCAATGGTGGCGTCTTTAACGCCGTGGCTGCAGGTACCAAGCCCTACGGCATCGTGGTGGACTTCCTACCAATTCGTGAAGCCGCCAAAGGCTCGCCGGTCGAATTCGTGTTCCCGGAAGAAGGCGTGAGCGCGGTGACCGAACCAGTCGCCATTTTGGAAGGTTCTGAGAATGTCGATGCTGCGCAGAAGTTTGTTGATTTTGTGCTTTCCCAGCAAGGCCAGGAGCTGGTCAGCCAGCAGGGCTATCTGCCTGCCCACAACGACGTTGCTCCACCGGAAGGCTTCCCCGAGCGCGATAGCATTACCCTGATGCCGGTTGATACCGAGCAGGCATTGGCGCAGGAAGAAGAACTCAAACAGCGTTTTAGCGACCTCTTCGGCGGGTAACCATGACGCCCGCTCTCAACTATGACAACAAGTACGGCAGCCAGCATCGCTGGCTGCTTTCAAGCCTGCTGATCGCCATTGTGCTGCTCAGCCTGGCGCCCAGCCTGCGCCTGCTGATTGAAGCATTGAGCGACCTTACCCAAGGCCGCCAGTCCCCCCTGTGGCAGGTGCTCAATAGCGCCAGCACTTGGCGGGCACTCTGGCATAGCCTGTATACCTCGGGGCTCGGCATGCTGATCGCTCTGGTGCTGGGCAGTCTATTCGCCTTTGCCATCACGCTCACCAATGTGCGCGGAAAAGCGTGGCTGGTGTTCTGCTTTATGCTGCCGATGATGATTCCGCCGCAGGTCACCGCTTTGAGCTGGTTGCAGCTATTCGGCCCGGCCAGCCCCCTACTGAAAAGTATTGGCATGGCACCGCCGCTAGGTAGCCCGCAACCACTCTACTCCGCTGAAGGCGTCGCCTTATTACTGGGTATCCAGAGCGCACCACTGGTGTTTCTGGCCCTGCGCACCAGCCTGCTTTCGCTGCCCCGTGAGCTTATTGAAGCCGCCCGCATTAGCGGCGCCAAACAGACCCAGGTATGGGGTCACATTATTCTACCCGTGACCCGTAGTGGCATGATTGCCGGGGGCGCGATGGCGTTTATCTCGAGTCTCGGCAACTTTGGCATTCCCGCCATGCTGGGTATTCCTGCAGGCTATTACGTGCTGCCCACGCTGATCTACCAGCGTATGGCCAACTTCGGCACCGGGGTGCTGGCAGAAATGGCCGCCCTGTCGCTGCTGATTGGGTTATTGGCGCTAGCCGGGGTGGCGCTGCAGCAACAGCTTATGAACCGTAGCCGCTTCGGGCTGGGCGGCCATAGTGGACGCTCCCACGATTTCACCCTGGGCCGCTGGCGTCCTCTGGTCACCGCTACATTAGTCGGGATCTTATTGATCATCCTGGTCGCGCCGCTGCTCGCCCTGGTCATCAGTTCGCTAGTGCCCGCCATGGGCGTTCCGTTAAACGCCGAGACCGCCACCCTGAACGCTTACGCCGAAGTGGTCGGCCGCCAAGGCGCCACATGGCGGGCGGTCAACAATAGCCTACTCCTTGCAGGTAGCGCGGCAGGGGTGCTGATGCTGCTGAGCCTACCATTGGCTTACCGACTGCAGCGCCTGCCGGAACGCTGGCGGGGCGTGGTACTCAGCGCTATCGAAATACCCTATGCGCTTCCTGGCGTGGTATTGGCCATTGCTTGCATCCTGCTATTTGTCCGCCCGCTGCCGATTATCAACGTAGCGCTATACGACACCCTGGGACTGATTTTTATCGCCTATCTGGCGCGGTTTTTGGTGGTTTGCGTCAAACCCGTCGCCGCCAGCCTGGCGCAGCTGGATCCTTCCCTTGAAGAGGCGGCTCAGCTCGCGGGTGCAGGCCCCTGGAGCCGTCTTGGCGGCATCATCTTGCCGCTGGTCGCGCCCGCGCTGTTCGCAGGCGGCTTGCTGGTGTTCTTGCTGGCGGTCAACGAACTGACCGTGTCAGCGCTGCTCTGGAGCGCCGGAAATGAAACTCTCGGCGTGCTGATTTTCAATCTCGATGAAGGTGGCGAAAGCGTGCTGGCCTCAGCGGTATCAGTGCTGGTGGTGATCATGGTCGCTTCACTGATGCTGACACTCAGCTTGCTGGCACCGCGTTTACCCAAAGGAGTCATCCCATGGCAGGGCTAACGATCGATCGTGTCACCAAACGCTTTGGCGAGCAGACGGCAGTCGATGCACTGTCGCTGACGATCAACCCAGGCGAGTTTGTCGCCCTGCTCGGCCCCAGCGGCTGTGGCAAAACTACCATGCTACGCATGCTGGCAGGTTTTGAGACGATCAACGACGGCAGCATTCAATTAGGCAATCGCACCCTGGCCAGTGCCGATACCCATATGCCTCCAGAGCAGCGCAATATGGCCATGGTGTTCCAGTCCTATGCGCTATGGCCGCATATGAGCGTGGCGGACAACGTGGGCTACCCGGTCAAACTGCGAGGCCTGCGCGGGGCGGCGTATCACCAAAAGGTGCAGCAGGCCCTTGCCCTGGTGGAGCTCGATGCCTACGCCGACCGCATGCCCCAGGCCCTTAGCGGTGGCCAACGCCAGCGCGTCGCCCTGGCGCGCTGCCTGGTCAGCGACCCGTCGGTGGTACTGCTGGATGAGCCACTGGCCAACCTTGATCGCCACCTACGCGCCACCATGGAGCAAAGCTTCCGCGATTTTCACCAGCGAACTGGCGCCACGCTGGTCTATGTCACTCACGACCAGACCGAAGCCATGGCGCTGGCAGACAAAATCGCCGTAATGAAAGCGGGCAAACTGGTTCAGTGGGGAGCCCCTGAAACCCTTTACAGGCAACCGCGCACCGCCTGGGTAGCGGGATTTATCGGTCAGGGCAGCCAATTAAAAGTTGCCGCTGGCAATCCTGGAAAATTGCTTGAGGGCTCCTCCTTGATGCGTGGTCTGAACGCTATCGAGTCCGAGCGCACTCAAACGGTACTGGTGCGCCCAGAGCATATTCAGATCAGCACGACGCCCTCTTCCTCAGCGGCTCCTACTCATAGCCAGCTTGCCGCTCAGGTAGAAAGCGTAATTTTTCGCGGCGAGCGCTATGAGCTCACACTGCGCTTGCCCAGTGGCGAAACCCTGCTGGCCTACCATCACAGCCCCCCTGACCTGGGTAGTCAGGTTGCCGTCGACCTTCATCAGGGCTGGTGTCTGGAGCCCGATCAATGAGTGTCCATATTGAGATTCTCAGTGGTTTAGGCGCCAAAGGGCCAGCGGCGATAGTCGTGGAGGCTCAGGGAAAACGCCTGCTGCTAGATGCAGGCGGCGCGCTCCACCCGGATGACACCATCTCCTGGGCGAACAACCTGGATATCGACGCAGTGCTGATTAGCCACGACCATATTGATCATATCGGCGGCGTGGCCGAGTTAGCCGAGAACGTGCCGCTTTATTGCACGCCGCTGGTAGCTAAATCATTGCCCAAGAACCGGCTATGGCACCCCCTGCCAGAACGCGGCTCGATAGAGGTGGAAGGTATTACCGTCACCACCGGTCAAGCAGGGCACTCGTTAGGCGGTGTTTGGCTGCATTTAGCGGTGGAAGGGGGTGTTTTCTACAGCGGCGATGCCTGCTTTGAATCGTTGGTGTTTCCGTTTGATACACCACCAACAGCGCGTCTTGCGCTGCTGGATGCCTCCTACGGCAGTTTTGATCAACCCCAACCTGCGTGCATTCAAGCAATCAGCAAACACTTTACCCAGCCTTTGGCATTTCCCGTGCCTGCCACCGGCCGTGCATTGGAAATGGCGCTGTGGCTGCTTGAGGAAGCTAAATCACGAGGGTTAACGCTCGCGATTGATGCGGAGATACGCGCCAACCTCACCGCCCTGCTGGCAATGCCAGCCGCCCTGCGTCGCCCAGGTATTGATGCTGCAATCAACAATGTGTTGGCACGACAAAATGATGAAAATGCCACGCTGCGGCTGATAAGTGATCACGATGACTCCCCCCAACAGTGGCCCGAACACCGGCTACTGCATACCGGTTACTTAACGCCTGAACGTCAAGTTCAGCTAGCGGCAGGGGAAATAAGCTGGCAACGCTGGAATGTGCATCTGCGCGCCTCGCATCTGGTGGCGCTAGCCGATCAGATGGACGCCTCTCAAGTGGTGCCACTATTTACCCAGCTTAGAGATAACGAATTAAAGGCGTGGCAAGGTCTTCTAGGCAATCGCCTTTACACTTCCCAGCGCTTCAAAACTGATTCCCGTACAAACCACTTTTCCTCTTTAAGGAGTTTTGCATGTCCGCAGTGATTGTCGATGTCGACGGCACCTTAGCCGAATTTCATCCTCACCAAGTTAGCGACTGGGTGCTCGGTAGCCAAAAACAGTGGGAGCCCTTCTTTGCCCATATGGCCGAAGCACCTGTGATTGAAGCGATCGCCAAGCTGGTCAACATTCTTAAGGCGCAGGGTCAGCAGATCGTGATTTGCAGCGGTCGGCCGGACAGCCACCGTGAGCATACCCTGCGCTGGCTTGAGCGGCATAGTATCCCCTTTGATGCCATGTACCTACGCCCAGAAGGCGATGACCATGTGGATGATGAAACAGTGAAAGAGGCGCTTCTAGAACGTATGCGCAGCGACGGTTTTGCGCCTTGGCTAGTGCTGGATGACCGCGACGCCGTAGTCGCCCAATGGCGCGCGCTTGGATTAACCTGCCTCCAGTGCGCGCCGGGGGATTTTTAAGCGTTTGCCAGGCTGGTTCGGTATTGCCAAACCAGCACTGCCAGGGGCACCAACGCAACGGGAATCAACAGCAAGTTAAGTGTCGCCCAGCCTAAGCCGCTGACCAAGGGCCCAGCGAGCAGCGCAGTGATAGCCGCTGTGCCAAACACTAAAAACTCGTTGGCAGCCTGGGTGCGGGCTTTATCCACCAGGCGATAGCTTTCGGTGAGCAGCCCGGTGGCGGGCAGAAAAGTAAAGTTCCAACCCAGCCCCAGCAACATCAGCGCCACATTGAAACCGGCTAAACTGATACCCAATTGTGCGACTAAAGCACTCGCCACCAGTAGCAAGCAACCTGCCACAATGACCCGCTTAGCTCCGAAACGGGTAGCCAAATGCCCGGTAAAGAACGAGGGCAGAAACATCGCCACCACGTGCCACTGAATGGTCATTGAAACGTGGTTAAAGTGGTGTCCGGCTCCCGCCATGGCGAGTGGTGTGGCGGTCATGGCCAGGTTCATCACGCCGTACCCGACCATCGCCGCGCTTACTGCCACAATAAACCCAGGCTGCCGCATTATCTTACCCAGCGGTAGTGCGATGCCTTCGCCATGGGTGCGGGAAGCAGGCGGTAGTTGTGTCCGCATCAACACCACCAAGGCCAACGCGTAGAGCGCGGCTAAACCCACAAAGCTGCCCAGAAACGGCACTTCGCCCAGCTCACGGCTTACTCTTGCCAGCCATGGCCCGGCAAACGCGGCCAGCACACCGCCACCCATTACCAAGCCAATCGCCCGATCACGCATGGGTGCGGGGGCGGCTTCTACCGCAGCAAAGCGATAGAGCTGGCCAAAGCCAATGCCGATACCAATTAACCAAGTTGCCAGTAAAAACAGCCCAAAGCGCTCGCCCATCAGCGCCTGCACGGCGACCAACGCGCCGATCAGACCAACGAGGTTGCCCAGCATGAAACCGCGCTTACGGCCCAACCTTGCCATGATCAACGACGCAGGAATGGTCGCACACATCAGTCCAAGCCACTGGGTGGCAACCGGAGCGGTCGACCAAGACGCGCTTGGGGCTAACGATGCGCCAATCAGTGGCGAGACGGCAATCAGCAAGACATTGCCGGTGACCAGCAGCGCCTGACAGAGTGATAATAAAGTAACGGTCAAAGGCATCAGGCACTCTCCTGCAGACAAGTGGCATGGGAAGACGCAAAACGCTGGCGATAGACTGAAGGTGACACACCGTAGTAGCGTTGAAACTGGCGACGCAACTGCTCCGCGCCGCCCAGTCGCCAGCGTTGCGCGAGCCGCGCAAGAGAGACCGGCTCGCGTTCGCTGAGCAGCGCCAGGCGCGCTTGTTCAAGGCGTAGTTGGGTCAGGTAAGCACCCGGGGTCGTATTTAGGTGGCGTCTAAACAGCCGGGTTAAATGGCGTGGAGAAACCGCCATCAGGTCGGCCATGCTATCAAGCCCATGATCCACACTTGGGTCGGCATGAAGTTGATCCAGTAAGCGACGTAGAGGTCCCGTCGCCTGCTGGTGTCGCAGTATCTCGCTGAACTGCGACTGCCCACCTGGGCGCTGCAGAAATACCACTAACTCACGGGCCACTCGCCCGGCTAGATCAGCACCGTGATCCGCCTCTACCAGCGAAAGCGCCAGATCAATACCCGCCGTGACGCCTGCGCTGGTATAGCGACCGTTGCTTTCGATATACAGCGCATCGGGCTCGACGCTTAGCGCGGGGTACTCCTCAGCCAGTTGTTGTGCATGGCGCCAGTGGGTAGTGACGCGGCAACCATCCAGCAACCCTGCAGCGGCTAACAAAAATGCCCCGGAGCAGATAGAACCTAGCCGCCTCACCTCTGGAGCGACCTCACCAAGCACCTGCTTCACGGTAGCTATCTCACGCTGCTGTATTACGCCACTACCGCCCGCCACCAATAGCGTATCCAGTGGCAGTAAACGAGTAAGTTGCTGGTAGGTGTGGGTAGCATGCACGGCCAGGCCGCCGTTGGTGACAACCGGGCCGACGGCATCGGCAATCAGAGTCAACTGATAGAGCGGCTGGGGGCTTAACGCATTGGCGCTGGCAAACACCTGCCAGGGGCCGCTGACATCCAGCAGTTGGCAGTCGGGGTAGGCAAATAGAGCAACATGGCGAGTCACAGTCTCTCTCCGCTAACGGGGAATCGAAGCATTAGAGAGAGTGTCAGCGCTGCGCCCTATGTCGGCAAGGACGATTACCCCACCGATATGGACATGGGGCTAGGTCAACCCTCAGCGGGCCAAAATTAGCCCGTTCTTTCTAACGGTGCCTCCATACGGCGGACGCTGGAAACGAAGTCACTAAAGCGCTCGCCCTGAATCAGTACATGGTCACTAAGCGCTTGCTGTGCAGCCAAAGGATCACCTTTTTCAATCGCTTCCACGATGGCTTGGTGCTCACTAAGGGAATTATTTACCCGTTGGCGTACCTGTAACTGCAGGCGCCGATAAGGCTTTAAGCGCTGTTTCAGCTGACGCGCTTCGCTGGCCAAAAAGGCATTATGGCTAGCGGTGTAGATACAGTCGTGAAAACCTTCGTTTTCGTAGTAATACTCATCGCTATCACCGGCTAGGGCCGCCGCTTCGCATCGCTGATGGGCTTCACGTAATGCGGCCAGCTCGGGCTCGGTGATTCGGCGAGCCGCTAAACGGCCGCACATGCCTTCAAGTTCGGCCATCACCTCGAACATCTCGATCAACTGATCAATACCCACCTTGGCCACGAAGGTGCCCTTCTTCGGCGAAACGGTGACCAATCCGCTGGCCACCAGCTGCTGAAAAGCTTCACGCACCGGCGTCCGCGAGACCTGAAACTCACGCCCCAAAGCTTCCGGGTCCAGGCGCTCTCCCGGCAAACGGCGGCCATTGATGATGTCATCCTCAAGAGAATCCCTTAATCGCTGAGCGTTGGAGCGCTTGGTGCCCGTCATGTTTTACCTCCATGGATCGCGACTTATTTCAGGCCATTAAACTTGTCATAAAGTTGACATTAGCATATTTAAGCGCTATTGAAATATATATCAGATCTTCTGATAAACATATAAAGCTCATCCAAACACACAACAACAACTGTTGGAGACGCCACATGCAACGCTATTTGATCTCAACTGCCACCGCCCTAGGCCTCGCCATCGCGGCGTCACACGCCTCTGCCGATACCGTACTGCGAGCTTCGCATCAATTCCCCGGTGGTCAAGGGGACGTGCGCGATGAAATGGTGCAAATGATGGCCCGCGAAGTAGCCGATGCAGATGTCGGGCTGACCATTGAAGTCTATCCCGGCCAATCGCTGTTTAAAGCGCGTGAACAGTGGGGCGCCGTCGCCCGTGGTCGTCTGGACATCACTTCTCTACCGCTGGATTACGCTAGCGGCCGCCACCCGGAGTTCTCGGCTACGCTGATGCCGGGATTGGTGCGTAATCAGGAACATGCCCAACGCCTGAATGACTCTGAGTATATGGAGATGATTAAAGAGGTCATTCGCGAAGGCGGCGCTCGGGTACTTGCAGATGCTTGGCTATCGGGCGGTTTTGCCTCTAGCGAGCAGTGCGTTACCTCGCCTGATACCGTCGAGGGTCAGAACTTCCGCGCCGCCGGGCCTGCGTTTGAACAAATGCTGGAAGCAGCCGGTGCCTCCATCGCCTCCATGCCCTCTTCCGAGGTGTATACCGCCATGCAAACCGGCGTGCTGGATGCCGCTAATACCTCATCGATGTCGTTTATCTCCTTTCGGCTTTACGAACAGGTTGAGTGCTTGACCGAGCCCGGCGACTTCGCGCTGTGGTACATGTACGAACCCATTCTTATTTCCGAGCAGGTGTGGCAAGGGCTCAACGAAGAGCAGCAAGCAGCCCTGATGGAAGCGGGTGAAGCCGCCGAGGCGTTCTTTGCGGAAGAGGCCGCCGCCATTGACCAGGAGATGGTCGACCTCTACGAAGAGAATGGCGTGGAAGTAGTCAGCATGAGCGAGGACGACTACAACGCCTGGCTCGATATCGCTAAGGAGACTTCCTACAAAAACTTTGCCGAGAACGTTCCCAACGGACAAGCCATTATCGATGCGGCGCTGGCCGTCGAGTAAGCAACCCATGATCGCCTAATGGCGCGGCCATTCCGCTCGGGATGGCCGTTTTCTACTGATGCTTGCTTAGCTTGGCGAAATAACCAGCTTGACGAGGGAATTATGGCACCTGCAACGACACACAATGCCCTTGCGCGAGGGGGTATCATTGGCGGCTACATTCGCGTCATGGACAAACTCTCGCGGCTTTCCGCCTACTTGGCCTGCGCCCTGTTTATCGCTGGCGTACTCGTGATTTGTCAGATGGTATTTATTCGCTACTTACTGGGAATGAGCACCAGCTGGCAGACTGAATTCACCATCTTCTCAGTAACGGCAGCGATGTTGATGGGCAGCCCCTATGTATTGATGACTGGCGGCCATGTCGCCATCACGATTGTTCCCGATGCGCTAGGCGGTATTACCCGCACTATCATGCGCTTGATCGCGTCGCTGTTTGGGTTAGGTTTTTGTGCCGCGTTGGCGTATGCCAGCTGGGTCTATGTTTTTGAGGCGCTCCACGGCGAGTGGACCACGGGCTCGGTATGGAATCCGCCACTGTGGCCCGCCTTACTGCCTATGGCGGTCGGCGCCACCCTACTTTCGCTGCAGTATATAGCTGAAATTTTGCGTGGGGAGAACTGATTATGGATCCCATCACGTTAGGCATTATCGTTGCCATCGCGCTGATTGCTCTGATGGCCATTGGCACCCCTATCGCTTTCGCCCTGGGCGGTGTATCGCTGCTGGCACTGATCTACGACCGTGGCCTTGCTGAGCTCACCTACTTCGGGGAAACCTTTTTTGACCGCATCGCAGAGTTTGGTTTTGTCGCCATTCCGATGTTTATTTTGATGGGCGCCGCGGTGGCCTCCTCCCCCACCGGGCGTGATCTGTATCGCTCGCTGGATCTGTGGATGGGCAAACTGCCCGGCGGTCTGGCGGTTTCCAATATTGGCGCCTGTTCCATTTTTGCGGCTCTGTCGGGATCATCCCCCGCCACCTGTGCTGCGATTGGCAAAATGGGTATTCCCGAAATGCGCAAGCGCGGCTACCCCGATGGCGTGGCAGCAGGGTGTATTGCCGCGGGCGGTACCCTGGGCATTTTGATTCCGCCGTCGGTCACCATGATCATCTACGGCATTTCCACCGAAACCTCGATTGGTCGGCTGTTTATTGCCGGGGTGGTGCCGGGCTTCATGCTCGCTGGTCTGTTCATGATCTGGACCATGATCGCCTGCAAGATGGCCGGTGGATACAACAACCCTATGGCCGAGTCCGTCGAACGGCTAAAAGAGAATGTTAAGCAGAATGTCGATAGCAACCTGAAAGCATTAGTGCGGGTTCTCCCTTTCTTAGGCGTGGTCGCGGGCATCCTGTTTGCGCTTTATGGCGGGGTGGCCACACCTTCCGAGGCGGCGGGCGTTGGCGCGTTTCTATGCTTAGCGCTAGCGATCCTCATCTACCGCATGTGGCAGTTGGGGCCCATCAAGCTGATCATGCGCGACTCGCTGCGTGAAAGCGTGATGATCATGTTGGTGATCGCCACCGCCGAGGTATTTGCCTACGCACTCTCCTCCATGTTCATCACCCAAACCGTAGCGGCTGCGATTGCCGGACTGGAGATTAACCGCTGGGCGCTGATGGGGGTGATCAACCTCTTTTTGCTAGTGGCTGGCTTCTTCCTGCCGCCCGTGGCCGTGATCGTGATGACTGCCCCGATCTTGTTGCCCATCATCCTCGCGGCCAACTTCGACCCGTACTGGTTTGCGGTGATCCTGACCATCAACCTGGAGATTGGCCTGATTACACCGCCGGTGGGTCTCAACCTGTTCATTATTAAAGGCATCGCGCCGGATATCTCGCTGCGCGACATTCTGATGGGGAGCTTGCCCTACGCGCTGTGCATGGTGCTGGGTATCTTGTTGCTGTGCCTTTTCCCAGGCATCGCGCTTTGGCTACCTAACTTGATCATGAGTTAAGGAGTTCGACCATGAACATGATGTTTTTGCAGGAGTTGTTTAACAACATCACCCAGCGTGATGCCTTGTTGCGCCGCCGCCATCCCGAGACAGAGACGCCCGACCATCAGCAGTTGGTCAAAGCGTGCCACAAGCTGCTGGAAAGCGATGGCGAAGCCTCCAGCATTGCGCTGGCAAGCCGTGCTTTAGCGATTTACCAGCGGCTCCCGGCAACTGAAAAAAACAGTTTCTTTATCCGTTTAATAACAGACTTTGCCGCCGACCCAGGCCCTATTGATGCGGCCTATACGGCGTATCGGCAAGCCCGCGACAACCCCACTTTACAGCGGCTATTTGAAGCCAGCGAACCTAGGCGCCAGGAACTTTTCCGGCGTTTAAACCTGGCCAGCGATGGTACCTATGAGTTGGTTAAAATGCGTGAAGATCTGCTGGCATTGCTGCGTGAGCAGCCTGAACTGAAGGCCATTGACGACGATTTTGCTCACCTGTTCGGCTCCTGGTTCAATCGCGGCTTTTTGATGCTCAAGCGCATTGATTGGAATACCCCCGCTTCGATTCTTGAGAAGATCATCCGCTACGAGGCGGTACACGAAATTCAGGACTGGGACGATCTACGTCGGCGGCTGGATGCACGTGATCGCCGCTGTTTCGCCTTTTTCCACCCAGCGATTGGCGACGAGCCGTTGATCTTCGTGGAAGTCGCCCTGCACAAGGGACTGCCCAGCCGTATTCAGCCTATTTTATCGGGAGAGAGGGCGGGCGAAAGTAGCGCTAAAAAAGCTATCGACGAACCTGAAGACGCTGATACCGCGGCGTTCTTTGGTATCAGCAATTGCCAGACCGGTCTGCGCGGCATCTCCTTTGGTAACTTTTTGATCAAGCAAGTGGTGCAAGAACTCTCTCAGGAACTGCCGCAGCTGAAATACTTCGTCACTCTCTCGCCGGTGCCCGGCTTTGCCCAGTGGTTACAAGAACAACGTAATGATGAGCAGCTTCCTGAGTCACTGCGTAAGTCACTCAAAGGACTTGAAACGCCGGGGTGGCATCAAGACAAAACCCGTGAGGAGCCATTGAAAGCCGCGATTCGCCCGTTGGCGGCGCGCTACTTAGCCGAGGAGAAGAACCGCCACGGCCTGCCGCTGAACCCGGTGGCCCGTTTCCACCTTGGTAATGGGGCCGAACTCCACCGTATCAATTGGCTGGGCGATATCTCCGAGAAGGGCTTTAACCAGGCCGCAGGCTTGATGGTCAACTACCTGTACGTGCTGGACGATATCGAACGCAACCACGAAAACTATACCGCCAAGGGCACCGTTGCCTGCTCCAATGAGGTGCGCGACCTCGCTCGACGCGCCCGCAAGCTGGCCAAGGGAGAGACCACCAAATGAGCCACAATCTATTTGAAACCTTTGCTGCCAAAATGCGTGAGCGCGCAGAGGCCGATTTTATTACTACCCGCGATGGCCGCCGCTACAGTTACACCGATGCACTGAGCATAAGCGCGAAACTTGCCGGTGCGTTGACTGAGCTGGGCGTTAAGCAAGGCGACCGTGTCGCTGTGCAGGTGGACAAAAGCCCTGAAGCGATACTGCTTTATTTGGCCTGCCTGCGCATTGGCGGGGTCTACTTGCCCCTTAACACCGGCTATACCGGCGATGAAATCCGCTACTTTTTGAACGATGCCGAGCCTGCGTTGTTTGTCTGCCGACCCAAGATAGAAGAGGAAGCGCGAGCGCTTGCCGCTGAAACCGGCTGCCCGGCCGTGGCCACTCTAGGCAGCGCCGCCGATGGCAGCCTGATGGAAGCTACCAGCGCAGCAACGCCACGGGAGGATATCGTGGCACTGGGCGAACGCGATCTGGCCGCCATTCTTTACACATCCGGCACCACCGGGCGCTCCAAAGGCGCCATGCTGACGCACAAGAACCTCGCCTCCAATGCTGAAACCTTGGTAACAGCCTGGCACTTCAGCGCCGATGACCGGCTAATCCACGCGCTGCCGATCTTCCATACCCACGGTCTGTTTGTTGCCTGCAATGTCACTCTGATGGCAGGCGCCAGCATGCTGTTCCTGCCGAAGTTTGATGCCGATGTCATTTTTAAAGAGTTGCCCCGTGGCACTGTGATGATGGGCGTTCCTACCTTCTATACGCGCTTGGTTCAGGATGAGCGCCTGACGCCTGACGTTACCGCCAACATGCGGCTGTTCGTCTCCGGCTCTGCCCCGCTCACCGCCGAGACCCACGAGGCGTTTGAAGCCAAAACCGATCATGCAATTCTTGAGCGCTACGGCATGACCGAAACCAATATGAACCTCTCCAACCCATATGAAGGCGCCCGCCGAGCAGGCACCGTGGGTATGCCGCTACCTGGCGTGGAGATGCGTATTACCAAC